>NZ_JBWKPK010000003.1:0-283188 GCF_059418205.1 Caulobacter sp. GW821-FHT09B11 | reverse complement strand
GTCGCGCCCCGCGCCCCAGCGGTCCAGCTCGGCCCGGCGGCGATCCAGCGGCGTGACGGCGTAGCGCGGATCGCCCAGGGCGCCCTGGCCGGTCAGCTGGGACATCCGCGACTCCAGCGCCTGCCGCTCGGCCATCAGCCGCGCCAGGTTCGGCGACAGGGTCGAGGGATCGGCGCCGCGGGCGGCCCCTGATGCAGGCGAGGGCGCGGCCGCGCGGACCGGCGCGGCCGGAGACGGCGCCTTGGCGCGGCGCAGGGCGTCCTTCCAGGGCGGATCGCTCATCCGGAGCCTTCTTGCTCGGCCGCGCGCCGCTGCTCGATCAGGCCGCGCACGCGCTCCTCGAACAGGGCCGGCGGCGGGATCGGCACCAGCTTGGTGCGCATCAGGCTCGAGCCCTCGGCGCTGTACTGGTACTTGGCCGCATAGCTGGCGCTGACGCTGCTGGCGCTGACCGCCCCGCCGCCGCCGAACGGCGTCCACAGCCCCCCGGCCTTGACCGAGGTGTTGCTGCTGCTGCGCTTGATCTCGGTCTCGGACTTGAACGAGATCGACATCTTCAGCTCGATCACCGTATCGACGAACTGGTAGAAGGTCGGCGTGAAGCCGAGCTCCAGCAGGCTGTATTCCTGGCCGTCGCCGAACTTGACCAGATAGGTCTTCGACTTGGCGCCGTCGCCTTCCTTCTCCTCGTCCGCGTCCTCGTCGTAGCCGGCCATCAGCCGGGCGATGCGCAGCGAGACGAGGTCGAGTTGAAGCTGGGCCGTGGCTATGCCCACACCCAGGCGCTGGACCATCTCCGGGAAGGGGACGGCGAGCAGTTCTTGGCCCACGCTCATGGGACGTTCTCCGTCCGGGGTTTAGTTCTTGTTTTCGGCCAGCGACTTGTCGAGCAGGCGCTTGCGGCGCTCGATCTCCTCGTCCAGCTGGCGACGAATCCGCTCTTCCAGGATGGCCGGGGGCGGGATCGGCACCAGCTTGGTGCGCAGCAGGCTCGAGCCCTCGGCCGTGTAGCTGTACTTGGCCGAGTAGGAGGCGTCGACCTGGCTGGTCGAGACCTGGGTGGTGTTGCTGGAGCCGAACTTGCCGCGGAACAGCTTGAACGAGAAGCTGTTGCTCTTGGTGTTGGTCTGGTTGGTGTCGCGCGACGAGCGGGTGGTCTCGCGCGTGTAGGTGAACTTGATGGCGATCTTCACCTCGATGATCGTGTCGACGAACTGGTAGAAGGTGGGCGAGAAGCCCAGCTCCAGCATCGACAGCCGGGTCGGCACCCGGATCAGGGTGGTGTCGAGGCTCTCGCCGTTGTCCTGGGCGTTCTTCTTCTGGTTGGCGATGACCTTGGACAGGGCGTCGATATTGCCGCCGGAGATCGCGTCGTCGGTGGCGATGAAGGCCTCGGCCTGCTGGACGGTCATCAGGTCGTAGCCGAAGAAGATCCGGCTGTCGTCGAAAGTCTGGTTGCCTTCGTCGTCGGTGACGACCTGCAGGCCGCCCATCATCTCGGCCACCTCGATGCTGTTGGCGTCGAGCTTCATCTGGCCTTCGGCGATGGCGAAGGCCATCTGGCGGATCATGTCCCCCATGGGGACGTTCAACAGCTCTCTTCCGATCGACGGCATGACGTCTCCTTCCTAAACGGTGGTGGGTTCGCTGATCCTGCGCAGCAGGTTTTCGAGGATTTCGGGGGGCGGCAGGCTGACCAGCCGGGCCGCGATCGAGCTCATGCCCTCGGCGCTGACCGAGAACTTGCGCGCGTAGCTGACGTTGACCGAGGCGGCGACCATGACGAAGCCGGTGTTGACCCCGACGGTCGCGCCGGCCGAGACGCCGAATTCGGTGCTCTCGGTCATGCTGAACGAGAGCTTGGCCTCCACCGTCGCCTCGGTGAAGCTGTAGAAGGTGGGCGTGAAGCCCAGCGAGATCAGGTTGTGGGTCTCGCCGCCGATCTCGATGTCGGTCGTCGCCATGGCCTGGGCCGTGGCGATGCTGTTGCGGTCGAGCGCGGCCTGGGCTTCGGCGATGGCGACGCCCAGGCGCTCGATGATCTGCGGCAGCGGCGCGGACAGCAGCTGCCGGGTGACGGCGGCGGTTTCGCTCATGGCGTCGGGGTCGGGGCTGGCGTCAGATAGGTCTTGATCTCGTCGAGGAACTCGACGGGCGCGGGCACGGCGACGATGCGGGCCGAGATGCTGCTGTTGCCGTTCACCGACTGCTCGAACTGCCGGCTGGTGCGGTAGTCGACGGCCAAGCCCACGGCGACCGAGATCTTAGGCTTGTCGCCGCTTGCCGTCGGGCCGGCCGCGATGGGGGCCAGGGCCTTGGTGATGCTGGCGCCGTCGGCGGCCGACAGGGCGATGTCGTTGGCCGACAGGGTGACCAGGTTGATCAGCACCACGTCCTTGGCGTCGGCGAAGGTGACGACCCCGCCCTGGCGCGTGGCCCGCACGCCGTGTGTGGCGCTGCCGGCGTTGACGTCGCGCGTCAGGTTGAAGGCGTAGGCCTCGGGCGTGTCGCCGGCGAAGTTGGAGCCGCCGGAATTGACCGCCGCCCCGCTGATCGCCACCGAGGTGTCGGAGGCCCCGACCTTGACCGCCGTGGCGTCGACGGCCTGGGCCGTGAAGTGACGCACGATGATGAAGCCGTTGCCGCTGGCGCTGCCGCCGGTCTTGTCGGGGGTGGGCGTGGCCTGCAGTTGGGTTCCAGCGGAGTCGACGATGATCAGCAGGTCGTTGGAGTCGGCCAGCAGCACCTCGGCGCGGCGGAACTGCTGGTTGGAGACCTCGTCGGTGGCGCCGATCCAGCGGTCCTCGCCCTTGGTCTCGACCTTGCGGATCTGGGCGGCCGGGACGCCGTTGCTCTTCAGGTAGTTGGCGACCGCGTTGGCGCGGTCCTCGCCCAGCTTGATGTTGTAGTCCTGCGAGGCGACGCGGTCGGTGAAGCCGACGACGTCGACCACCGAGCCGCTGTCGCGCAGGGTGCGGGCCAGCAGGCCCAGTTCCTCGGTGGCGGCGGGCTTGAGCACCGAGCTGCCGCTGTCGAACAGGGCGATGCCCAGGGTGCCGCCGCCGACGGGCAGGGTCGAGCCGACCGGATCGCGCTGCAGCTTGGCCTTGAAGCCGCCCAGGGCGTTGATCGCCGACACCACGGCGCGGGCGTAAAGCAGCGCGTTGGCCTGGCTCTTGACGTTGGCGGTCTTGCCGGCGGCCAGGACGAAGTCCTCGCTGGCGCCGGCCGTGGGCGTCTCGACGATGCGGATCACCCCGACGCTGGACTCGCCGGCCCCGTAGAAGGCCACGCCGCTGTCGGTCTTGATCGGATTCTTGGCGGTGTCGGGGTCGAGCTTGAACTGCACCTTGGTGTGCTGGGCCTCGACATAGGCCCGCTCGAACTTGCCGGCCGGGGTGCGCAGCTTCTGGGCCACGGCCTCGGCGGCGGACTCCAGGTCGGCGCCGGCCGCGTCGGTCTTGGCGCCGTCCACCGTGACGCTGGCGGGCAGGCTTTTCAGCGTGATCTGGGCCTCGCGGGCGTTGGCCGGGGATTGCGGGCCGCCCTGGCCGAAGCCGAAGTCCAGCTTGCCGCCGATGCCGAAGGCGCTGGCCTCGCCGACCTTCATGGTCAGCTGCATCGAGACCGTCAGGTCGGCGTGCTGGTAGTGATAGAAGGGCGGCGACAGCCCCAGCTGCAGCAGGCTTTTGCCGCCCAGCCCTGGGCGGGGCTCCACGTACTCGCCGACCTGGGCCAGGCTGTTGAGGTCGAGCGCCTTCTGGGCGTCGGCGATCGACAGGCCCATGGCCTTGATGAACTCGGCGACGCTGGCGTCGGCCAGGATCTGGCCGGGCGTCATCTTCTCGATGGGGTTCTCGTCAGCCATGCATCGGTTCCTTGCTCATCGGCTCCCGGGGCGACACGGGGGATTCACAGACGCGGGTTCGATCGACGGTGTCGGCGCGCACGGTCCAGTAGCCGTGAGCGCGCTGAGCCTCGGCCAGCCGGGCGGCGGTGACGCCGAGGCCCCGGGCGGTCCAGGCGAGCAGGTCGCGGGCCAGCCCCAGGCCTTCGTCCAAAGCCAGGGCGGCGGCCAGGCCGTCGCGGGCGCCGGCCACGTCGCCGGCCTTCAGCCGGTTGACGCCCAGGCGCTCCAGCAGGAAGGCGCGGTCGCGGCGCTGGAAGTCGCTGGGCGTGCCGTCGCCCAGCTCGGCGGCGGCGCTGCTGGCGGCCTCGCCGGCCAGGGTCGCGGCTTGATCATGAGCGCCCGTGCGCTCCAGGCTTTCCAGAACGCAGTGCAGGTAGTGGCGGGCGAAGATCTGCGGGGCGCGCACGCCGTGGGCCAGGCGCAGGGCCTCGCGGTATTTGGCCAGGGCCTCGTCGTGGCGGCCCTTCAGGGCCAGCAGCTTGCCGGCCTCGGCGACGCCGGCGTGCAGGCGATGGACGTCGGGACGGGCGCTCACCGATTGGCCGGTCATGGGGCGACCTGGGCGAACAGCACCTCGGCGCCGGCCGCTTCCAGCCGATGGCGCAGCAGGCGGGCGTGGGGGCGGGGCATCGGCGGGGTGGCCAGAGGCGCGGGTCCAGCCAGCCTGAACTCGGCGAGCAGGGCGGCCGGGGCCGACAGGATGTCCAGCGCCTGGTGGGCGAAGGTCTCCAGCTCGGCGCGCACATGCAGGTTCGCGGCCTCGTAGGCGGCCATCCGGTCTTCGAGATCGGCGAAGGCGACGCCCGCCTCGATCGGAACCGGCAGGGCCTGGCGCAGCAGGTCGTAGTCCTCGACCGGCACGCCGGCCAGGGCCTCCAGCGCCTCGGCGGCGTCGTCCGGCGCGGCGACCAGTTCGATGGAAAAGCGCAGGAAGGCCTGGTCGATGATCCGCACCTGCTCGGGGGCCTTCAGCCGCCGCCACAGGCCGTCGGCCTCGCCGCGGGTCAGGTCGAACACGGTGGCAGAACCGCCGGCGGCGATCTCGGCCCCGGCCGGCAGGCGTGGGCGCAGTATGCCGACCTGCAAAGGCGACAGCCCGCTGGCGAAGAGCGCGAAGCCCGCGGTGTCGGGGCGGCTGGCGGTCAGGCGCACGGCGTCGGCGGGAAGGGCGGCTTCCAGCGCCCGGACCGTGGCCTCGGTGACATTGCCCAGGATCACGCCCGGCGGGGTCAGCAGCAGGTCGAGGGCGGCGTTCGGCTCCATGCCGAGGAAGCGTCCCAGGGCCTGGGCGACGGCGTCGGCGGCGTCGAGATCGATGAGTTCGCCGGCCAGGTCCATGGCCGGCGCGCGGGCCGGAGCGGGGCCGGCCGGGGTCACGGCCACCTCGACGCCCAGGGTGCGGATGACGCCGGCCAGATGCGCGGCGTCGGCCGCCGGCAGTCCGGCCAGCAGCCGGGCGGGGGCGCGATAGAGGGCGTCGACCACCGTCTCGACCGGCATGTCGAGGGCCTGGCTGAGCACCGACGCGGCCTTGGGCGTCGCGCCGCCGATGCCGGTGACCAGCAGGTCAGCGGGCTCCACGCTCGGAAGATCTGCGCTCTGGGACGCTACGCTGGGGTACACCGACGACTCGAGCACCAATCCCTCCCTGAGGCTGGTTTCGACCGGGCGATCCACGCTCTGGTTGGCGTGGCGCTGGACTCGTGTCAGAGTTGCAATTGTTTGTAAAGCTTTGAAACATCGCACGTGGTGAATTCGCACCAGGTGCTTTCGCCCGTGTGCGGACGATCACGGCCGGCCGAGTTCCCGAGGTCGCGGCGGAACAACTGTCATGAAGCCGTGCTAGCGCCGGCCCATGTTTCCGGAGCCCGCATTCCTTCGCGTCCGCGCCTGGCGCGTCGCGTCATGACCGACCTGGCCAGCCTGCGCGCCCAGCGCGACGAGCTCTACCACTTCATCGTCCGGCGCACCCGCGACCCGGCGGCGGCCGACGACCTGGTGCAGGAGACCTTCGCGCGGCTGCTGACCTACGAGAAGGCGCGCACCGTCGCCGACCGGGCGGCGCTTGGCTACCGCATCGCCCTGAACCTCGTCCGCGACCACTTCCGCAGCCGCAAGCGCCGGCCGGTCGAGGCGCTGGACGACGATATTCCCTGCCAAGCCCCCGCGCCGGAGCAGATCCTCATGCATCGCCAGAAGGTCGAGGTGTTCGGCAAGGTGCTGGACGCCATGCCGCCGCTGCGCCGCGACGTGTTCATCCGCCGGCGCCTGCACGGTCAGACGACGCGCGAGATCGCCGCGGCCCTGGCCATGAACGAGGCCGCCGTCGAGAAGCACGTGGTGCGGGCGCTGGAGCAGCTGCATCGCGAAGTGGCCAAGGCCGAGCGTCGCGCGGGAGGCCGCCGATGAGCCGCGCCCGCCGCACCGCCGCCCTGTGGGCCGCCCGCCGGATGGACCCGGCCTTCCGCGACGAGGCCGGCTTCGCCGCCTGGCGGACCGCCGACGCGGCCAACGCCCAGGCCTTCGACCAGCTGTGGACCACCAGCCAGGACGCGGCCCTGTCCGAGGCCATGGCGCTCAGCGAACAGCGCCGCGCGGTGCGCGCCCGGCGGGCCGGGCCGATCGCGGGCCTGGCCGGCGGCCTCGTCGCAGCCTGCGCCCTGGCCGCGGTGATCGCCTGGCCCCAGCTGCAGCTGATGACCGTGACGCCCACGATCTTCGAGACGGGCAGGGGAGAGCACCGCACCGTCGCCCTGGCCGACGGCACCAAGGTGACGCTGGACGGCGGCACCCGGCTGTCGGTCCGGATGGGGTCGCAACGTCGCGAGGTCGCCCTGGCCCAGGGCGAGGTCTTCTTCGATGTCGCCCACGACGAGGCGCGGCCGTTCACGGTGAAGACCGCCGAGGGCTCGGCCCGGGTGCTGGGCACGGCCTTCGACCTGGAGCTCAGCCACGAGCGCGGCCCGGGGCGGGTGGAGCTGTCGGTGCATCGCGGCCGCGTGCGGCTGGCGCCCAAGGGGTTGATCCATCGCACGGCCGAACTGACCGTCGGCCAGCGGGCCTTCGCCACCGAGGGGCGGCTGTCCAAGGTCAGGGCCTTCGACCCGGCGGGCGACGACTGGCGCTCGGGCTGGCTGGAGACCGACGGGGTGACCCTGGCGCGGCTGGTCGAGCGACTGAACCGGGCCTCGCCGACGCCGATCATTGTCCAGGGCGAGGACCTTGGCCGCCAGCGCGTGGCCGGCCGCTTCCGCATGGACGATCCGGACGCCCTGGTGCGCAATCTGGCCCTCGTCCACGGCTTCAAGGTGAGGGAAGGCGAGGGCGGTCTCGTCCTCACCCGTTGAGGGGGTCGCTGACCCCGTCGTGGAAACTTCACAAAATTCCCTGTCCTGACAGGCGGGGCGCCGGCGTCTTTCCCGCCGAAGCCGGCCTCACGCCGCGCGAACTCGGGGATAGACGATGACCTTCAAGATCTGGCTCGGCACGGCCTCCGCCGCCGCCCTGCTGACGGCGAGCCCGGCCCTGGCCGCGCCCGCGCAGAAGCCCGCCCTGGCCATCCCGGCCGGCGACCTGTCGACGGCCCTTCCGGCCTTCTCGCGCGCCACCGGCCTGCAAGTGCTGGCCGATCCGGCCCTGCTGGCGGGCAAGCGCACCGGCGGCGTGCGCGGCGAGGTCGACGCCGAGAGCGGCCTGGCCCAACTGCTGCGCGGCACCGGCCTGACCTATGTGCGCAACGGCGGCGCGGCGGTGCTGCGCCCGGCGGCCCAGAAGATCTCGACCGCCCCGGCCCCGGTCGCCCGCGCCGAGGCCGCGTCGGCTCCGGCCGCCGCCGAGCCGGTCGCTGAAGAGCCCGCCGCCGTCGAGGAGATCGTCGTCACCGGCGGCTTCGCCAGCTCGCTGGCGCGCGCGTTGGCCGACAAGCGTAAGGCCGCCAACGTCGTCGACGCCATCTCGGCCGAGGACATCGGCAAGTTCCCGTCCAACAACATCGCCGAGGCCCTGCAACGGGTGCCGGGCGTCGCCATCACCCGCGACCGCGGCGAGGGCCTGTTCGTCCGCGTGCGCGGCCTCGGCCCCAACTTCCAGATCGTCACCCTCAACGGCCGCAGCGCCGCGGTGAACGAGAACATGCGCGACAGCGGCCAGAGCGGCCGCCAGTTCCGCTTCGACACCCTGCCGTCCGAGCTGGTGGCCGGCGTCGAGGTCGGCAAGACCCCGCTGGCCTCGCTGGACGAGGGCGCGATCGGCGGCGTGGTCGACATCAAGACCTTTCGCCCCCTGGCCCTGGGCAAGAACACCATGGCCGCCTCGGTGACGGCCAGCCATCCGGAACTGGCCGGCAAGACCGACCCGCGCGCCTCGGGCCTGATCAGCTGGGTCAATGACGACAAGAGCTTCGGCGCGCTGCTGGCCCTGGTCTACGACCAGCGCACCCTGCGCCAGGACCGCGTCACCGGCGTGGGCTGGAGCTATGTCGACACCTCCACGACCCTGGGCAAGAGCCTGGCGGCGCAGGGGATCAGCCTCTATCCGACCGCCATCCGCCCGACCCTCGAGCGCGAGGATCGCGAGCGCAAGGGCCTGGTGTTCTCGGCCCAGTATCGTCCGACCGACGCCACCGAGATCACCTTCGACGCCAGCTACACCCACCTCGACGACCACTATGACGAACTGACCTATTCGGTCGACCAGACGGTCTCGACCCTGGTTCCCGGCTCGGCCGTGGTGCGCGACGGAACCCTGGTCGGCGGCACGGTCACCTCGACCAGCCAGATCGGCCGCGAGGTCAGCGACCTGGCGCACGACAACCTGATGCTGGCCGTCAACGGCAAGCAGCGGATCGGCGAATGGACCTTCTCGGGCGACGCGGCCTACGCCCGCGCCTATTCGGAGACCTCCAAGCCGATCACCCGTACGCGTCTGCTGGGCTCGATCGGCCAGACGACCTTCAACATGACCAAGGCCGACGACGAGGACCTGCCGAGCGTCACCCTGGCGACGACCAACCTTTCCAATCCCTCGCTGCTGCCGTTCCGCCGCATCGAGTACCGCGTCAACGACTCGCTGGATCTCGAAAAGGCCCTGCAGGCCGACGCCGAGCGTCCGGTCGAATGGGGGCCGTTCAACCGCATCGCCTTCGGCGTGAAGTTCCGCGAGCGCGAGCGCACCTATAATCGCGCCGACATCAACTACACGACCAATCTGGCCGGCAAATACTTCGACGCCAGCTACTTCGAGGCCTTCCCGGTCAGCGACTTCCTCGGCGACGTGGGCGGAAATCTGCCGCGCACCTGGGTGATGCCCAACCCCGAGAAGTTCTGGGCCCTGGCCGACAAGAGCCAGCTGGGCACGGCGCGCGCCGACAAGCGCAACTCCTACTTCGTGTCGGAAGAGATCCTGGCCGGCTACGCCCTGACCGACCTCGACACCAGGATCGCCGACCTGCCGCTGCGCGGCGAGGTGGGCGTGCGCGTGGCCAACACCAAGCAGGTCTCGGCCGGCCACGCCGACAACGGCAGCGCCGCCCTGCCGGTGCGCTACGAGAAGAGCTACACCGACGTGCTGCCGACGGCCAACTTCGCCCTTGACATCACCGACACCCTGCAGGCCCGCGTCGCCGTGGCCAAGGTGATCACCCGTCCGTCGCTGGCCGATCTGGCCCCGCGCCTGACGCTGAACTCCTCGGGCACGGTGCTGACGGCGGTGGGCGGCAATCCGGAGCTGAAGCCGTTCGAGGCCTGGCAGTACGACGCCACGCTGGAATGGTACTTCGCCCCCGGCAGCGCCCTGATCGCCGGCGCCTTCTACAAGGACATCACCACCTTCGTTTACAGCCAGAAGACCAACATCGTCGTCGACGGCCAGACCTACCAGCTGACCTCGCCGACCAACGGCGGCCAGGCGACGATCAAGGGCGTCGAGCTGGCCTACCAGCACCTGTTCAAGAGCCTGCCCGCGCCGTTCGACGGCCTCGGCTTCCTGGCCAACTACACCTACACAGACACCGAGGCGACCTACTCGGCGACGCTGAAGGACGAGATGGTCAACGTCGCCAAGAACAGCTTCAACCTGACCGGCTTCTACGAGAAGGACCGCATCGCGGCCCGGGCCAGCTACAGCTGGGTGGACGACGTGCTGCAGGATGTCGGCGGGGCGGGCCTGTCGGCCCTCAACGACGCGGCCTTCGGCTCGCTGGACGCCAGCGTCAGCTACAAGATCACGCCGCAGATCACCGCGGCGCTGGAAGGGCAGAACCTGACCGACGCGGCCCAGTGGCAGTTCGTCAAGGGCGGCTGGTTCGGCGGCTACACCAAGTACGGCCGCACCGTCAGCTTCGGCCTGCGGGCGAAGTTCTAGAGTTCAACTGCTCCGCTTACGGAGTATCGTTCTTCCTGGCTGCCCGACGGGGCGGCCAGGGAGGCGATCTCGCATGACGGAGGGGAGCTTTGCTTGACCTCCTCCGACCCGATCCCCTCACTGGCCCGCGCGATTCCGCCGTGCGGGCCGTTTTTTGTTTTCCGGGAGTTTCGATGCGTCTGATTGCCCGCCTAACGGCCCTCGCCGTCACCGCCCTGGTCGCCGCGCCCGCCGCCGCCCAGCAGCCCGGCGACACCCTGGAGAAGGTGGTGATCCTCAGCCGCCACGGCGTGCGCGCGGCGATGTCCAGCCCCGAGCGCCTGGAGACGGCCACCGCCAGACCCTGGCCGCGCTTCGGCGTTCCGGCCGGCCACCTGACGGCCAACGGCGGGGCGCTTTCCACCCTGTTCGGAACCTATTATCGCGATCTCTACGCCAAGCAGGGCCTGCTGGCCGGCGCCGACTGCGGCGCGGTCTATTACTGGGCCAATGTCACCCAGCGCACGATCGCCACGGCCAAGGCGCTGGGCGAGGGACTGTCGCCGGGCTGCGCGGTGGACGTCCACACGGTGGGCGAGGGCAAGATCGATCCGCTGTTCGAGCCGGTGAAGGCGAGCGTCGCCAAGCCCGACCTCGCCCTGGCCCGTGCTTCGGTCGCCGGCCGCGTGGGCGGCAGCCTCGCCGCCTGGAGCGCCAGCCACGCCGACGCCATCGCCAGCCTCGACGAGCTGCTGATGCAATGCGACGCCGCCCCGTGCCCGAAGGCCGACGGCAAGCGCCGCGTCTATGACGAGGCCCCGGCCTTCTCCGACGACGCCGACGAGACGGTGGGGATCGCCGGCCCCGAGGCCTTCGCGTCGGGCGTCACCGAAAGCCTGCTGATGGCCTGGGCCGACGGCCAGGACTTCGCGGGCCTCGGCTGGAAGGGCCTCGACGAGGCGTCGTTGCTGCGGGTCTTCCCGCTGCACCAGGCCGAGTTCGACCTGCGCCTGCGTTCGCACGAAGTGGCCCGCACCGGCGCCGGCCATCTGGCCTCGCGTATTCTCGCCACGCTGGAGACCAAGCCAGGCAAGGACGCCATCGGCGATCCCAATTCCAAGATGGTGGTGATCGTCGGCCACGACGGCACCCTGGCCATGCTGGGAGGGCTGCTTGGCCTGGAATGGGCCGCGCCGGGCTATCAGCCCAATCAGATCGCGCCGGGCGGCAACCTGGTGTTCGAGCGCTGGAAGCGCGCCGACGGCGTGCGGGTGATCCGCGTGCGCTACGCGGTGCAGAGCCTGTCGCAGTTGCGGGAGAAGAAGGCCCTGACCCTGGCCGCTCCGCCGGAAGCCTCGCCGATCTTCGTGCCGGGCTGCAGCCAGGCCGGAGCGGGTTATGACTGCCCGGTGGAGAAGTTCGCGGCGGTGGTGAAGGGGGCGATCACCCACTAACCCCCACCTCCCGTCATTCCCGCCCTCGTGGCGGGAACCCCTGGGTCCGCTGGCAGGCGCCTCGCAAGCGGACCGCCAGCGGTCCGCCCCTCCGGCCCGTGCGGCTGACAGAGGGTTTCCCGCCACAAGGGCGGGAATGACGGGAGTGCAGGAGAGGGGAGCGACCTTCGCCGCTCCCCCATTTGCTCTAGTGCGCCGCCGAGGTGTCGGCCACGCGGGTCGGCTTCGGGGCCAGCCAGACGATCACGGCGGCGACCACGAACAGGGCGGCCATGGCCATGAACACCTGGTTGGTGGCCAGCATGACGCCCTGGCTCTGGACCATGTTGTCCAGCGTGCCGCGCGCCTGTTCGGGCGTCAGGCCCACGCCCTGCAGCTGGTCCATTGTCGACTGCGCGCCGTTGAGCACGCCCGACAGTTCGTTGTGGTTGCGGCTGGCGCCGTCGGCCCAGACCGTGGTCACCACCGAGGTGGCGAAGGCCCCTGACAGTGTCCGGCAGAAGTTCATCAGGCCGGCGGCGCTGGCGGTCTCCTCGACCCGGACGCTGGCCAGGGCCAGGGCGGTCACGGGGACGAAGAAGAACGGCATGCCGAAGCCCTGGAACAGCAGCCAGTGGGCGATGTCGAAATAGCCCATCTGCTGGTTGGCCTGCGCCCGGAAGAAGGTCATGAAGGCCATCCACATCAGGCCCAGGAAGACCAGACGCCGGGCGTCGAACTTGGCCGACATGCCGGCCGCCAGCGGGGCGACCAATACGGCGGTGACGCCGAGCAGGGCCGAGACGTAGCCGGCCCAGGTGGCCGTGTAGCCCATGTTCTGCTGCAGCCAGAGCGGGTTCAGCACGTTGATGCCGAAGAAGGCCCCGAAGGCGACGCTGAGGGTTATGACCGCCGCGGTGTAGCCGCGGTGGCGGAAGACCCGCAGGTCGACGATCGGGTTCTCCTCGGTCAGCTCCCAGATCAGGAAGGCGACGAAGCCGACGGCGGCGACCAGCGCCAGGCCGATGATCAGCGGCGAGGAGAACCAGTCGTGCTCCTTGCCCAGGTCCAGCATGATCTGCAGCGAGCCGACCCAGACGACCAGCAGGCCCAGGCCCACCAGGTCGACCTTCGCGCGGGCCAGCGGCGTCTCGTGGGCCTTCAGCAGGTTCCAGGCGAACCAGGAACAGGCGATGGCGATCGGCACGTTGATCCAGAAGATGAAAGCCCAGCCGACGCTGTCGCACAGCGCGCCGCCCAGGATCGGCCCGAGGATCGGGGCGACCAGGGTGGTCATGGCCCACAGGCCCGTGGCCGCGGCGGCGTGCTTCTTGGGGAAGACGCGCAGCAGCAGGGTCTGCGACAGCGGCATCAGCGGGCCGCCGCAGGCGCCCTGCAGGATGCGGAACAGCACCAAGAAGCCCAGCGACGGCGCAAGACCGCACAGGAACGAGAAGATCCCGAACCCGATCATGCCGAAGACGAACACCCTGACCGCGCCGAAGCGGGCCGAAAGCCAGCCGGTCAGCGGCACGACCACGGCCTCGGCCACGGCGTAGGAGGTGATGACCCAGGTGCCCTGGCTCGGCGAGACGCCCAGGGCGCCGGCGATGTTCGACACCGAGACGTTGGCGATGGTGGTGTCGAGCACCACCAGGAAGTTGGCGGCGGCCAGGATCAGGCCGGCGAAGATCATCGCCGGCCCGCTGAGCGGCGCGGGTTCGGAGGCCGCTCTTGCGGAGGCGGCTTGAGCGCTGGCCATGACGGCTGTCCTTGCTCGGAATTGGGGCTCGGAGTGGGGCTTAGCCGCGGGTGTCGATCGTGGCCTTCATCGACAGGCCCACGCGCAGCGGGTGAGCCTTGAGGTCGGCCGGGTCGATGGCGACGCGGACGGGCAGGCGCTGCACGACCTTGATCCAGTTGCCGGTGGCGTTCTGGGCCGGGATCAGGGCGAAGGCCGCGCCGGTGCCGCCCGACAGGCCGGCGACCTTGCCGTGGTACTTCACCGAGCCGCCGTAAAGGTCGGCTTCCAGCTCGACCGGCTGGCCGATCTTGACCTTGCGCAGCTGGCCTTCCTTGAAGTTGGCGTCGACATAGGCCGCGCCGATCGGAACGACCTGCATCACCGGCGAGCCGGCGGCGACGCGCTGGCCGATCTGGACGTTGCGCTTGGCCACGACGCCGTTGATCGGCGCGCGGATGACGGTGCGCGACAGGTCCAGCTGGGCCTGCTCGACCTTGGCGCGGGCGGCGGCGACTTCCGGGTTGGCGTCGACGGTCGCGCCGGAGGTCAGCACGGCGTTGGCGGCCAGAGAGCCGGCGGCGGCGGCGCGGTTGGCCTGGGCCTGCGCTTGCGAGGCCTTGGCCGAGGCGAAGGCGGCTTGGGCGTTGGCATAGGCGTTCTGGGCGCGGGTCAGTTCGTCGCCCGAAACGGCGCCAGTGGCGGCCAGAGCCTTGCGGCGGTCCAGGTCGACGCGGGCGCGCTCGAGGTCGGCCTGGGCCGAGGTCAGGCTGGCGGCGGCGCGGGTCTGGTCGGCGTCGCGGGCGGCGATCTGGGCGGCCAGGCTCTGGTCGGTGGCGAGATAGCCGCGCACCCGGCGCTCGGCGCGGGAAAGATCGGCCTGGGCGGAGGCCAGGGCGATGCGGGCGTCGCTGTCGTCGAGGGTCACCAGCACGTCGCCTTGCTTGACGACCTGGGTCTCGTGGACGGCGACGCTGCGCACCGGACCGCCGACCAGCGGGGTCACCTGGGCGGTGTCGGCGCCGACATAGGCGTTGTCGGTCTCCACATGGTGCGACCCGACCAGGGCGTAGTAGGCGCCATAGCCGGCGCCGGCGACGACGATGACGGCGGCGAGGCCGGCGAACAGCTTCTTGCGCTTGGCGCCGGCGGCGGCCTTGGCAGCCGCGGCTTGAGCTTGGGCGTCGGCGGAGACTTCGGAATCGAACATTGGGGGATGCTCCGGGAAACGGGTCAGGCGGCGCGGTAGCCGCCGCCGAGGGCGCGCACGAGCGCCACGTCGAGGGTGAAGGCGCGGGTCTCGAGGTCGGCGAGGGTCCGCTGGTTGGCGATCAGGGCGTCCTCGGCGGTGAGGACGTCGAGGTAGGTGGCCAGGCCCCCGCGATAGCGCTGCAGGGCGATGTCGTGGGCGGCCGACGAGGCTTCGACGGCCTTGCGGCTTTCACCCAGGCGGGCGTCGAGGGCGCGGGCGCTGACGGCGGCGTCGGCGACGTCCTTCAGGGCCTGCGACAGGGCGCCGTTATAGCTGGCGACGGCGGCGTCGTAGTCTGCGGCCGCGCCGCGATAGCCGGCCCGCAGGGCGCCGCCCTGGAAGATCGGCAGGCGGATAGCCGGGCCGAACGAGCCGATGCGCGAGCCGCTGTTGGTCAACATGTCCAGGCCCAGCGACTGCTGGCCGAAATAGGCCGAGAGGTCGACATTGGGGTAGAACTCGGCCTTGGCCTTCTTGACGCTCTGGGCGGCGGCCTCGGCCCGCAGACGGGCGGCGACGACGTCGGGGCGGCGGCCGATCAGGTCGGCAGACAGGTTCTGCGGCAGGCCGAAGGCTTTCAGCGCGCCCACCTTCGGACGCTCCAGCGACAGGCCCCGGTCGGGACCGGCGCCCAGCAGGGCGGCCAGGCGGTTGCGGGTCAGGCCGACGGCTTCGTCCGAGGCGGCCAGCTGGGCGCGGGCCGAGGCCAGCGCGGCCTTGGACTGCTCGGCCGAGCCCTGGTTCTCCAGGCCGTTGGCGGCGCGGTCGGCGGTCAGCTGGGCCGTCTGCTCGCGGGTGTTCACCGCGTCGGCCGCCGCGTCGCGGTCGGCGAACAGCTGGGCGAGGTCGGCATAGGCGGCGGCGACATTGGTCGACAAAACCAGGCGCGTCTCGGCGGCTTCGGCCTTGGCGGCCTCGGCTTGCGAGGTGGCGGCCGCCAGAGCCGCGCGGTTCTTGCCGAAGAAGTCGAGCTCCCAGGCGAAGTCCAGCGTCGCGCGGCCGCTGTCGTTGTAGCCCTTGGGCACATAAGCGGCCGGGAAGCCGTTGTGGTAGCTCTGCTTGACGGAGGCGTAGTTGGCGTTGGCCGACAGGCTGGGCAGCGTGGCCGAACGGGCCTGGCCGGCGAGGGCTTCGGCCTTGGCGACGCGGGCCTGGGCGGCGGCCAGGTCGGGCGAACCGGCCAGGGCTTCTTCGATCAGGGCGTCGAGCTGGGCGTCGCCATAGGCGGCCCACCAGCGGTCGGTCGGCCAGTCGGCGGCAGGGGCCGCGAGGCTTTGCCGCGAGGCGTAGGCGTCGGGCGCCTTGATCGCCTGGGCCGGCGGCAGGGTCGGCACGGCCGCACAGCCCGCCAGGGCCGAGGTCGCGAGCAGGGCCGCGAGGGTAGTTTTCAATGTGGTTTTCTGGGGGAGGGACAAGTGCGCCATCGAATTGCTCGATATCAAACCGTACAGGACGGTCTAAATATAACTTGACGTGACGGCGTCAAGCGAAAAGTGTACAGTCTGGTCCAGAAAACGACTGGGCCATGAAACCCGGCTGCGGGGAAGCGAGGAGAGCGCGTGCGCGTCAAGACCGAGGAGAAGCGGAAGTGCATCCTGGAGGCCGCCAAGGCGGTGTTCCTGGAGCGCGGATTCCTGGGCGCCAGCATGGCCGAGGTGTCGGCCCGGGCCGGCGGCTCCAAGCAGACGCTCTACAGCTACTTCGCCTCGAAGGACGACCTCTTCGTCGCCACCATGCTGGAGAAGGGCGCCCAGATCATCGATCCGGTGTTCGCCACCTTCGAAACCGAGGACGACCTGCGCAAGGCCTTGAACAAGTTCGGCCGCGCCTTCCTGTCGTTCCTGTCCAGCGAAGAGGTGCTGGCCTTCCGGCGGATGATCATCGCCGAAGGCGCGCGCTCGAACCTGGGCAAGCTGTTCTTCGAGAACGGCCCCAAGCGCGGCTGGACCAGGATGACCGCCCGCTTCGAGTGGTTCATGGACCAGGGCAAGATGCGACGGGTCGATCCTTGGCAGGCGGCCATGCATTTCCAGGCCCTGTGTGAGGCGGGACCCTTCTATCGCCTGCTGGAAGGCGTTCTGAAGGAGCTTCCCCAGTCACTGGTCGACGAGACGGTCGACGCCGCCGTCGACGTGTTCATGCGGGCATACGGCGTGGAGCCGGCCAAGGCCTGACGGGCGGTTGCGCCTCGCGCGTTCTGGGATAGTCTTGCACTCAGGAGTTGTTCTGGCGTGCGGAGGCTGACCTTGTCGAACGGGATCGCGCGGACGGTCGTCCTCGGCCTCGCCATGGTCGCCCTGGGGGCCTGCGCGACCTCGCAGGAGGCGCGCGTGGCTAACCTTGGTCCCCTGCAGGCTGCGCTGACGATCCCGCCGGAGGTGCTGCGCGACCGCGCCGCGCACAACGACGCCTCGGCCCAACTGAGCCTTTCGCTCCTCTATGAATACGGCCAAGGCGGCGTGGAGCGCGATCCGGTCGAGGCCTATCGCCTGCGCAAGGCCGCCACGGCGGTGCGCGGATCGACGCCGATCACCACCTACATCGCCGGCCTGAACGGCAAGCCCGGCCGCGTCTCGACGATCTTCGTGCCGCGCTACGCCCTCGCGCCGTCTCTGGCGGCGACCAATGTCGCCTGCACGCGCGTCCTGGCCGCCGACAACCGCTCGCCCGAAGCGATCGAGACGTGCGGGGGCGCCGCAAACCACGCGGAACTGGCGGCCCGCTGGCGGCGCTGAGCCGCATCAATTCAGGAAGAAGGGGAGAGAAAGCCTTGTCGAAGACGATCACGCCGATCGCGGCCCTTGTGACTACGGCGCTGCTGATGACGGCCTGCGCGACCTCTCCTGAGGACCGGCGCGCCGAACTGGAGCCGCTGAAGCTGGCGCTCACCACCTCGCCCCAGGAGCTGCGCGACCGCGCCGCCGGCCCCAGCGCCAAGGTCCAGCTGGCGCTGGCCCTGCTGTACGAGAACGGCCAGGGCGTCGAGCGCGACCCGGTCGAGGCCGAGCGTCTGCGCAAGGCGGCGACGGCTTCGCGCGGGGCCTTGCCGCGGACGGACCGTGGGCCGCTCGACCTCGAGGGCGAGAAGGTGTTTCGTGAAAACGCGCCAAGCTACGACGTCGTCGAACCCCAGGTCGCCGCCAACCGCGCCTGCGCCAAGGCCCTGGCGGCTCGCGATCGCTCGGCCAAGGCTGTCGAGACCTGTGGCGGCGAGGCCGGATACGCGGAGCTGGCGGCGCTCTGGCGCTAAGCCTTGGCGATCAGCTCCAGCGCCTCGGCCTCGGACAC
Source organism: Caulobacter sp. GW821-FHT09B11 (assembly GCF_059418205.1). Taxonomy (NCBI): domain Bacteria; kingdom Pseudomonadati; phylum Pseudomonadota; class Alphaproteobacteria; order Caulobacterales; family Caulobacteraceae; genus Caulobacter; species Caulobacter sp. GW821-FHT09B11. The sequence goes on along the minus strand of NZ_JBWKPK010000003.1, from coordinate 265,225 downwards.
CACCTCGGCGTACTTGGCCTGAAGGTCGAAGAGGTTGGCTTCCTGCACCCGCTCGTCGCGGTCGCCAGAGGCTTCGCGCACCACGAACGGGATGAAGCCGTGTTGCAGGGCATCGAGCGCGCTGGCTCGCACGCAGCCCGAGGTCGAGAAGCCGCCCATGATCACGGTGTCGACGCCCATGGCCCGCAGGGTCGAGGCCAGCGGCGTGCCGAAGAAGGCCGAGGCGTACTGCTTGGACAGCACGATCTCGCCCTCGATCGGGGTGATCTCCTTGGGAAAGGCGCCCAGCGGCGAGCCTTCCTGGAAGGCCTTCAGGGCCGGCACCTTGCGATAGAACACCCCGCCGTCGCGGCCGCCGACGCCGGCCTGGTAGACGACGTTGGTCAGGATCACCGGGATGCCCGCCTTGCGCGCCGCCTGCAGCAGGCGGGCGTTGCTGGCCAGGGCCGCCTCGACGCCGGCATAGAGCGGCGAGTCCGGCAGCAGATAGGCGTCGACAACGTCGATGATCAGCAGGGCCGGGCTCTTGCCGAAGGCCAGGCGCCCGCCGAAGCCAGCCTTGTGGTAGTCCGCGTCCAGGTCTTCAGCCATTTCTACTCCGTGCATCCCCGCCAGGGCGGGGATCCAAGCTGACTCTCGATATTCACTGTGGAGGATGGGGGAGGTCCTAGACCACCCCCTGCTCGGCGAACGCCTTCAGCTCGCTTTCCGAGATGCCCAGCTCGCCCCAGACCGCGCCGTTGTCCTGGCCCACCGCCTGCGAGGCGATGGCGCGGACGACGCCGGGAGTCTTGGACAGCTTGGGCATGACGTTCTGCATGGGCAGCTCGCCCCAGCGGGGGTGGTCGAGCGTGACGATCGACTCCCGGGCCGCGAAGTGCGGGTCGGCCAGCATCTCGGGCGCGCGATAGATCTTCCCGGCCGGCACGCCGGCCTCGATCATCGCCGCCTCGACCTCGTCGACCGTGAGGGTCTTGGTCCATTCTTCGATGAGGGCGTCCAGCGCCTTCATGTTGCGGCCACGGTTCACGTGGTTGACGTAGTCTGGGTGCTGGGCGAGTTCGGGCTGGCCCATGGCCTTGCACAGGCGGCCGAACACCGTGTCCTGGTTGGCGGCGATCAGGTAGTCGCCGTCCTTGCAGTGATAGACGTTCGACGGGGCGATGCCGGGCAGCACCGAGCCCGAGCGCTCGCGGATGTAGCCCATGACCTTGTAGTCGGGGACCAGGCTTTCCATCACCTGCAGCACCGCCTCGTAGAGCGAGCTGTCGACCACCTGGCCTTCACCCGTCTTGTCGCGGTGGCGCAGGGCGGCGAGGGCGCCCAGGCACCCGTAGGTCGCCGCCAGGGCGTCGCCGATCGAGATGCCCATGCGCGAGGGCGCGCGGTCTGGGTCGCCGACGATATGGCGCCAGCCGCCCATGGCCTCGCCGATGCCGCCGAAGCCGGCGCGGTCGGCATAGGGACCGGTCTGGCCGTAGCCTGACACCCGCACGATGATCAGGCCCGGGTTCTCGGCGTGCAGGGCTTCGGGACTCAGGCCCCAGCCCTCCAGCGTGCCCGGCCGGAAGTTCTCGATGAGAATGTCGGCGGTGGCGATCAGCTTGCGGGCCAGGGCCTGGCCCTCGGGCACGCGCAGATTGGCCGAGACCGTGCGCTTGTTGCGGGCCACGACCTCCCACCACAGCGGATAGTCGCCGCGGCCCCAGTCGCGCATCGGGTCGCCCTTGCCGGGCGGCTCGATCTTGATCACGTCCGCGCCCATGTCGCCCAGCAACTGGCCGCAGAATGGACCAGCGATCAGCTGGCCCATCTCGACGACGCGCAGGCCCTTGAGGGGACCAGTGTTTTCAACCGTCATGACGCTTAAAACCTACTCCGCCGCCAGGGCCAGCGGCGCGTTGCGCCACACGGGCGGACGCGGCGCGGGCAGGCCGGTGTCGGCAAGGCACGAGGCGCGCAGCTCGTCCAGCGACGGACCACGGTCGAACACCTCCAGCGGGCCGCGCTCGGACCGGATCTTGGCCCGCAGGGCCTCGGTGGCCGTCGCATCGACCTTGCCGGCGCCGTCCAGCACCACGCCGTAGCGCTTGGCGCCTTCGGCGCTGACCAGGCCGCGCGCGACCTCCAGCTCGACCAGCTCGACCTCGCGTTCCAGCGGGTCGCCCCAGCCGCCGCCGCCCCAGGTGACGAAGTGCAGCAGGTCGCCCTTGTCGACCTGGATGCCGTCGCATTTGGAGGGCAGGGCGATGCTCTCGCCATTGGCCTTGTCCAGGCGTTTCCAGGAACGCGCTCCAGGCGCGCCGCCGTTGACGCCCCAAGGCGGCACGAACCAGCGGTCGTCGTGGATGGCGATCGTGCCGGCTTCCGTGAACTTGTAGGTCATGTGGATGCCGTTGCCGCCCCGGAAGCGCCCGGCGCCGCCGCTGTCGGCCACGCTGGCGTAGCGCTCGATGACCATCGGGAAGTAGCGTTCCAGGAACTCGTTCGGAACGTTGGTGAAGCCCGGCCACAGCGAGTGGCCGTCGGCGCCGTCGCCGAACGGACGGCCCGGAATGCCGCCGAAGCCGATCTGGAACAGCTGGAACCACTCGCCCTTGCCGTCGAAGCCCGAGAACATCAGGTGCGGCGAGCTCGAGAAGCCGGCGGCGCACAGGAATTCCGGGGTCTTCTGGCCCAGCAGCGCGCCCAGCACGTCGAAGATGCGGCCCAGAGCGTGCGTGCGGCAGGACAGGGCGGCCGGGAACTTCGGCTTCAGCAGGCTGCCTTCCGGGATCCGCACGTCGACCAGGTCGTAGAAGCCGTCGTTGAACAGGATCTGCGGGTCGAAGACCATGATCATGTAGATGCCGAAGAACATCTTGAACATGTTCTCGTTCAGCAGGAAGTTGATCGAGCTTTCCGACTGCGGATCGGTGCCGTCGAAGTCGAGCACCACCTTGCCGCCCTCGCGCCACATGGTGCACTTGATCTTGAACGGACCAGCGCCCTTGCCGTCGTCGCAGATGTAGTCCTCGAACGACACCGGCTGTTCGCCGATCGCGGTCGAGATCAGGTGGGCCATGGCGCGATGGTTTCGGGCCAGAAGCTCGGTCAGGGCCGAGTTGAAGACGTCGTCGCCGAAGCGTTCGCAGATCTCGACCACCCGGCGGCCGGCCACGCGGCACGAGGCGACGATGGCGTGCAGGTCGGCCTTGAACCACTCGGGCATGCGCGACTGGTGGGCGGCGATGCGGACGATGTCGCTCTGCAGCTCGCCCTTGCGATACAGCTTCACCGGCGGCAGGCGGAAGCCTTCCTCGAAGATCGAGTTGGCGTCGGTGGGCAGCGAGCCGGGCACCTTGCCGCCGACATCGGTCATGTGGCCGAACATCGCCGACCAGGCGATCAGCCGGCCGTCGCGGAAGATCGGCGCGATGCACAGCTGGTCCGAGGTGTGGCTGATCGCGCCCTCGACCGAATAGGGGTCGTTGACGAGGATGATGTCGCCTTCCTCGATCTCGCCGTCATAGCCCTTGAGGAAGCCGTCGATGAACGAGCCGAACTGGCCCACCACCATGCGGCCGTCGCGGTCGGCGATCAGCGGGAAGGCGTCGCCCTGCTCGCGGATGCCGGGCGACAGCGCGGTGCGGAACAGGGTGGCGTCCATCTCGACGCGGGCGTTGCGCAGGGCGTTCTCGATGATGTCGAGCGTCACCGGATCGACGGCGACCTTGCCGAAGGGCGTGGAATTGGTTTCCAGGATGCGCGCGGGCATGGCTCAGGATTCCTTGGCAGGGTTGATCAGGATGACGCCGTAGACGTCGACGACGGCTTCGCAGTCGGGCAGCACCAGGGTGGTCGAATCCATCTCGGTGATGATCGCCGGACCCGTGATGCGGTCGCCGGCGCGGAGCTTGGAGCGGTCATAGATGGCGGCCGGCTTCATGCCGCCGTCGGCCCAGACCTCGTGGTCGCGGATCTTGGCGCGCGAGGGATCGCCGTCGCCCTTTTCGATCTCGAGCGTCGGGATTTCCTGGACCTTGCCCACGGCTACGGCGCGCAGGTTCACGAACTCATGCTCGGCGTCCATGTTGAACGTGAACAGTCGGCGGTGCTCTTCGTCGAAGGCCGCCGCCAGACGGGCCAGGCCGCCAGCGTTCAGCATGTCCAGGGTCACGACCATCGGCACTTCGAAGGCCTGGCCGTGATAGCGGATGTCGATCTCGAAGCTGGTTTCGATCTCGGCGTCGGCGACGCCGTCGGCCTTCAGGGTGGCGCGGATCTGCGCGTCCATCTCGTTAAAGAACGACAGCACCTCGGTCTCGGTCGCCGCCGAAATCCGCTTGGAATAGGAGCGGGCGGTCTCGGTGCGCATGCGGGTCGTGGCGTCGCCCAGGGCGCACAGCACGCCCGGCGAGACCGGCGATACGGCCGGCCACGAGCCCATCAGCTTGGCCACGGCGTTGACGTGCAGGGGGCCGGCGCCGCCGAAGCCCATCAGGGCGAAGTCGCGCGGGTCGTAGCCCTGCTGCACCGAGATCATGCGCAGCGCGCCGAACATGTTCTCGTTGACGATGTCGATGATGCCGCGGGCGGCTTCGTAGAGGTCGATGCCCAGGGCGTCGGCGATGGTCTGCACCGCCGTGCGGGCCGCTTCGCGATCCAGCTTGAAGGCGCCGCCCAGCAGGTCTTCGGGCAGATAGCCGAGCACGACGTTGGCGTCGGTGACGGTGGGGGCGGTGCCGCCCTTGCCGTAGGCGGCCGGACCCGGCGCGGCGCCGGCCGACTCGGGGCCGACGCGCAGGGCGCGGGTCAGTTCCGGCACCTTGGCGATCGAGCCGCCGCCGGCGCCGACCGTCTTCACGTCCAGCGACGAGGCGCGGACGGTGAGGTGGCCGACGTCGGTGGTGCGCACGCGGCGCGGCTCGCCGTTTTCGATCAGGGCCACGTCGGTCGAGGTGCCGCCGACGTCGAGGGTCAGGATGTTCTTCAGGCCCGAGTTGCGGGCCACCCACAGGGCGCCGGTGACGCCGCCAGCGGGACCCGACATCAGCAAGCTGACGGGGTGCTCTTCCGACTTCTCCGACGACATCAGGCCGCCGTCCGAGCGCAGCAGGGCGATGCGGCCCTGCATGTCGAGGCCCCGCAGCTTGTCGCGCAGATTCTTGACGTACTTGGAGACGACCGGGCGGACCGAGGCGTTGGCGACGGTGGTCAGGGTGCGCTCGTATTCCTGCATCTCCGGCAGGACCTCGTGCGACAGCGAGACCAGCACGCCCGGCAGGATCTCGGCGGCCAGTTCGGCCACGCGGCGCTCGTGCGAGCCGTTGAGGTAGGCGTTCATCAGGGCGATGGTCACCGCCTCGACGCCGTGGTCCTTCAGCTTGGTGAGCTGGGCGCGGGCGTCGGCCTCGTCGAGCGGGCGGATCTCCTTGCCGGCCGCGTCGATGCGGCCCTTGATCTCGACCGTGTCTTCCAGCTTCGCCAGCGGCTCAGGCTTGGGCCAGATGATCCAGGCGGCCAGACCGCCCGGCACCAGCGAGCGGGCGATCTGCATCACCTGGTGGTAGCCCTCGGTGGTCACCAGGCCGACGCGGGCGCCCTTGCCCTCGAGCACGGCGTTGGTGGCCACGGTGGTGCCGTGCAGGAAGACGTCGACGTCCGAAGGCTTGACCCCGGCCTTTTCGCAGACCGCGTTGACGCCGGTCATCACGCCGACCGAGCTGTCATGCGGGGTCGACGGCGTCTTGTGCCGCCAGAAGTCGCCCGTCGCCTCGTTCAGCAACAGCAGGTCGGTGAAGGTCCCGCCTACGTCCACGCCCAATCGGTAAGCCATCGTCAGCCTCTTTGCTGGCGCGCCATCATCCCCCCAGGGCGGCGGCGCGACGCCTATTCGGGCGACATTCCCCCGATCGGGCGGCGCGCGCCGGATCGGGGGAGGGGTTTCACCGCTGTGCGGGCGCCGCCCGTCGAACCGTCAGAACTTCACGGCGAGCTCCACGCCCCAGGTCGCGCCGGCGGCGGGCGAAACGAAGCTGCCGCCGAACTCCGGCGCCGGGATCACCTCGGCGGCGTAGTCCTCGTCGAGCACGTTCTTGCCGAAGGCTGTCAGGCTCCAGGCGTCGGCCTCGACCCCGGCCCGCAGGTCCAGGGTGGTGTAGGCGTCGCGGCGGGACTTGGCGTAGTTGGCCCGTCCCAGCGCGCCGTAGCTCAGCTCGAAGACGGTCGGGTTGTCCTGGCCCTGCACGACGTGGAACCAGGTCGCTCCCGTGCCGCGCACGTCGGCCCGCAGGTGCAGCGACAGGTTCTGCGGCAGCGGGTGGGTGTAGTCCGCCGCCAGGTTCCAGGTGTAGCGCGGCGTGTAGGGCGACTCGTTGCCGACGGTGTCGGGCCGCACGCTGTTCTTGCGGATCTTGCTGTCGGTATAGGCGCCCGAGGCTTCGAGGATCAGGTTCGAGCTGGCCTTGAACCGCAGGCCCAGCTCCGCGCCCTTGATCCGCACCTCGTCGATGTTCGACACCACGCGCAGCAGGCCGAACGGGCCGACGAAGAACTCGAAGAACTGCATGTCGTCGACGTCGGTGTGATAGGCGGCGGCGTCCACGGTCAGGCGGCCGTCCAGCATCCGGCCCTTGGCCCCGATCTCGAAGCTGCTGGAGACTTCCTTGTCGAAGTCGTCGCGGATGGTCACCGGCTTGTAGCCGGCCGCCGTGCGCACCGGGTTGATGAACAGGTTCACCGTCGCGGCGCTGCCCTGGCTGTTGAAGCCGCCCGACTTGAAGCCCACGCCCCAGTCGCCATAGAGCGTCCAGTCGGGGCTGGCCTTCCAGCGCAGGGCGATCTTGGGCTGAAGCTGGTCGTAGGTCTTCTTCTGGTCCTTGATGCCGCCGGGATTGATCGTCGCGTCCAGGCCGGGGTTCAGGGCCGCGCCGCCGGTGTAGGCCGGGCCGTCGAAGTCGATGTATTTGGTGCGCGCGGTGGTCGGGACGAGATTGTGGACCTTGCGCTCCTCGCGGTCGTAGCGCAGGGCCAGCGAGCCTTCGAGGCCGGGCGCGAAGTCGTAGGCCAACTGGCCGAACACCGCGGCCACGTCGCTCTTGAAGTCGTCCCAATAGAGCTGCTCGGTCGAATAGACCGAGGACGAGGGCACGTAGAGGGCGCGCGGAACCGCGCCGCCGCCGTCCAGGCCCGTGGCGACGCCCACCTCGCGGTCGATGTGCAGGGCGTAGGCGCCGACCATCCAGCGCAGGGCCTGGTCGGAGCGCGAGGTCAGGCGCAACTCGCCCGACAGGTCGCTCTGGTCGCGCTTCTGGTACTGGTAGCCGTCGCAGGTGGTGGGCGTGTAGGGGCCGAAGAACGAACCGGCGGCCGTCGTGCCCAGATACTGCGGCGAGGGCAGGGTGACGCCCTTGGCGTTCAGCGCCGCGATCGAGGCCGCGCAACTGGCGCTGGCGTTGAAGAAGCCGAACGAGGCCGACGTGCCGTCGGCGACCAGGTCGTTGTCGATGTCGGAATAGAGCGTCCAGGCCGTCAGGGTCGCGAAGCCCAGGTCGCGCTCCAGCTTGGCCGACACCTCGAAGGCCTCCTGCCGGTTGGTGTGCTGTACGTTGTTCTGGAAGACGAAGTCGTGGTCGTTGACGTCCTCGTAATAGGACGGTGTGGACAGCACCGAGGCGAACGAGGGCAGGGCGAAGACGGCGTTGTAGGCGATCGAGCCGGCGGTCAGCCGGCCGTAACGGGCCTTGAGGTCGAGCTTGGTCTTCTCGTCCAGGCGCGCCACCAGGCGGCCGTTCAGATTGTAGCCGCGGAAGCGGTCGACGGCGCCGTCGCTGAACTGGCTGTCGTAGAAGCCGTCGGTGCGTCGCCAGTCGGCCGACAGGTTGCCGGCCAGCTTGTCGGTGAGGGGGCCGGCCACCCGCAGGTCGCCGGCGTAGCTCTTGCGGTTGCCGGCGCTGAGCTTGGCCGAGCCTTCGAACTCGTCGCCCGGCTCGACCGTCGAGACGATGATCGCCCCGGCGGCGGCGTTGCGGCCGTAGACCGCGCCCTGCGGACCCTTCACCACCTCGATCTGGCGCAGGTCGGAGAATTCGCGATTGAAGGCGGCCGGATTGGCCATCTGCACGCCGTCGACGACGAAGGCGAACGAGGCCTGGGCGTCGCGGGCGCCGTTGACGCCGCGGATGTTGACCTGGGCGTCGCCTTGCTCCGCGGCCTGCACCAGGCTGACGCCCGGCGTCAGGGCGACGAAGTCGGCGGCGCGGGCGACGCCGGCGGCTTCCAGCGTCCCCTGGCTCAGGGCCGAGACGGCGGCGGGCACGTCGCGCAGGTTCTCGGCCCGCTGGCGGGCGGTGACCACCACCTCGTCGACGGCGGTGTCCTGGGCGGACGCGGCGCCGGCCCAGGCCAGGGCCAGCAGCGATACGCCGGCGCAGGCGGCGAGTGTTCCAGCAGTTTTCATTGATCGGCTCCCCTCGTTGATCGCAGGAGCTTGCGCCGCGTACCGGCGTTCGCTGCGCGGCCGCGCGGGCTCCCCGCCTGTCGGGCGCCGGGGGCGGGGCGCTGGTTTCGAAGGCGCCGCCGCGCATGCTCGCGCGCCATGCCTGCCCGTGTCGCGGGCGTCGAGGAACACGCGTCATGACCACCCGCATCGAGATCGTCGAAGTGTCGCCTCGCGACGGGCTGCAGAACGAGAAGACGATGGTCTCGGCGACCGACAAGGCCGCCCTGGTGCTCAAGGCCGTCGAGGCCGGCGCCCGCCGTGTCGAGGCGGTCAGCTTCGTCAATCCGCGCGCCGTGCCGCAGATGGCCGACGCCGACGAGGTGATGGCTCGGCTGCGCGGCCAGCAGGATCTGCGCTCGCGCGGCGTGTCGCTGATCGGCCTCGTGCTGAACCGCCGGGGCCTGGACCGCGCCATCGCGGCCGATGTCGACGAGGTCAATTTCGTGGTGGTGGCCAGCGAGACCTTCAACGCCCGCAACCAGGGCGTCCCGGTCTTCGAGACCCTGCGGCAGATCTCAGAGGCGCCCGAGGTCGCGCGCCAGGCGGGACTGAAGCTGGGCGTCACTATCGCGGCGGCCTTCGGCTGTCCGTTCGAGGGCGAGGTGGCGGTCGAGCAGGTGGCGCGGATCGCCGCCGAACTGGCGAGCTTCGGCGTCACCGAGATCACCCTGGCCGACACCATCGGCGTGGGCGACCCTCTGGCGGTCGAGACCCGCTTCGGCGCCGTCCGCGCCGTGGCGCCCGGCGCGGTGTTGCGCGCCCACTTCCACAACACCCGCAACACGGGCCTGGCCAACGCCTTCGCCGCCTGGCGCGCGGGCGTGGCCAGCCTCGACGCCTCGATCGGCGGCATCGGCGGCTGCCCCTTCGCCCCGGCGGCGACAGGCAACGTCCCGACCGAGGACCTGGCCTACATGTTCGCGCGGATGGGCGTTGCGACGGGGCTCGACCTGCCGTCGCTGATCGACACGGCGGGCTGGCTGAAGGATGTGCTGGGCGCGCCGGCGCTGCCGGGGATGGTGTCGAAGGCGGGCGGATTTCCCGCCTGATCCTTCTCCCCTTGCGGGAGAAGGTGGCGTCCGAAGGACGTCGGATGAGGGGTCTCTCAAAAGTAAAACGCCGCGACGGGCCTTTCGGCTGTCGCGGCGTTTCAGGTCTGTGCGACCCCTCATCCGTCGGCTGACGCCGACACCTTCTCCCACAAGGGGAGAAGGATCAGTACTTCAGGCTCACCGCCACGCTGGCTCCACCAGCGCCGACGTCCACCGCTGAGTCCTCGAACTTCGGCGGGCCGAACCTCGCCTTGGGATCGCGCGACAGGCCGACGCCGTCGGCGGGCAGGCCCAGGGCAGTCTTCTTCATCACCCCGTCGCCGTCCTCGTCGTGGAAGGCCAGGAACGACCACTGGCCGGGCGGCAGGTTGGCGATCTTGGCGGTCACCGCGCCGGAGGCGGCGGGGACCTTCACGTTGTAGGGGCAGGTCTTCAGGAAGGTGGCCTTGTCGCAGGCCGAGACCACGATCTGGCCCTTGGCGCTGCTGACCCCGGAGACGCGAACCTCCACGGAAGCCGCGTTTGCGGCTCCCGTGGCGGCCAGCGCGGCGACGAGGGCGAGGATGCTCGTTCTCACGCTCTTCACCGGACTACTCCGCGGCCGTGGCGGCGGCGCCGTGGCGCTGCTTCAGGGCTTCCTGCCGCACCCGGTCGCCGTCGACCAGCGGCACGGTCTTCAGCAGGAAGTCCTTGGCCAGCTTGGGGTTGGCGCGGTCGGGCGAGGGGATGACCATCGCCCGCTTGCCCTGGATGTCGCGCTCCATGGCGTCGACGTCCAGCGCCCAGCCCTTCTCGATCAGCTCGCGGCGCTTGTTGCGCCAGGCCACCATGATGCCGTCCGACTTCACGCTGACTTCCTCGTGCAGATAGACGGGCAGCAGCTCCGGGCAGACCTTCTCCATGATCACGCGGTCCTGCTCGAAGATCCGCAGGGTGCGGCGGCGGCTGTCGCCGTCCCAGATCTTCTGGGTCAGGAAGTTGCGGGCCATGATCCAGCGGGTGATCGTGGTGGTCTCGTCGATCGGCGTGTTGACGTCGAAGATCACCGTCGACCAGGTCGGGGTCGGGCGGATCTGGATCCGCACGTGGGCGCCCGAGACGTGGAAGCCGTTGCGCACGGTGACCATGCTGCGCTTGGCCTTGCGGAAGAACTTCCACATGCCCTTGTACTCGGGCGGCACGAACTTCAGCTCGGCATAGGCCGAGTACTCGTCCTGCTCGAGGGTGAACTCGTGGACCTGCGGGGCTTCCTTGTCGCCGAAGCTCGGGTGGACGAAGGCCGCGTGCGAGGGGTCGATGCCGTTCTCGGTGATGCGGGCGTAGTTGGCCTTCCACTCGTAGGTGCCGCGGATGCAGCGCCAGGACGGATCGTCGAACTCGGGGAAGGGCGGCAGGGGCGGGCGCTCGGCCTCGGGCAGGTCGCCCATGAACACCCAGATCATCCCGTACTTCTCCTGCACGGGATAGGAGTCGATCTTGGCGCGCGGGGGGATCTTGGCGTCCGGCTCCTGCGACGGGATCTTCACGCACTTGCCGCCGCCGTTGAAGCGCCAGCCGTGATAGGGGCACTCGATGGCGTCATCCACGACCATGCCGCTGCCCAGCGACGCGCCGCGGTGGATGCAGACGTCCGACAGGCAGCTGACCTTGCCCTTGGAGTCGCGGAACACCACGAACTCCAGGCCCAGCATCTTCACCCGCTTGTGGCCGCCGTTGGGAATTTCGTCGCTGTAGTCGGCCACGTACCATTGGTTCTTGATCATGGCGTCTTCTCCGGCTGCGGGGCGGGGGTGAGCCCGCGGAGGATGAGGTTGGGTATCTTGGTGTCGTCCCAGTCGTCGAGATCCACGCCGTCGCGCAGGATAACCAGTTTCTGGGACGGCACGATCCAGAGGCGTCGCTTGCCCCAGCCGTCGAGGAAGATGGCGTCTTCCGCGGCGATCGGTTCGGCCGACTTGCTGCTCTTGTCGGGGCGCTCGGGGGTATAGATGCGGTCGGCCGCGTAGGGGCGGCCGCGCCAGATCTGGAAGCCGTAGCCCGGATTGGCCTTGCCCGGCGCGCTCATTGCCGCGACGTACGAGGCTGGCAGCACCTCGCGACCCTCGAACGAGCCGCCATTGGCCAGCATGATCCCGACGCGCATCCAGTCCTGCACCTGCGAGACCAGGCAGCAGTCGCCGTGGGCGAGGCCCCCTTCCTTGGCCAGCCACAGCTGGCCGTCATGCATGGCCAGGGGACGGAACAGCTTTTCCGACATGTAGTCGGCGAAGGTCCTGCCGGTGGCCCGCTCGACGATGACGCTCAGCGCCACCGGGTCGGGGTTGTGATGGCCGAACACCGTGCCCGGCGGGTGGGTCGCCTTCAGGGCCAGGTTGTCCTTGGCCAGGTCCGGCGACAGGAAGGTGCGGATGGTGCTGGACCACGGCGCGTAGGAATAGTCCGGCGCCGCAAGGCCCGACGACATCTGCAAGAGGTCGCGGATGGTGATCTTCGAGCGCTCGTCGCCGCGCCACTCGGTGATGAAGTCGGCGGCCGGCTGGTCGACCGACTTGATCTTGCCGTCGGCGATGGCGGCCCCGACCAGCATGCCGGTCAGGGTCTTGGTGAAGGAGTGGGCCTTCATCCGGCTTTCGGGACCGACGCCGTTCCAGTAGCGCTCGTAGACGATCGCCCCGTCCTTGACGACGATCAGGGCGTCGGACTTGCGGACCCCGGCGTAGTCGGCGGCGGCGGCCAGTGCGGCGGGATCGATCCCGGCCGCCTGCGGCGTCGTCTTCGGCAGGGCCTTGTCCGGCGCGCCCTTGACGACGGCGACCGGCTTGTACCAGTCGATCGGCGGCTCCAGCGGATTGACGGTCAGGGCGCGGAAATAGCGGCTCCAGTAGAGCGGCGCCGACGCATAGGTCGCCGCGCCCGCCAGGACGACGACGCCGAGGCCCGCCAGCAGGATCTTGCGCTTCTTGCCCATCAGGCCGCCTTCGCTTCCACGATCGACGTCACGCCGAACGGAATGTCGAGCTGAACGCTGGCGACGGTCTCGCCGCTGTCCAGCGCGATCTTGGCCAGCTGGCCCGAGAAGAAGTCGCCGGCCCAGAAGTGGGCGCCGTCTTCGGCGGCGCGCAGGAACGACCAGCCGCGGCCTTCCGGCACGGCGTAGGCGCGGACCACCGAGCCGTCCTGGGCCACGCGGCGCACTTCATTGCCGCAGCTGACCAGCACGTCGTCGTTCGGGGCGGTCGCCAGGCCGAACACCATGCCCGGGGGATCGGTGCGGACATAGAGCGGCGACAGCTGGGCGTCGGCCTCGATGTCGTAGCGGAAGACGGTGTTTCCGGTCTCGGAGACGTAGGCCACGGTCTTGCCGTCCGACAGAAGGGTAAGGTGCGTGACGCCCAGGAAGCCCATCACGCCGCCATGATACTCGGGGCGATAGAAGCGCACGATGCGGCCGTCGGCGTCGAAGCGCACCAGGCGGCCTTCGCCGGTGAACGGCGGGGCCAGGCCCGAGAGGTGCTCGCCGGCCAGGGCGCCGCCGTCGGGCAGGAACACCATGGAGCCCAGGCCTCGACCGGGGAGAAGCGAGGCCTGGCCGGGAACGCGGCGTCCGTCGGCGTCGATGCGGGTGACGTTGCGGGCGAAGGGGTCGAGGGCGTTTAGCTCGCCGGTGCGGGGATTCACCGCCAGGCCCGAAACCATGCCGAAGTCGCCCGTGTGCAGCGCGGCCTTCACCTGAAGGTCCGGGCCCAGCAGCAGGATGCGCGACAGGCCCAGCTTGAGCTGGTGGTCGGTGACCGTGGTCGCGGCCACCCAGAGGTCTCCCGCCTGGGGTTTGACGGGAAGAGAGAGGGGGTCGCCGAACATGAAGGTCTCCGGGTGCCATCAGTCCCGCGGTTGGCGGGATGCTCGGAGGTTTTCAAAAAGGGACCGACCGGTCAATTTTCTATTCGGCGATATCCGCCTGACGAGTAGTCGCGACCTCGACGCCCGTCTGATAGCGGCCCATCACGTGGTCGAGCATGCCTGCGACCTTATCCCAAGCTGCGTCGTCGTGAAGATCAAAGCCGAAGAAGTTGGGCTCGAACTTGGCGCGCATGCCGATGTAGGAGACGGCCGACAGCATGGTCATGGCCACGGCCAGCAGCTCCTTGTCCTCGCTGCGCTGGCCGATGAACAGCCGCTCGTACTCTTCCCATATGCGGATGCGCACGGCGGTGACGGCGTCGCGCAGTTCGGGCGGCCCGGCGAATTCGCCGGCCATGATGGTGGCGACGGCGGGGTGGGCGCGCAGGGTCGAGGCGTAGGCCCGCACCAGCATGCGCAGGCGCTCCATGGCCGGGCGCTGGTGAAAGACCTCCAGCGACTCGTCGATCATGTCGGTCAGGCGGGGCCAGACGCCCGTGCGACGCACCCAGGCGTCGGCCACGCCCCCCAGTCCGCCGAAATAGTCATAGATTTGTTTCTTGCCGACGCCCGCTTCCTTGATTAGGGCGTTCACACCCGCGTCGTGGACGCTTCCGCGCTCCATCAGACGCCCAAAAGCCTCCACGATCGCTGCTTCAGTGGCGATCCGACGTGATTGTCGAGGCTTGGGCGCGGCGGCGATCTCTGACAGCATGGCTTACTTTCCTGAACTCCTATCCGATGGACGGACAAACGCTTTATCGCAAGACCTGTATTGGTCCGGCTCCATCATCTTGACCGGCGGGGAACAGTCGCGGGGAACGCGGCGGGGTGTGGTCAAGATTTGAAGAGGGGAGTCATGACCAAGTCGGCGATGAATATCTACTGCGCGAGCGCGAGCGCTCTTACGCTTTTGATTTGCGCGGGGCAAGCCGTCGCGCAAACGACGACTTCAGAAGAGCCAACGGTGATTGGTGAAATCACCGTCACGGCGCGGAATAAGTCGGAATCTCTGCAAGACGTTCCGATCACCATCAACGCGGTGTCGGCCGAGACGATCGAACGTCGCAACATTTCTGATATCTCGCGGGTGGCCCAGTCCACCTCGGGCCTAACCTTTGACCAGGGTCTGACGCCTAGCGACACGCGTCCGGCCATTCGTGGGGTGCAAGCCGTTCGGGGCCGTCCGAACGTCGCCATCCTGGTGGACGGCATCGACACGTCGTCGGAAGCCTTCGCCACCGCCGGTGGCGGTGCGCTGGCGTCCTTGCGCTTCGTCGACGCCGAGCGGATCGAAGTGGTGAAGGGCCCGCAGAGCGTGCTCTACGGCCGTTCGGCCTTCTCCGGCGCGATCAACTACATCTCCAAGCGTCCGAACCTCAGCGAGTTCGAAGGCAAGGCCAGTCTCGAGGCCGGCAGCTTCGGCCTCAAGGAAGGCAAGGCCTCGCTGAGCGGTCCGCTGGTCCAGGACAAGCTGGCGCTCAGCCTGAACGTCGGCGCCTGGGAAACCGACGGCCAGTACAAGAACAGCGTCAGCGGCGCCCGCGTCGGCGGCGGCGAGTCCAAGGGCGCTGCTCTTGGCCTGCTGATCAAGCCGACCGAGAACCTGACGGTCTTCGCCCGCGTGCAGCACTCGCACGAGGAATACGACCAGATGGCCCGGGCCTACATCACCGCGGTCAACCCGGCGACCGGCACGGCCAACACCGCCAATCTCGGCGTGGCCGTCACCGATCCGAGCAACAATCGGCCGGGCTTCACCGTGAAGGGCGATCTCAGCGACGCCGCCGTCGTCAAGAGCCGGACGGTGTCCTACTCGCTGGATCCGCGCACGGGTAAGGACTTCTCGGGCACGGTCACCGACGCGACCCGCGCTTCGTTCGACATCAACTACGAAAGCGACTGGGGCACGTTCACCTCGCTGACGGGCATCACCCGCGGCGAGACCACCCAGATCCAGGACTTCGACAACTCCAACAACAGCCTGACGGGCAACGTCCTGCCGCTCTATGCCGGCATGGCGCCGTTCTACGGCTCGCTCTACCAGTATCTGGGCTTCCTGCGGGCCTACGGTCTCAACTACTCGACCGTGGCGCCGACCGGCGGCCTGCCGGCCATCGGCTTCTCGGTGATGCTGGACGACGACTTCGACACCAAGCAGCAGAGCCAGACGCTGCGGTGGAGCAAGAACTTCGGCAAGCTGCGCACCTCGCTGGAAGGCCTGTACTTCCACGAGCAAGCCAGCCAGATCAACAAGGACCAGTTCTGGATGCGCGAGGGTTCCGACCCGCGCCTGACCATCCTGACGGCGCTCTTCATGGGCGGCGGGGCCACCGCGACCGGCGCCTTCCAGGCGCCGACCACCACGGCCAAGGCCACGGCGGACTATCCTCTGAAGATCTCGCGTGAGACGGACTCGCTGTCCTGGGCCGGCAGCGTCGAATACGACGTCACCGACGCCCTGACCGTGCGTTTCGACGGTCGCTACATCGAGGAACGGGTCGCCTATCGCGGCAGCCCGTACCAGCCGATGTACTATCGCCTGTTCGGCGTCCAGCTGGTCTGCCTGGCTCAGCTGGGTTGCACCTCCGGTCCGGCCGGCACCGCCACCGTGCGGGCCGCCCAGCTCGCCAAGACCACCCAGATCGACAAGAAGACCGTCCGAGCCGACGCCTTCACGCCGAACTTCGTGGTCAACTACAAGCTCTCGTCGCGCAACTCGGTCTATGCGTCGTACGGCGAAGGCTTCAAGCCGGGCGGCGTCGACACCACCGGCACCAGCGGCAGCGTCGACTCCACCTTCAAGCCGGAAAAGCTGCAAAGCTTCGAAATCGGCTCGAAGAACGTGTTCCTCGGCGGCGACCTGGTTCTGAACGGCGCCATCTTCTTCAACCGCTACAAGAACCAGCAGATCGGCACGACCAAGGTTCTGGGCGGCACCTCGGTGCCGTCGGTCGAGAACGCCGGCGAAAGCGAAAGCAAGGGCTTCGACCTGACCAGTGACTGGCGGGCGACGAACTGGCTGACGCTCAGCGGCAACTACACCTACACCGACGCCGAGTTCACCGACTACAAGGTCCCGACCCCCGGCTACTTCGACCGGATCGAGTCCACCGGCGGCGACTACACCGGCAAGGCGGTGCCGCTGACGCCCAAGCACAGCTTGAACGTCTCGGCCCTGCTGACCGGCGACCTGCCGGTCGGCGCCGGCTGGACCTGGACGACCGAACTGAGCGGCCGCTACCAGTCCAAGCGCTACATGACCCAGAACAACCTGACCTGGCTGCCGAGCTACTTCGTCTCGGATCTGCGGGCTGGGATCACCGACGGGTCCTGGGGCGTCGATCTGGCGGTGACCAACCTGTTCGACGACGACACGCCGAAGAACGCCATCGCGGCGACCGACTTCGGCTTCTTCGACCTGAACAACAATACCCCGCCGCGCTCCTACGTCGTCAGCCTGCCTGACAAGCGCGCCGCCTCGATCCGCATCAGCAAGACCTTCTGATCCTGCTGATCGTGTGAACTGCCAAGGCCCGGCGCGCTTGCGCGCCGGGCCTTTTCCTTGCCCCCAAGCTTTCCTGGAGTTCCCCCAAATG
Source organism: Caulobacter sp. GW821-FHT09B11 (assembly GCF_059418205.1). Classification (NCBI taxonomy): domain Bacteria; kingdom Pseudomonadati; phylum Pseudomonadota; class Alphaproteobacteria; order Caulobacterales; family Caulobacteraceae; genus Caulobacter; species Caulobacter sp. GW821-FHT09B11. The sequence goes on along the minus strand of NZ_JBWKPK010000003.1, from coordinate 248,192 downwards.
GCGAAGGCCAAAGATCCCGAGCGCTTCGGCATAGTGGCGATCGAGCTGGGCGTAAGCGCCGGCAACATGTGGACCGCGCTCTACGCCTCCTTCGTCAATATCGGCCTGGCCACGACCGTGGCGATCATGACGCCCTACGTGCTCAGCGCCAATCTGGGCGTGCCGCTCGATCGCCAGGGCTCGGCCCTGGGGATCCTGAACCTCGTCAACGAGGTGGCGCTGCTGTTCGTGTTCGGCCTGGCCGGGGCCCTAGCCGACCGCGTTGGGCGCCGGGCGGTCTACGCCATCGGCTTCCTGGCCACGGCGGCCGGCTATCTGCTCTATCCGCTGGCCACCAGCCTGTGGGACCTGTCGCTGTACAAGGTGGTCTACGCCGTCGGCATCGGGGCGACGACGGGCATGCTGTCGACCATCCTGGCCGACTACGTGAAGGCGCGCGACCGCGGCAAGATCGTCGCCCTGTCGGGCGTGCTCAACGGCCTGGGCGTGGTGGTTCTGGCGCTCGCCATCGGCAAGCTTCCCTCGATCTTCGTCGCCGACGGCATGGGCGAGAAGGCCGCCGGCCAGGCCGCCCTGGCGATCGCCGCGGTGATGTGCGTGATCTCGGCCGCTGTCATGTGGTTTGGCCTCAAGCCCGGTGTGGCGACGCGCACCGTCGAGCGTCCCAAGCTCTCGGCCCAGCTGGGCGTGGGCGTGGCGGCCGCCAAGGCCAATCCGCGCATCGTCCTGGCCTACGCCTCGGCCTTCGTTGCCCGGGGCGACCTGGCCATCGTCGGCGCCTACGCCATCGCCTGGGGCAAGAAGGCGGCGCTGGAGAACGGCGCCTCGCTGGCCGACGCCCTCGACCAGGGCCGCATCCCGTTCATCGTCGCCCAGTCGGCGGCCCTGCTGTGGCCCGTGGTCGTGGCCCTGATGATCGACAAGGCCCACCGTCTGACGGCTCTTGCCGCCTGCATGCTGCTGGGCGGCGTCGGCTATCTGGCGACGATGTTCATCGACGATCCGCTGAGCAAGGCGGCCATGCCGCTGTTCGTGCTGCTGGGCGTTGGCCAGATCAGCGCCTTCATCGGCTCGCAGGCCCTGATCGGCAAGGAAGCGCCGGAGGAGGGCCGCGGCGCCGTCATCGGCTTCTTCAACCTGTGCGGCGCGTTCGGCATCCTGGTGCTGGGCACTGTCGGCGGCGTGCTGTTCGACGTCGTCGGCCCGGCCTCGCCGTTCGTGCTGGTGGGCATCCTCAACGCGATCGTCGGCTTCGGCTGCATCTACCTGCGTCTGAAGGAAGCCAAGGCGCCGGCAGCCGAGGCGGCTTAAGCGGCATTCGCTGAAAACACCGATCTCCCCCGCGAAGGCGGGGGTCCAAGCCGAGTCGGGTGAGATGCGTCGCGTCCTGACGATACGCTCAGCTTGGATCCCCGCCTTCGCGGGGATGCTCGGATTTTGGGGCGCTAGGAGGCTTTCTTGGTCTTGGCTGGGGTCTTCGTCGCTGGCTTCTTCGCCGGCGCCTTGCCCCCCAGGCTCTTGCGCAGCGCCTCCATCAGGTCGACCACGTTGGTGTCCTCGGGCGGAGCGGCCGAGACCTTGGCCTTGCCGCCCTTTTCCTTGCGCTTGATCAGCTCGCGCAGGGCGTCCTCGTAGCGGTCCTTGAAGGCCTCGGGTTCGAACAGGCCGTCCTGCTGCTCGATGATCTTGCGGGCGATGGCGATCATCGAGGCGTCGGCCTTCTTGGCCGGGATATCGTCGAACAGGTCGGCCGGATCGCGCACCTCGTCGAAGGACCGCAGCGACCAGGCGACCAGGCCCTTGCCGCGCGGCTCGATGGCCAGCAACCGCTCGCGGGTGTGCATGACCACGCGGCCCAGGGCGATGCGCCTGGCGCCCGCCATGGCGTCGCGGATCACCGAATAGGCCTCGACCGCCAGCTTGCCGTCCGGAACCAGGAAATACGGGTTGTCCCAGTACAGCCGGTCGATGTCGGCCATATCGACGAAGCGCTCGATGTCGATGGTGCGGGTGCTTTCCAGCCGCACGCTCTCGATCTCCTCGGGCGTGACGATGACGTAGCGGTCCTTCTCGACCTCGTATCCCTTCACCAGGTCCGACCGCTCGACGGGCCCGAGGTCCGGGTCCGTCGCCACCATCTTGATGCGGTTGTGGGTCTTGGGGTGCAGCAGGTTGAACCGCACCTCGCCGCCGGGATTGGTGGCGGTGTAGAGCGCCACCGGGCAGGTCACTAGCGAGAGCCGCAGGTGGCCCTGCCAGGTGGGGCGGGCGGCCATGCTACTTCTTGGCTCCGACCAGGGCGGCCTTCTTGACCGCCACGACCGGCGGATCCTCCTCGGGGACTTCAGTGTTGGCCGCCTCGGCCACAGGCGGACGCCCCTTCAGGGCGGCCACGAAGTCGTCACGCCAGGCGGTGACGTCCTGGCGGGTGACGTTGTCCATCAAGGCCTCCCAGCGCCGCTTGCGCTCGCCTTCGTCCATGGCGAGCGCCCGGCTCAGCGCGTCGGAGATTTCCTCCGGGCTGTTGGGATTGATGATCAGCGCCTCCTTCATCTGCCGCGCGGCGCCGGCGAAGCGCGACAGGATCAGCACGCCCGGATCGTCGGGGTTCTGCGAGGCGACATATTCCTTGGCCACCAGGTTCATGCCGTCGCGCAGGGGCGTGACCAGCGCCGCCCTGGCTGCGCGATAGACCCCCGCCAGCTCGTCGCGCCGGTAGGAGCGGTTGAGATAGCGGATCGGCGTGAAATCCATCTCGGCATAGGCGCCGTTGATCCGGCCGATCAGGCCGTCCAGGCGATGGCGGATGTCCTGGTAGGCCTCGACCTCGTCGCGCGAGATCGGCGCGATCTGCAGCAGCATGACCTCGTTTCGCGCGTCCTCGTTGTCGTGCAGGAAGCGCTCGAAGCCGATCAGGCGCTCTTCCAGGCCCTTGGAGTAGTCGAGGCGATCGACGCCCACGACCATCTTGCGGAACACGCTGTGGGCCGCCATCCGGTCATAGACCCGCATGGCCCGCGAGCTCTTGGTGATGCGGGCGAAGTCCTCGGCGTCGATGCCGATCGGGAAGGCCCCGGCCTCGGTCACCTGGCCGAAGGCGCGCAGCCGCCCGTCCTCGGTCTTCTCGCCGCCGACCTCGTTGAGCACATAGCCCTCGAAGGCCTGCAGGCTTTCCTCGGTCTGGAAGCCGATCAGGTCGTAGTGGAACATCGCCTCCACCAGCGGCCGGTGGCGGGGCAGGGTGACCACCAGCTGGTGGGCCGGCCAGGGGATGTGCAGGAAGAAGCCGATGCGGTTGGTCACGCCCAGTCGCCGCAGCTCCCGCGCCATCGGGATCAGGTGGTAGTCGTGCACCCAGATGATGTCGTCCGGCTCGATCAGCGGGCGCAGGGTCTCGGCGAAACGCTTGTTGACCCGGTCGTAGCCCTCGCCGAACGAGCGGTCGTAGGCGGTCAGGTCGACGCGGTAGTGGAACAGCGGCCACAGCGTCTTGTTGGCGTAGCCGTTATAGTACTCTTGGTAGTCGCCTTCCTCGAGGTCGACCGTGGCCACGGTCACGCCCTCGATGCGCTGCATCGACAGCTGGCCGGTGAACTCCGGCGTGGTCTTGCCGCTCCAGCCGAACCAGATACCGGAATATTCGCGCAGGGCCGCGGCCAGGGCCATGGCCAGGCCCCCGACGCTTTCCTCACCCTTGCCGGACGGCGGATTGACGCGGTTCGAAACGACGATCAGGCGGCTCATCGGGCTGCCTCGCTGGTCGTGACGGCCTGGGCTGCGGCGTCCAGCCAGGCGTGAACGGCCTGCGGGCCGTCCAGGCGATAGGTGGCGGCGGTGGGGCGCTCGGCCCCGACCAGCACGCCGAAGCCGCCCAGGCGGCGGGCGGCCTCGAAGCCGTCCTCGTCGGTCAGGTCGTCGCCGACGAAGATCGGCGCGGCGCCATGGAAGGCCGGTTCGCGCAGCAGGGCGGCGACCGACGAGCCCTTGTCCTGGCCGGGCGTGCGCAGCTCGGCGACCATGTCGCCCAGTTGCAGCACGAGGCCGGTCTGGCGCGCCAGGCGCTCGGCCGCTTCGACCACGGCGTCGGCGGCCGAGGGCGTGTTGCGGTAGTGCAGGGCGAGACTCAGGTGCTTGTCCTCGAGCAGCAGGCCGCGATCGCAGCGGGCCAGATCGCCCAGCACGTCGCGGGCCGCGGCCAGGCCCTCGTGGGGCTCGGACCGCCAGGCGCCGGCGGGCGTGCGGCGTTCCAGCCCGTGCACGGCGGCCAGATAGGCCACGCCGTCCTGGCCGAGGATGCGGGAAAGATCGTCCAGCGAGCGGCCGCTGACCACGGCCACGCGGTCGTTCAAGGCCGTGCGCAGGCGCGCCAGCAGGGCCGCGCGCGCGGCGTCGGGACCGACGTCGTCCGGACGCGGCATGATGGGGGCGAGTGTTCCGTCGAGGTCGAGGAACAAGGCGGCGTTACTGGGAAACTTGATGGGCGGCGGCGGAAGATCCGACGGCGCAAGCCGAGCGGCAGACCCGTACACGGTCATGCAGTTAGGCCCCTTTCACTATGGAACTAGGCGCCAACAACGCATCCGCGGCCGGTTTCGATCCCCTGCACGGTCCAGCTGTGCGTCACGTTTCGCTCACCAAAACGTGCGCCCTGCTGGGTTGACGCTCCGTCAGCGGACGGAAGTCCACGGCCGGCTGAGCAGGGCGGCGCAGTTGATCAGCCCCACCAGCGAATAGGTCTGCGGGTAGTTGCCCCACAGCTCGCCGTCCTCGAAACCGATGTCCTCCGACAGCAGGCCGGCGGCCGTTCGGCGGTCGAGCATCTCCTGGAACAGGCCCCGGGCCTCCTCGATGCGGCCCTCCAGATAGAGGGCCTCGATCAGCCAGAAGGTGCAGATGTTGAAGGCCGTCTGCGGCGTGCCGAAGTCGTCGGGCAGGGCGTAGCGCAGCAGGTAGCTGCCCTTGCGCAGCCCCGCCTCGATGGCCGCCACCGTGGCCTTGTTGCGCGGGTCGTCGGCGGCGATGTAGCGCAGGTCCACGAGCTGCAGCAGGCTGGCGTCCAGTTCCTCGCCGCCGAAAGTGGCCGCGAACCGGCCCAGGGTCTCGTTCCAGGCCTGGCTGTCGATGGCGCCCCGCACCTTCGCCGCGCGCTCGTTCCAGAAGGCGGCGCGATCGGCCAGGCCCAGCTTGTCGGCGACGTTGCCTAGGCGGTCGCAGGCGGCCCAGCACATCACCGAGGAATAGGTGTGAACATTGGCCCGGCCGCGGAACTCCCACAGGCTGGCGTCGGGCTGGTCGTGCAGCTGGAAGGCCCGCTCGCCCACCGGCTCCAGGGCCTTGAAGTCGTCGACGGTGGCCGGCCGCAGCAGGCGCTCGTCGAAGAAGGCCTGGGTCGAGGACAGCACGATCTGGCCGTAGACGTCGTGCTGCTGGTGCTCGAAGGCCTGGTTGCCGATCCGCACCGGCCCCATGCCGCGATAGCCGGCCAGATCCGGGGCGAAGCGCTCGATCAGCGCCGGCTCGTAGCCCACACCGAACAGCGGCTGGATGTGGCCGCCGGCCGCCCGGTCGACGATGTTGCGCAGGTAGGAGAGGTAGTTCTCCAGGATGTCGACCGCCCCCAGGCGGTTGAGGGCCTGGACCACGTAGTAGGCGTCGCGCAGCCAGCAGTAGCGGTAGTCCCAGTTGCGGCCGCTGTTGGCGTGCTCGGGCACCGAGGTGGTCATGGCCGCGACGATCGCGCCGGTCTCCTCGTGGGTGCAGAGCTTCAGGGTGATGGCCGCGCGGATCACCGCCGACTGCCAGTCGAGCGGCACGGCGAGACCCCGCACCCAGTTCAGCCAATAGTCCTCGGTCTGTTGCAGCATGCGGGCGCAGGTGGCCCCGACGTCGGCGTCGAAGCCCTCGTCGGCCCCGAGGAACATGGCGATCGGCCGCTCGATGCGGAACGTGCGTTCTTCCAGGATGTGCGAGACCGGGCAATCCGTCGTCAGCCGGATCGTCATGTCCGAGCAAAGATAGCGGATGTGGTTGGAGCCGTTGGTGTGCTCGGCCAGGCGGCCGCCCCAGCTGGCCGTTGGCCGCAGGCGGATGGTGGCGCGGCACACCCCGCTCAGCGGCCGCACCAGCCGGATGAAGGCGGTGGGACGATAGATGCGGCTGAACTGCTGGAAGCGCGGCGCGAAGTCGATGATCTCCAGGCTCGCCCCGTCGGCGTCGGTGATCACCGTGCGCAGGATCGGGGTGTTGCGCAGATAGGCCTGCTCAACGCTCGTCGCGCCGTCCACGACCACGTCCCATAGCCCCTTGCCGCCCTCGAACGGCGACTCCAGGCCGCTGAGCAGGGTCGAGAACACCGGATCGGAGTCGACCCGAGGCATGCAGCCCCAGACGAACCGGCCGTCGCGGTCGATCAGGGCGTTCACGGCGCAGTTGCCGATCGGGAAGAGGTCGAGATTCTGGGGCATGGGATGCTCTTCTTGCTCTTGGGTACGCGGTGACTGGGGGACGCGAAGACTAGCTGCGGGTCAGGATCGGCACGGTCGAATGTCGGCCGCTTTGCACCGTGACATGGCGGCCGACGTGCTCGAAGGAAAGGTCGGTCAGCTTGTCGCCGACGCCCAGGTTCTCGATCGACAGGCTGTCGATGCCGATCGGCAGGCGCGGCTCCTGGATGCGGATCTCGCCGGCCCAGCCGTCGACGGTGATGCCCAAACAGGCTTGGAGCATCATGAAGGCCGAGCCCGCCGCCCAGGCCTGGGGCAGGCAGGCCACAGGATAGGCCACCGGCGGCTCGCCCGGCTGGCGGGGAAAGCCGCAGAACAGCTCCGGCAGGCGCATCTCGTAGTGGGCCGCGGTCTCGAACAGGCCCGAGGTCATCCGCACCACCCCGTCGCGATGGCCGTAGCGGGCCAGGCCCATGGCGCAGATGGCGGTGTCGTGCGGCCAGACCGAGCCGTTGTGATAGCTCATCGGATTGAAGCGCGGCTCGCCCTCGGCCAGGGTCCGCACGCCGAAGCCGTTGTGGAACACGTTCGAAAGCAGGGTTTCGGCCACCTTGGCGGCGCGCTCGGGCGAAGGCAGGCCGCAGAACAGCAGGTGCCCGGGATTGGAGCCGCGCACCCGGCAGGGCTGGCCGTGGCCGTCGATGGCCATGGCGTAAAAGCCCTTGTCCTCCATCCAGAACCGCTCCTCGACCATGGTCCGCAGATACTCGGCCCTGGCGGCCCAGCGTCCGGCCAGATCGGCCTCGCCGCGCCGGCGGGCGAGATCCGCCATGCCCTTGAAGGCGGCGAAGGCGTAGCCCTGCACCTCGACCACGGCGATCGGGCCATCGGGGAACTTGCCGTCGGCGTGGAAGACGCTGTCCTCGCTGTCCTTCCAGTTCTGGTTGGAAAGGCCGGTGTCGGCGCCCCGGGCGTAGTCGATCAGGCCGTCGCCGTCGCTGTCGCCGAAGTGTTCTATCCAGCCGATGGCCGCTTGCAGCCGCGGCCAAAGACTGTCGATGAAGGCCAGGTCCCCGGTTCGCTCGGCATAGGCGCAGGCCAGGGCCACGAACAGCGGCGTGGTGTCGACCCCGCCGTAGTAGCGGCCGAAGGGCAGCTCGCCGAGGGCGGTCATCTCGCCCTTGCGGGTCTCGTGCATGATCTTGCCGGGCGCGCTGTCGCGGAAGGCGCTGACCTCCTCGGCCTGGTGGGCGGCCAGATAGGCCAGCACGCCCTTGGCCAGGCGCGGCTCGATCCACAGCACCTGCCAGGCGGTGATGATGGCGTCGCGGCCGAACGGGGTCGAGAACCACGGGATGCCGGCATAGGGATAGGGGCCGGTTTCGAACTCGGTGGTCAGCAGGGCGAGATCCGCCCGCGACTTCTCCAGCCAGTCGTTGAAGAGGCGGCCGGAACTGTTCAGTCGCGCGCCCCGCCGGCGGCGGCCGCGCATGTCCAGCCGCGCCCGGGCGGCGGCGGCGCGCCAGCGCTCGCGGGTCGGCGGGTGGTCCGGAACCGGCCCGACCTCGAGATAGAGGTCGAAATGGGTGTCCGGCGTCAGCATGAACATGAACTCGGCCCGCTGCGGCGTCAGGCGTCCCGGCGGCTCGGAGAAGGCGATGACGCTGTCGCGGCGCAGCTCGTCCAGGCCCTGGTAGGCGAAGCGCACCGAGCGGCCGTTGAGCTCGGCCGGCAGCACCCGGCCCCTGGCTTTCCGCTTGGAGCCGCGCACCTCGAACATGTCGTGGAAGTCGGCGTCGTACTCCAGGAGCACCGGCAGGATGACCATGTCGCGGCTGTAGTTGACGAAGCGCAGGCGTTCATAAAGCCGCTCGGACCACAGGAAGCGCTTGCGCTCGATGTGGATCGCGCCGTGCGGCGCCGAGGATCCGCCCAGCGACTGGACGGTCTGATTGGTCGAGTGCGAGGTGAAGAAGACGTTGTCCTGCGAGACGCTGGCGCTCAGCAGGGCCGGCGGCTTGCCGCCGATCAGCAGCCGCAGGCGCGACAGCAGCCGGGTGTCGTCGTGGAACAGGCCGTCGGCCGCCCCCAGCACGTCGCCGAAGGCGTCGGCCACCAGGAAGGTGTCGCGGTCCTTCAGGGCGAACAGCCGATAGGGAACGCGGGGTTCGCCGGTTTCGCCCTGCTCGCCGGCGGTCAACGGGGTCGGTGCGAGGTCGTCCATTCGATGCCCCTTATCCGGAACGCTGGGTCTTAAACGCGATCAGCGGCCGCGCCGGTGGGGGCGCGGTCGCTGAAACTTGAAAACACAATGCGGCCTCAGGCCGGCAGCTTGGCCGTTGGACTGGGCCGCCGACGGATCAGGCGCTCTGGGCCAGGGTCAGGCGCGGCGGCTGGGCCGCCTCGTCCAGGCGGCCGTAGAGGTCTTCGTATCGACGGGCCATGGCGTGGGCCGAGAACCGGGTCTCGAACCGCGCGCGCACCGTCTGGCGCGACAGGTCGGGCAGCCGGCGCAGGGCGGCCACGGCCTCGTCCTCGTCGTCGACGATGAAGCCGGTCACGCCTTCCTCGATCACCTCGGGCACCGAGCCCCACTGGTAGGCGATCACCGGCGTGCCGCAGGCCATGGCCTCGATCATCACCAGGCCGAACGGCTCGGGCCACGCGATGGGGAAGAGCAGGGCGTCCGCGCCGCCCAGGAAAGCCGACTTCTCGGCGTCGCCGATCTCGCCGACGAACTCGATCAGCGGGTGGTCGAGCAGCGGCTCGACGACGGCATGGAAGTATTCGCGGTCGGCGGCGTCGACCTTGGCGGCGATCTTCAGCCGGCGGCCCACGCGCTTGGCGATGGCGATCGCCCGTTCCGGACCCTTCTCCGGCGAGATCCGTCCGAGGAAGGCGAGGTAACCTTCTGATTTCGGATGATATTCGTAGATCTCGGCGCACATGCCGTGCAGCACCGTGCCGGCCCAGTTGGCGAAGGGCAGGGGCGCGCGCTGACTGTCGGAGATCGACACCAGCGGAAACTGCGGCCAGCGGCGATAGACGCCCGGCAGGTCTTTCAAATCCAGCCGCCCGTGCAGGGTGGTCAGGGTCTTTCCCGCCATGCCTTCGAACAGCGGGAAGTGGATCATGTCGGTATGGAAGTGGATGACGTCGAAGTCGTCGGCGCGGCGGCGGACTTCTGCCAGCATGGCGATGTGGGCGGCGAGGTCGGATTTCAGCGGGGCGGGGTCCAGGCGGATCGCCTGGTCGCGGACGACCACCAGGTCGGCCTTGGTGCGGGCTTCGGCCGAGGCGAACAGGGTGACCTCGTGGCCGAGATCGACCAGGGCGTCGGTCAGGTGCGCGACCACCCGTTCCGTCCCGCCGTAGAACCGCGGCGGAACGGCTTCATACAGGGGGGGAACCTGGGCGATTCTCATGTGTGGTGATCCTGCCAAGGACGATTGTGGCGCAAAGGCGCCGACGTCGGAGTGCAAACCGCGAGTGTGGCGTTAAGGTTCCGCAACGTGAGAAAGAACCAAAAGGCGACCTTGGCCGTTCGTCTTTCACGATCCTCGCGTTGACGAAGCCGACGCGGAATTGCCATTTGAGAAGTGCGCGGAGGGGCCGCGCGCAAGTGCGTGCGAGACCCGTCAACGGTGAGACAGAGCCTGAAAGTTTCGACCGCCCTGCTTGGGGCGGCCCTGTGGATGTCGGCGGCCCCGATCGTTCATGCTCAAGCTCAGGTCCGGCCGGTAAGGGCGCCGCAACAGGCGCCCGTGCCCGTGCCCGCGCCGCCGGCTCTGCGCGCCGACCAGGTCGACCTGCTGGCCAAGGCTTTGACGAATGCGCCCTCGCACGGCTTCGAGCCCGGCGCCTTCGCGCCCGACCGCGCCCTGGCCCAGTTGGACTCGCGTAACGGCGCCGACCGCCAGGCGGGCCTGAACCAGCTGATCGCCCTGACCCTGCGCTACGCCAAGGCCGTGCACAGCGGACGTCTGGCGCCCGCCGACTTCGACAACAACTGGGGCCTGCGCCCGGCCGCCTACGACCCCGCGCCCGGCTTCGCCGCCGCCGTGCAGAACGACCAGCTGGCCGGCTGGCTGGAAGAGCTGTCTCCGCCCTATACCGGCTACCAGACCCTGCAGAAGGGCCTCGTCACCTACCGCGACATCGCCGCTCGCGGCGGCTGGGCGGTCATCCCCGAAGGCGCGCCCCTGAAGCTGGGCGACAAGGCCGATCCGCGCATCGTCCAGCTGGAGGCCCGGCTGGCGGTCGAGGACCCGACCATCGCCGTCGACGGCGTGGCGGTGTTCGACGAGGCTTTGCAGCAGGCCCTGATGCGCGCCCAGAAGCGCTTTGGCCTCAATCCCGACGGGGTGCTCGGCAAGGGCACCCTGACGGCGCTGAACGTGCCGGTGCAGCTGCGCATCGACCAGATCGTCGCCAACATGGAGCGCTGGCGCTGGCTGCCGCAGGAACTGCCGGCCGACCGCATCCAGGTGAACATCGCCGCCGCCGTCATGAGCGTCTTCCACCACGACGCCCCGACCCTGACCATGCGCGCGGTCACCGGGCGTCCGGGCGACGAGACGCCGATGCTGCAATCGGCGATCCACTCGATCGTGCTCAACCCGCCCTGGAACGTGCCGTCCTCGATCGCCACCAAGGAGCTGTGGCCCAAGGAGCGGGCCAATCCGGGCTATCTGGCGCGCAACGACTTCATCGTCATCCCGACCGGCGACGGCGGCTCGCGTCTGCAGCAGAAGGCCGGCGACAAGGCCGCGCTGGGCCTGGTGAAGTTCGATTTCAACAATCCCTACGGCGTCTATCTGCACGACACCCCGTCGCGGGCCAAGTTCGCCAGCTACAGCCGCCTGGCCAGCCACGGCTGCGTGCGCCTGGAAAAGCCGATCCCGCTGGCCAAGCAACTGCTGAGCGGCAGCGCCGAATGGACGCCGGAAAACGTCGACACGACCATCGCCTCGGGCAAAACGGTGCGCGCCCAGCTGGCCCAGCCGATGGCCGTCTTCCTGCTCTACTGGACCGCCTATGTGACCCCGGACGGGCAGGTGAATTTCCGCGATGACCCGTACGGGTGGGATCGCGCGCTGGTGCAGCGTATCGCCGCAGCGAAAGCCGTCTGAGCGCCTCACCGGGGCGCCCAAGCGACTGTCTTTAAAGCATTTGAAGCGTGGCCGGCGTCAAAGCCGCTCACGCTTTCGGCTGTCATGCCCGTCCCAGCTCCGCTTGACCCGAGCGCCCTCGTCAGGCCTCTTTTGGTGCGTAAGCCTTTCCGATCCGGAAAGTTTATCGTGTTCCAAGTGAGCTTGGGCGGCCTTCGGGCTGCCTGACGCAGTCAGTCGGGAAAGCGTATCCATGATCGAACGACGCAAGCTTCTGGGGCTTGGCCTCGGGGTGCTGGGCGCCAGTGCGGTCGGGCCCATGGCGGCCTTCGCACAGTCCAAGTTCGGCCCAGGGGCCGATCCCATCGCCGACCTGCTGATGAAGCAGGACCTCGGGAATGCGGCCGAAGGCATGGCGGATAACGACCTGCCGCAGACTTCGGTTCCCCCGCCCCGGCCGGCGATCCAGCGCGTCTCGTCCGAACCCCGCTGGGTGAAGCTGCACAACGTGCACACCCAGGAAAAGGTCGAGGCGGTCTATTTCGAGAAGGGCGAGTACGTGCCCGACGCCGTCCAGGCCCTCGACAAGGTGCTGCGCGACTACCGCACCGGCGACGTCGCCCCGATGAATCCCGAGCTTTTCGACATCATGGCCGGCCTCGCGGCCCGGACCGAGACCAAGGCTCACTTCCAGATCATTTCCGGCTATCGCTCGCCCAAGACCAACGCGATGTTGCACGCGCGCAGCGGTGAGGTCGCCAAACGCAGCCTGCACATGGACGGCAAGGCGATCGATCTCTATCTGGAGGACGTCTCTCTGGATCGTCTCCGGACCGCGGCCCTCGACTTGAAGCAGGGCGGCGTCGGCTACTATCCGGTCAGCAATTTCGTCCACGTCGACGTCGGCCCGGTCCGGCGTTGGGTCGGCTCCTAGGGTTGGAGCCGTCCCTTTAGGGAGCTCCAGATGGCCAAGGCCGAACGTCGCGGCAATCCGTTGGGATGGATCGTCCTGGGTTTCGTCGTCGGCGCCGTGGCGGCCCTCGGCGTGATCCTGGTGGTCAGCGCCGGGGTCGGTTTCGACAATGGCGGCTATCAGGAAGGCCCGGAGGTCCGCACCGCGGCCGATGACGCCGCCAGCGCCGCCGTCACCCGCACGCCCGCCGCGCAAGCCGCGCCGGCGGCGACGCCCGAACCCGAAAAGCCGCCCGTGGTCGAAGCGCCCGCGGCGCCCAAGCCCGCTCCCGAAGTCGATCCGCAGATGGCCGACGACGCCGCGGCGGCCGGCATGACCTCGCGAACCCGCCAGTAATTTCCCTCTCCCCTTGCGGGAGAGGGTGGCCTCCGAAGGAGGTCGGGTGAGGGGTCTCTCAAAAGCAAGACGCCGCGGCAGCCGATCAGCTGTCGCGGCGTTTTTCGTGGGGGCGACCCCTCATCCGTCAGCTTCGCTGACACCTTCTCCCGCAAGGGGAGAAGGGGTTCTACAGCCCGATCCGCTTCGCGCCCTCGGCCACCGTCACCACGTCGAAGCCTGCGTTGACCGCGCCGTCCACCAGCCGTTCCAGCGCCTCCACCGTGCAGCCCCAGGCCGACGGCTTTTCCGCCACGTCGTGGGTGTAGAGGATCAGCCATGCCTTGCGGCGGTGGGCGGCGTCCAGCCAGCGCAGGGCCACGGCCTCGCCGTCCTCGCCCTCGATGCCGACGGCCGGGGCCTGGTTGAGGTCGGCGCCGTTGGCGATCAGGCCGTGGTGCAGCGCCCGCAGCGTCTTGAAGCGGTCGGCCAGGGCGGTCTTTGCCGGAGCGGCGACGTCGCCATAGGGGTAGGCGAAGCTGACCGCGCTGCCCACGCCCCAGGCGGCCAGGGCGTCAGTGTTCTGGGCCACGTCGGCCAGGGCGACCTGCGTCGAGGCCTGGCCGCAGTCGAGGTGGCTGAAGGTGTGGCAGCCGATCTCGTGACCGGCGGCATGCAGGCGGAAGGCGTCCTCGCCCGTGGCGTAGCGACCCATCGGCCCGTCGCGGCCGGTCAGACCGGCGGCGAAATAATAGGTGCCACGAAAGCCCCGGGCCTCCAGCACCCGCGCCCCGGCCTCGCAGGCGGTGGCGGGGGCGTCGTCGAAGCTGAACGACACCATCGGCCGCGTGAGCTTCACCCGCGCCGGGCGGCGGTGCTGCAGGCGGATCAGCCGGCGGCGGACCTTGCCCTTCAGCGAGCGGTCCGGCTCGTAGGCGTCCACCTTCTCGAAGGTTTGTTCGACTGCGGTCATCACACGGCGTCCGAATAGAGGGCGGCCCGGTAGAGCCGCATGGAGAATGCACGAAGAGGCGTCGGCAGCGATTCCGAAAGCGCGATCGCCTTCAGCCACGGCCGCCAGGTCGCGCGTAGGGGAACGCTCTTCAGGATCCTGGCGACCTTGTAGCTGGGATAGGCGCTGACCACGTCGCGGTGGGCGGCCACCACGCGGGCGAAGTTGGCGGCCGACTGCTCGTACTTGGCGGCCATCACCGGGGCGGGATCGAGGCCCAGGTGCGTGGCGGTGTTGTCGATGTGCAGGATCGGATGGGCGCGGGCCACCCGCATCGCCCATTCGACGTCCTCCCAGCCCCAGCCGGCGAAGCCCTCGTCGAAGGTGATGGTCTCGAAGACGTCGCGGCGCACCAGCAGGTTCGAGGTGAAAACGTGCTTTTCCGGTTCGCGCGCGCGTTCGGGCGCGGGCGTGCAATCGCTCTTCAGGGCCATGGCCCGGTGCAGGGCGTGCTCGGGGCGGATCGGCGTCTGGTTCAGGGTGAAGCCGCCGAAGGCCACCGGGGCGTCGTCGCTCGCCACCGCCAGCCAGCGCGACAGGAAATCGCGCGGGTCGGGCAGCATGTCGCTGTCAAGGAACAGCAGGTGGCGGCCCCGGGCGTGGGCGGCCAGGCGATTGCGGCCCTGGGCGCGACCGGCGTTGGCCGACAGCCGCACGAAGCGGGCGGGGCGCTTCAAGCCCGCGACGATCTTGCCGATGCGGGCTGCCAGGGCCTCGTCGCCGCCGCCGTCGTCCAGCACGACGATCTCGGCGCTGCCGTCGGTGCCGTCGAGCGCGCGGAGCAGGGCGGTCGGGTCGTCGCGGAAGGTCGGGATCAGCACCGACAGGCGCGGGACGGCGGAGGCCCACGCGGCGTTGTCGAAGATGGTTTCGGTGATCGGGGCGGTCATGCGGGGCGGAACCTGCGGGTGATGACGGCCAGGCGGCCGCGTGCGCCCCCGGCGTCGAGCAGCAGGGCCGCGCCGGCGAAGGTCGCCGCGCCGAGACCCGCCTTGAGGATCAGTTCAAACAGCCCGCCGAAGTCGGGCAGGGCCAGGACCAGGGCCGCCATCAGGGCGCTGGACAGGCCGACCTTCGCCAGCGCCTCCCACGGGATCGGCAGGGCGCAGGCCCGGCGGCCCAGCACCCCGGCCGCGATCGCGCCCAGGCCATAGCTGGCGGTGGTGGCCCAGAGGGCGCCGTTGAGGCCAAAGCGCGGGATCAGGATCAGGTTCAGCGCCAGATTGGCGCCGGCCGGGATGGCCATGCAGACGCTCAGCATCGTCGTGCGGCGGCCAAGCGTGAAGGCCTGCAGCAGATAGTAGGTGGTCACGCCTGACAGCCAGCCGCTGGCGGCGATCCACGGCGTCACCCCTGCCGCGCCGTCGCGCAGTGCCGGGCCGATCATCACCTCGGTCAGGGGGCGGGCGACCAGTGCAAGACCAACAGCGGCGGGCAGGGTCAGCAGCACCATGAAGTCTGCCTGTTCGCGGGCGCTGTCTTCCAGCGCCGGCTGGCCGCCGCGCTCCAGGGCCGCGACCATGGCCGGACCGCCGGCCATGCCCAGCCAGATGAAGACGACATCCAGGGTGCGCGAGCCCAGCGAATAGCCGGCGTGGTAGACGCCGACCGCGCTCTCGTCGAGGAAGGCGGCCAGCAGGAAGCGGTCGGTTGTCGACAGCACTAGGGCCAGGATCAGCGAGAAGGCCACCGGCAGGCCGTAGGCGGCGTAGGACTTGGCCAGGGCCTTGTCGAAATGGCCGCCCTTCAGCCGCCCAAGGTCGGCGGGCAGCACGAACACCAGGCACAGCAGCGAGATCGCGCCCATGCCCAGGATCGGCGCGGCGCCGCCCAGGCCGACCAGGGCCAGGATCAGGCCTAGGGCGAAGCCGCCCACCGTCTGGATCACGTCGAGCAGGGCCGCGCCCGACACCTCGCCGGCGGCGCGGCGGCGCTCCTGCGACAGCTTGGCGAGACTCTTGACCGCCGCGGCGGCGAAGGCGGCCGCGACGGCGACCTTCAGCGCCGGGGCCATCGGCCAGAAGCGTAGGATCACGGCGGCGGCGACCGGTATGGCCAGGGCCATCAGGATCCACAGGCGATAGAGGGTGGCGAAGTGGTCCGGCAGGCGGCCGTCCTCCTGCGCCCGGGCATGGAAGCGGGCCATGGCCGCCTCGGTCCAGGTCAACAGGGCCGTCTGGGTCAGGCTCAGCGCCGAGAAGGCCAGGGCGTAGGTCCCGTACTCGGCCGGGGTCAGCACCTGGGTGAACAGCACGATCGTCAGGAGGCCGACGACCCCCTGGGCGATGTTGACCGGCAGGTAGCCGAGGACGCCGCGCCAGAACATGGTCAGCGCACGGCGGTCTTGTCGCCCAGCAGGCAGGGTATGGTCATCAGGATCACGTAGAGATCGAGCCAGAACGACTGCCGCTCGATGTACTCGACGTCGTAGGCCACGCGCTGGCGCACCAGTTCGGGGGTGTCGACGGCGCCGCGCGAGCCCTTGATGGCCGCCCAGCCGGTGACGCCGGGCTTCATGCGGTGGCGATGGGCGTAGGTGGCGACCAGCTTGGCGGACTCCACGTCGCCGGTCATCATGCCGATGGCGTGTGGGCGCGGCCCGACGATCGACATCTCGCCGGTGATCACGTTGAACAGCTGCGGCAGCTCGTCGAGGCTGGTCTTGCGGATGAACCTGCCGACGCGGGTGACCCGGTCGTCGTTGGCGCTGATCTGGCGGGCGGCCTTGGCGTCGGCCATCTCGTGCCGCATCGAGCGGAACTTCCAGATCAGGATCGCTTCGTTGTTGAAGCCGTGGCGGCGCTGGCGGAAGAAGATCGGGCCGGGGCTGTCGAGCTTCACGGCGATCGCCACGATCAGCATCACCGGCGCGGCGACGATCAGGCCAAGACCCGTGACGACCAGATCCTGGGCGCGCTTGACCATGGCCCGGCGGGCGTCGGTGGGCGCGCCCGACAGGTCGGCCAGGCGTCCCATGGCCGCGTCGCGGTCGGCGTCGCCGCCGATGTCGACGATCATGCTGACGGGATTGGGCAGTTCCGACAAGCGCTCGACCAACTGGCCGACGCGGGCCTGGGCGGTGGATTCGACGGCGATCACCACGCGGTCGACGAAGGGCATGATGCGGTGGTCGACCAGGGCCTTGGTGTCGCCCAGCACCGGCACGCCCATGACGGCCTCCGGCGCGCGTTCCGCGCGGTCGTCGAACACGCCAAGTACGTTGACTTCGCCGGTGCGCAGGGCCGCGGCGATCAGGCGTTCGGCGTTGGTCGTGGCGCCGACCAGCACGATGTTGGGCGTCAGGGTGCCGACCCGGCGGCCGTGGCGCACCAGCGCCCACCAGCCGGCGTGCACCGCCAGGAAGACGGGCAGGGCCAGGGCCAGCCAGCCGCCGACCGGATGCGGGCTGGTGTTCAGCGGCGTCAGGGCCAGCACCTGTACGGCGAGCGTTGAGGCGCCGACGGCGGCGGCGGTGCGCAGCAGGTGGCGGGTCAGCGGTTCGCGATGGGCGAAGACATAGGCTTCCAGGCCATGCAGGGCGGCCAGCAGCACGCCGGCCCCGACCAGCGGCGCGGCGAGGGCGCCGTCGCGCGCCAGCCAGAGGGCGAGACCCAGGGCGAGAATCGAATCGGCGAAGCGGAACCAGCGAGTCAGGTTCCGAATCTGCACCCGGGCGCGCGCTGGGGTGAGACGTTCGGGCCGAAAAGGGCCGCGCCGGCTTTGAACATCGGCGGACGCATGGCTTGCGTCCGCGGGGCGGGCGATGGCGGAACTCATGATCGCTCTTGGGCTTCTGCACACGGGAGAACAGGGTTCAACCTAGCGTGGCCGTCTGAGCGTCGCGTTAACGCGATTTTCCTTCGACGCTCGATTGTCATTCGCGAGCGAACAGGCTATCGAACCGCTCCCTCTCAGGAGGAGACGTGGCCGAGAGGCTGAAGGCACCGCTTTGCTAAAGCGGCATACCTCAAAAGGGTATCGAGGGTTCGAATCCCTCCGTCTCCGCCATCCCCCTTTCCAGCGCTATCCACCGCCGTCCAGGCGCGACCGCTAAGTCCCTTATTCTACAAGGGAAAGTCGAAGACTTGCGTTTGGGCGTGTCCACCGAGATCCAGCCCAATCGGCGTGGCCACCGTGGGTAGGAACTGGGGTAGCGACCACGTAGCTTCTTGAACGCTTTTCCGCCCTGCTAACCCGCAAGCTCGACTCGCCCGGCCGCCACTCGGACGAGGGCGGCAACTGTTGCGAGGGGCGCTTGAGCGTTTGCGCCCCGCAATGATGGTCAGGCTGTCCGACCGAACGTGCGAGAGGCGTTCGGTCGGCAAGCCCAGAGCACGCGCCCTATTTCGGAGGCGTAGGCGCCACGCGCTCGGCCTTGATGTCCTCGGGCTTGACGCCGACCTCGTGC
This sequence comes from Caulobacter sp. GW821-FHT09B11, assembly GCF_059418205.1. Classification (NCBI taxonomy): domain Bacteria; kingdom Pseudomonadati; phylum Pseudomonadota; class Alphaproteobacteria; order Caulobacterales; family Caulobacteraceae; genus Caulobacter; species Caulobacter sp. GW821-FHT09B11. Next base: position 229,930 of record NZ_JBWKPK010000003.1, on the reverse strand, counting down.
AGGAAGGCCGCGCCGTCGCTCTGGAACCAGGCCTCAATCATGCGTCCCTTGTCGTCGTAGCGAATGAAGCCGACTTCCTCGAAACGGACTGGCTGAGCGTGGCCGACGAAACCGCCGATCGGCCCGACCATGATGCCCTCCACGTGCCAACGGGCCACCACCATGTCGCCGACGGCGTAGATCTCGTCGATGGCGCGCTTGTGGTCGACCAGGCCTGCTAGGCCGTCCATCTTGCGAAAGCGCTCGAGCGTCACCCGCTTGGTGGTTGGGCTTTGGCCGCCGAAGAGCACCGCCAGGCCATCCGAAGGCGAGCCGTGAACGATGACCTCGGGCGCCATCAGTTCTTCCAGGTGGGTCATGTCGCGCTTGAGGGAGACCTCGTATTGGAAGCGCTCGAAGTTGCGCAGATTACGGGCCTGGTCGGGACCTGCTGCGATGGCGCGGCCGGAGGAGGGCGTATCCTCGGCGGGCTTTGCCTGGGCGCTTCCTGCCAGGATAGCGAAGGCGGCGACAGCCATCAGTACGGTGGCTCGTGACATGTGATCTCCCTTGGACGTCTAGCGCTCTTTGGCGCCGGCCCGCCGCTCCTTGGCGCATGGGCCGCTGGCGACGTGGGGCAAAGCTTCCAAGGCGAAGAGGGGAGTCAAATCGAGATCGGACATAGTAGAAATCAGCGGAAGCTATGAATTTCCGCCGATTTGACGATGTTTCGTATGTGTCCGCTAACATTGCGTTCGGTCGATTGGTGATCTTCATTCACTTAGCAGTGGTGATTTCGCGACCTTTGCGTCAACGGATTGGCCGATACTTGCTATAGGCGATTGCGATTGGTCGCCTTTCGACGCCCCTGCCTATCGTCCCCCCAACAACAATAAACGACCCTGGGGAGGGAACGATGAAGGATCGCCTGAAGGCGTGCCTGCTGGTTTCGATGAGCGCTTTGGCGCTCGGAGCGCCAGCCATGGCGGCGGGGCAAACGCGGGATCAAGGTTCCGCTCGAGACCACGAAAACGAACGCCAGCGCCTCGAGGCGCATCGGCGCGAGGCGCACGGCGACGATACTCGGCTCGACGAGATCGTGGTCACCGCTCAGAAGCGCTCGGAAAATCTGCAGGACGTGCCGCTGGCCGTGTCGGCGGTGACGGGCGCGCAACTGGCTGCGCAAGGCGTGGCTTCGACGGGCGACCTTGGGGTCATGGTCCCGGGCCTGACCATGACCAACGCCACGGGCAACGCCGCGCCCAGCATCCGCGGTGTCGGCACGACCGACGCTGGTGGGGGCCTGGAGAGCCCTGTGTCGGTCTATGTCGACGGCGTCTACCTGGCGTCGGCCTCCTCGGCGCTTCGGGCGCTGGCCGACGTCGAGCAGGTCGCCGTGTTGAAGGGACCGCAAGGCACGCTCTTTGGGCGCAACGCCACCGGCGGCCTCATCCAGATCACCACCCGCGACCCGCGCGACGATTTCCAGGGTGAGGCGCAGCTGCGCTACGGCGGCCACGACACGATCGGCGGCAATCTCTACGTGACCGGCGCGGTGGCGCCGCGCGCGGCCGCCAACCTCTCGGTCTACTACAATGATCAACGCAAGGGCTTCGGGACCAATCTGGCCTCGGGCCGCGAGGTCAACGCCAACCGTGACTTCGCCATGCGCAGCAAGTGGCGCTTTGAGCTTGGCGAGGCCACGACCGCAAGGCTGTCGCTGGACTACGCCGACAGCCGCAGCTCGGCCGCCTATCGCGCGCTGGGGGGCACCATCACCGCGACCGGCTACCGGTTTAAGGCCAGCCCGTGGGACACTGACTCCGACGTCGAGCCGCTGCAGAAGAAGTGGCAGGCCGGGGGCAGCATCAATCTGCAGCACGAACTGGAAGACTTCACCGTCACCAGCATCACGGCCTATCGCAAGGCCAACAACACCAACGCCTTCGACGGCGACGACTCTCCGTTCCCGCTGTTCGTCGTGGCCGCCGACTACGGCGATCGCCAGTTCAGTCAGGAACTGCAGCTGGCCACGCGGGGTGACAAGCGCCTGAAGTGGATGATCGGCGGCTTCTATTTCAACGCCACCGGCAAGTACCTGACCAACTACGCCATCTTCGGCCAGAGCCAGGTCACGACGGCCCAGCAGGTCACCGAGTCGTTGTCGGCGTTCGGCCAAGGCACCTACAAGCTCACCGACGCCACCTCGCTCACGGTGGGCCTGCGCTACACGACCGAGACGCACGACTATCAGGGCAAGCGCACGGGTTCGGAGTCGCCCACGGTCGGCACGCTGGTCGCCGACGAGCGCGCCAGCAAGGTCACCGCCCGCTTCGTGCTCGACCATCGGTTCGACGATCGCGTCCTGGGCTACGTCTCGTTCGACCGCGGCTTCAAGAGCGGCGGGTTCAATCCCAATGTGGTCCAGCCGCTCAAGCCGTTCACGCCGGAGGTGTTGGACGCCATTCAGGCTGGCCTGAAGTCCGAATGGTTGGACCGTCGCGTGCGGGTCAATGTCGCCGCCTTCTACTACGACTACACCCAGATCCAACTCCAGGCGGTGACGGCCGAGGGCTTCTCGACGATCACCAACGCCGCGGCCGCCACCATCTACGGCCTCGATTTCGAAGCCAACGCCCGCCTCTTTGGACGCCTCAACGTCAATGTCGGCGGCTCCTGGATTCACGGTCGGTTCGACGACTACCCCAACGCCGAGTTCACGGTCCCGGCGATCCCCAATCCGAACGCGACGCCGCGCCCGATCCTGGGCGGGAATGTCGCCAGCGTCGGCTCGGCGACCGGCAACCGAATGCCCCAGACCCCCGACTGGACCCTCAATGCAGGGGTCTCCTACGAGGTGCCACTGGCCGTCGGCGGACTGCGCTTCAACGTCAACGCCTTCCATAGCGACGGCTGGTACGCCCAGGCCGCCAACCGCCTGCGCCAGAAGCCATATGACCTGGTCAGCGCCTCTGGCCGCTGGTCGCTGCGCGACGACGACAGTCTGAGCCTCAGCGTCTCGGGCGAGAACCTCACCAACGAGACAGTCTTCGTCCAGATGTCGCCCAAGCGCCTGAGCGACAGCGTGATGGTCGCGCCAGGCCGAACCTGGCGCGTGGCGCTCGGCGTCAAATTCTAGTGGAGGACAAACGCGTGGAAGATCGTCTTCAAACGCCTCGCCGTCGAGGCCTGGTCGGCCTTGGCCTGAGGATGCTGCGAGCCTTGGCGGCGGGGTTGGTGCTGGCTGGGACCGCCCTGGGCGGCGCCTACGCCCACCATTCGGTCAAGGCCTACGACCAGTCGAAGATCGTCTCGGCGACCGGCGTCGTTCAGGAGTGGAAGTTCAAGAACCCTCACTCCGAACTCGACATCGTCCGCAGCGACAACGGCCAGAAGATGCACCTCGAGGCCGGGGCCATCTCGATCGTCTACCGGATGGGCATGCGCGCCACGTCCTTCAAGGCGGGCGACAAGGTCACGATCAAGTACGCCCCGCGCTTCGACGGCGCGCCCGGCGGCCTTCTCCTCGGCGCCACCCTGGCCAACGGCCAGTACGTGGGCATGCCCAACCGCTGATCCAGACGCGAGGTTTTCCGATGAAGACGGTTCTTCTGACCTTGGCGGCTGCTTCGGCGCTGGCCTTTGCGCCCGCGACCATTGCCCAGGCGCAAGCTGCCGCCTCCGCGGCGACGGCGCCATCGGCCCCGCCGGCCTCATGGCAAAGCTGGGCGGGGCTTTGGGTTGGTCCGCCCTCCACTCTGTGGAGTGGTCAGTCCTATCGCGACTCCGGCCCTCAGCCGCAGCCGCCGCTGAAGGGCAAGTACCTGGAAGAATTCCAGGCCACCGCCGAAATGCTTCTGGCGGTAAAGGCCGGCAAGAAGGTCGCCGACCGGGTCGAGCACTGCAACGCCTCGATGCCGGGCTACATGCTGGCCAACTTCCTGCCGATCGAACTCGTACCGGCAGACAAGGGCCTCTACATCATCAGCGAGCGCTGGCACGACGTGGCGCGGGCCATCTACACCGATGGTCGCGGCCACCCCTCAGTTGACGACGCGATCCCTCGCTACATGGGTCATTCGACCGGGCGCTGGGAAGGCGAGGTGCTCGTCGTCGACACCGTGCAACTGGCCGACGGAACGGTCGACGGCCAGTGGAGCCACAGCGATCAGGCCCACATCACCGAGCGCTATCGCCTGACAGATCCCGACACGCTCGAGATCGTCATGACACTCGATGACCCCGAGGCCCTCACCAAGCCGGTTTCCACCACGCGGATCTTCAAGCGCTCGCAGGAAATCAACCGCCTCGAGGCGCGCTGCGGTCTGCCCAACTACCTCGACTGATGTCCCCTCGGGTCCGGGCTTCGCGCCCGGATCCCCTTTCGGGAGGCCCCATGGAAACCGACCTGACCCAGAACAGTCTGGCCGCCTGGATCTACCAATGGCCTTTCGGCCAAGCGTTGCGCGAGTCGAGCTGGCTGGTCCCGGCCATCCAGAGCCTGCACATCCTCTCCATCGCCGTCCTGTTCGGCTCAGGTCTGATGCTGGGCCTGCGCCTGGTTGGCGTGGTCGCACGCACGGAGCCGGCGCTCGTCGTCCATGGGCGGTTCAAGCCCTGGCTCCTGGCCGGCCTTGGCCTCCTGGCGAGCACGGGCCTTTTGATGGTGATCGCCGAGCCTGGCCGGGTCGTCGAGAACCGCATCTTCTGGACCAAGATGATCCTGGTCCTGAGCGCCTGCCTGCTCCTGGTCCCGCTGCGCCGGATCATGGCCGCCGAGCCGGTCCCGGCGAGCCCGACGATCGCGCTTGGGCGCAAAGCCTATGGCGTCCTGATCCTCTGCGTCTGGGTCGCCGTCATCTTCTGCGGTCGCTGGATCGCCTATGCGATCTGATCGAGCCTTCAACCTCGTCGCCTGGAGCGTCTTATGATCCCCGACGCCGCCCTGCAGAAGCTCAACGACACGGCCTGGGCCACGGCCATCCGTGACAGCAGCTTCTTGTTCCCATTCATCGAGAGCCTCCATGTGCTGGCCATCGTCACTGTCGTGGGGACGATCGCCATCGTCGACCTGCGCCTGGTTGGCGTGGCCTCGCACAAGAAGAGCGCTCGCGCCCTCATTAGCGAACTCCTGCCTTTCACCTGGTTCGCCTTCTGCCTGGCGGCGGTCACCGGCGGGCTGATGTTCGCCTCGAACGCCGTCGAATACGCCCACAACATCGCCTTCCAGATAAAGCTCGTGCTCCTGGCCATGGCCGGCTTGAACATGGTCGTCTTCCACTTCCTAACGGAGAAGACGATCGGCGACTGGGACGAAGGCGCGCGAACCACACCTGCGTCCCGAGCGGCCGGCATCATCTCCCTGGTGCTGTGGACCGCCACCATCGCCTTCGGTCGCTGGATCGCCTTCCCGATCTGGGGCTGATGATCCGGGACCGCGGCTTCGATCCAGCCAACCACGAGGCGTTCACCGCCGCGGTCGCTTCGGTGCGCGCTTCCGGGCGGCTCGGACGATCCGCGCCACTGAAGGCGCTCTTCGAACATCTGGTCGACGCCGCCCTGGCCGGCCGAACGCCCAAGGAGCAGGAGATCGCGGTCGCGGTCTTCGATCGCCGCCCGGGCTTCGATCCCGGCGAGGACTCCGTGGTCCGCGTCTATGCCCACAAGCTGCGTAAGGCCTTGGCCGCCTACGCCGCCGAACACCCGAATGAAGATCGCCGTCTTGTCCTGCCGGCCGGGCGCTATCGCCTCGACCTCGAACCGCGCCATCAGGCCAAGGTTGCGGGGAGGCTGGTCGAGCGCTGGCGAAGCGTGGCGATCGTCGCGGGGTTATGTCTGGTCTCGGGCCTGATCGGTGCGGTGTCGCGTGGACCCGGCGATCCGCCCGAACTCGTTCACACCCGAGCCCAGGCGCCATGGGCTAGTTTGTTGCGCGACGACCTGCCGACCCTCGTGGTGCTGGGCGACTACTACATGGTCGGCCAAAGCGCCGATGGTGTCTCGGTCGAGCGGTTGGTGCGAGAGTTCGGCGTCGACACCGTCGCCGACCTTGAGGCCCTAAGAGTCCAAAGGCCCGAGCTGGGCGACCACTACATGGACATCGGCCTACGCTATCTGCCCACCTCGAGCGGACGGGCCTTGGGCCGGATCATGCCGGTGCTGGCCCCGCTGGCCGGATCGGGGAAGCTCTCGGTGGTGCTGGCCTCGGAGCTGACGCCGGCGATGCTCAAGTCGAACAACATCGTCTACATCGGCTGCTTCAGCGGCCTTGGGCCCTTGCGGCGCACTGCCTTCGCCGGCTCGCGTTTCGAGATCGGCGACTCCTATGACGAACTCGTCGATCGCTCCAACGGCCAGCGCTATCTCAGTCAGGGCGGACGGCCACCTTCGGGAAGCGGCGGCGAGCCCTATGTCGACTACGGCTTGTTCTCGACCTTCACAGGCCCGGAGGGCAACGTGTTCGTCGTCGTCACGGGCGCGCGCGACGTGGGCGTTCAGCAGGCCGCTGAAGTGGCGACCAAGGCGGGCCTAGCAGCCAGCGCTAAGCGCGCAGCTGGCGGCGGTGAGGCCTTCGCCGCCCTCTATGCGGTGTCGGGGATCGACCAGACCAACGTCACCAGCCGGCTGCTCGCCGCCGCGCCCGTCAAGGAGCGCGAGATCTGGACGACGACCAAGGCGCGGTGAACGCCTCGGCCTCGTCCATTCCGCACTAGTAGCGATGGGTGGGACTGGGCAGGTCTTGATCGGCGGCAGCATAGACGGTGTCACGCGCCGCGTAGAGACGAGCGGCCAGGCTCGCCATATCGACGCCGATCATCGCGCCGCCGCGTTTGACGACCTGGCCTTCGACCAACACCGTGTCGACGTTGCGCGGATCCATGTTGAGGACCACCGCGGTCTTCAGATCATTAACGGGCATGACGTTGAGCATGTCGGCGCGCAACAGCACGATGTCGGCCTGCTTGCCGACCGTCAGGCTGCCGACCTTGTGGTCGAGAAGCGCGGTCTTCGCGCCCGACAGGGTCGCGTAGTCCAGAACCTCATGGACATCCAGCATGGCCGGCGCCGGACGGCCGGCATGGATCTCCTTGAAGGCCTCACCGCGCTGGTACGCGTAGAGCACTCGCATCTGGGTCCACATGTCGCCGGGAACGGAAGTCTCCACGTCGACCCCCAGACTTGGCCGCACGCCGACGCGCATGGCCTGGCGTATTGGCGGGGCGCCCTGACCCATCTGCATCTCGGTCGAGGGCGTGATGCACACCGAGGTTCCAGTATCGGCGATCAGCGCCCACTCCGTGTCGCTCAGGGTGTTGCAGTGGACGAGATTGACGTGCGGGCCCAGCAGCCCTTCGCGACCGAAGCGCTCGATCTGATTGGCCTCGCCCATGCCGGCCAGGCCCGAATGGACAGACACGATCAGGCCGGCCTCACGCGCCATCTCGAAGTGCGCCCGCGCCATGGCGTCGGGCATGTGCTCGGGGCTGAGGCTGGCCAGGGCCAAGGTCAGCCTCTGGTCGGCGGAGGCGAACTCCTCCTTCTGAAGGCGCAGCAGATCGCTCGGCCATTGATGGCCACGATCCTCCACGGCGGGCATGCCAAAGCCGAAAACGGCCCGCAGACCTGACTCCCGCAAGGCCGAGATGGTCGCGGCGGTGTGGTCGGGGGTGGTCTGGATGTGGGACCAGTCGAAGACGGTGGTGATGCCCGCCTCCAGAGCGCCGAGCGCGCTGACCAAGGTGCCGAGATAGGCCGCCTCGGCCGAATAGGTCGGCGCGAAGCCTTGGTTGACCCGCGCGAAGTAGCCGGCGAGGTCCTCGGTGGGCAGGCTGTTGCGAATGACGCCTTCCCAGAGGTGGCGGTGGCCGTCCACGAAGCCTGGCATGGCGATCATGGTTCCGGCCTCGAGGATCTCGGCGTCTTCGACCTCAAGCCTTGGCCCGATGTCGGCGATGACGCCGTCTCGGACGAGGATGTCGCCGCGGACGAGGTCACCCAACGCTGGATCCATGGTGATGATCCCAGCGCCGCGGATCAGTAGTGGGCGATCAGGTCGCCGGCCTTGGTTGACGATAGGCATCGGCCCTCCCTTCGTATGTTTGTCGCGGAAGCGGCCCAGGACCCGGCGGGTCCTCTCGCGCTCAAGCGATTGTCTGCGAAGGGCAGGGGGCTTTGCCTAATCGACATTGCCGATGGCGTCATCTGGCGTGACGATGAACTAGCTGTTGCAGCGCCCCGGTCGACGGGTTTGCGGCGGCCGACCGGCGTGTTGTTCCGACTTGATGATCCTCACGACGCTGCGTGCAGGTATCGACGCGTATCACGCGCGGGCGCAGGCTTGGCGAAGTGGAAGCCTTGCGCGTGGGCGCAGCCCAGGTCGCGAAGAGCCGACAAGGCGGCTTCGGTCTCCACGCCGTCGGCCACGACCTCCAGGCCCAAGGCCTGGCCAAGTTTGAGGATCGAGCCCACGACTTCGGTGTCGAACTCGGCGATGAAGCGCTTGGCGATCTTCAGCCGGTCGACCGGGAAGTCGCGCGGGTTGCCAAGCGAGCCTCGCGCGGCGCCGAAATTGTCCCAGGTGATCTTCACGCCGGCCGCCGAAAGTGTCCGGATCGCCTCGGCGGCGCTGTTGTCGACGCGATCCTTGCCCATGGTTTCGTTGATCTCGATCGCCAGGGCGGCGGCCGGCACCGCCCATCGGGCCAGCTTGCCAGGAAGCTCCCGCACCAGTCGTCCGTCGCGCAGCTGACCGCCCGAGACGTTGATCGACACCGGCGGCGGCGCGAGATCGGCGTCGAGCCAGGCGCGGATCTGCTCGAGCACGGCCTCGAAGGCGAAGTCGGCCAACTGGGGCGCTGAATCTGGATCGTCGAAAGCCGCGCCGAAGTCGGCGGGGGTAAGCAAGCCTCGCTGCGGATGCTCCCAGCGGAGCACGGCCTCGAGACCGGCCACCTGGTTTTGGGCCAGGTCGAAGATCGGCTGATAGGCCATCTGGAATTCGCGGTCGCAGAGGCCGCGGCGAACCTCGCGCAACAGCTCCAGCCGCTCTTCGACCTCCGCACGCATCGTGTCTTTGAAGAGGACGGCCCGACCTCGACCGGCGGCCTTGGCCTCGTACATGGCCAGGTCGGCGTTTTTGAGTACGCGAGCCGGCTCGCCTTCGCCGGGACTGTGGAGCGCCGCGCCGATGCTGGTGCTGATGACGAAGCTTTGGCCGACGTGTTCGAACGGTATGCGCAGCAACGACTCCAGCACCGAGATCGGACGCATCAAGGACTGTGGACCGCGAACGTCACGCAGCAGCACGGCGAACTCGTCGCCGCCAAGGCGCGCGACCGTGTCGCTCTGGCGAAAGGCGCGTCGAAGCTGGCCGGCCAGAGCGTTGAGCAGGGCGTCGCCGACATCGTGGCCGAAGGTGTCGTTGACCGGTTTGAAGTAGTCGAGGTCCAGCATCACCACGCCAAACCCCTCACCATTGGCTTCAGCGGCGGCGACAGCTTCTGCGTAGGCGGCCTGGAAGGCGGCGCGGTTGGACAGGCCCGTCAGCGGATCGCGGAAGGCCAGGGTCTCGATGCGTTGCTGGTGGCGGTGACGCTCAGTGACGTCCTTGAAGACGGTGATCACTCGATCGGGCGCGCCGCTGAGACCGGCGAAGCGTTCGCCGATCGCGTCGATCCACGTCTCCTCTCCGTCGTCTCGCGCCAGGCGGTACTGCAAGTGGAACGGTGCGCCGTCCTCGGCGCAGGCGCGATAGGCGGCCCTCAGGCGCGGCTGGTCTTCCGCGCTCGCCCCAGCCAGGGGATCGTGGCTCGGAAAGAACGGCTCCAGTTCCGGGCACATGGCCGCCAGCAGCGTCTCGCCGGTGGACAGTTCGGCTTCGTGGACCACCGAGCGATCGAGCTTCAAGGCCATGGCCAGGCGCTGCTGGGCGCGGGTCGCGGCGAAAGCCGCGCGCACGACCTCGGTGACTTCCCGGCCGTTGAGGATAACCCGCTCGACCGGCCCCGGCTTGGACGACCAAGGCGTCATGGCCAGATCCCACCAGCGAGAGTCATCTGGCGTTGCACCGCGCGTCTCCAGGCGCAGGTTGACGATCTCGCCCGAAAGACACCGCGAGCGCGCGTCCTCTAGGTCGGTTCCGACGAAGTGCTCGCCCAGTGCGCCGTCGCACGGCAGTCCCGCCCGTACCCACCCGATGCTGACGGCGACCGGTACAAGGTCGAGGCCGAACATCGCCACTGGCACGGGCACCTTGCCGATATGCGCGCGGTAGGCGGTTTCGTCCTGATGGAAGACGTCACGATCATCCGACGCGGACGGGCTGCGGGCGGCGACGGTCATGAGGGCTCCTCCTGGCCGGCAAGTTTGCAATGGTCAGGCTCCAGATCGGTTACGCCAGGCCGCGACCCGTCGCCGCAGGTCCAAGCCACCCATCAGGGGGAGCGATGGGGGCGATTGGAATTCCCGATTTCCGCGCGGAGCGCCCGCCTGTCACGCCTTGTGGCTCAAAACGCCTTCCTGAGCCCGGGTTGTCCGGACAGGCCGCAGGGAGCGCCATAAGGGACGGAAGCGAGGACGATCGGCATGGCGATCAATGGAATCTGCGAGCTGCGCTACGGCGTTGAAGACCTGGGAAATTCGACCAAGTTCTTCGAGGACTTCGGCCTGTCGCTTGTCGAGCGCACCGAGGGTCTTGCTCGCTTTTTGCTGACTGACGGATCCCAAGTCAGCCTTCGACCCTTGGACGTGGCCAAGCCGGCCAATTCCCGTCTGATCGGCGACGGCGTGCAAGAGGCCGTGCTTGGCGTGGACACCGACGAGGAGGTCGCCCGGTTTGTCGAGCGCCTGCGAGCCCATGGCCGCGACGTGACGATCGAGCAAGACGGTCTCGTGCGCTTCACGACCCCCGACGGCCTGCCCCTGGCCCTTCGCCAGTTTAACCGCAAGCGCGTGGTGGCTTCGCCCGATCCGCTGAACGCCCCTGGCGTGGTGGGCCGGCTGAACCGGCCCCGTCGTTGGCGCAAGCGGGCCATCCCCAAGGCCATTCAGCACGTGGTGTTCGGCGTGGTCGATCCGAAGGCGACGTTCGAGTTCCTGCGCGACGTCCTCGATTTCCGGATCACTGACTTCCAACCGGGGCTGGGCATCTACACGCGCTGCGCCGGCGCCAATAACCACCACAACATATTCCTGCTCGACGCCAACGCCCACCTGCCAGGCATGGACGGCAAGCTGCGCTTCCACCACGCCAACTTCGGCCTTGAAGACGTCGACGAGATTATGGTCGGCGCCAACCGAATGACCCGCCGCGGCTGGGGGCCGTCGCACTTTGGCCTCGGCCGTCACCGCATCGACTCCGCGCTCTTCTACTACCTGCCGTGCCCGGCGGGGGGCGAGGCCGAGTACGGCGCCGACGGCGACTATGTCGACGACAGCTGGCTGCCCCGTCACTGGACCTCGCCGATGTTCGGCTTCGTCTCCTTCATGCATCAGCTGCCCGAGTTCTTGGCCGAGGAGCCGGCCTGGGAGGTCCGCTACCTGACAGAGGCCGATGGGTTTGGCGGCCTCGAGCCGTCCGCAGCCTGATCCACGCGCCAACGACAACAAGGGGAGAGACATGCAAGAGCAAGGACGAATCCTGATCGTGGGCGCGGGCATTGGCGGGTTGGCCGCGGCCGTCTCCCTGCGTCAGGCCGGTTGGGCCGTGGACGTGGTCGAGATCGCGCCCGACATCGCCGTTTCGGGCGTGGGCATCATTCAGCCGTCCAACGCGCTGCGGGCCCTGGATCATCTCGGCTTGGCCGAAGCTTGCGTCGAGGCGGGCGGGGGCTTTCCGGGCTGGCGCTTGTTCACGGGCGAGGGTCATCCGATCGCCGAGGTGCCCAATCGCAATGTCGCCGGCGAGGTGTTTCCAGCCGTCAACGGCATCACCCGCCGCAAGCTGCACGAGATCCTGGTCGAGGCGGCTCAGCGCGAAGGCGCGGATCTGCGCTACGCCGTCACCGTCGACGCCCTGCACGAGGACGAGGAGGGGATCGAGGCGGTCACCAGCGACGGGATCAGCGCCCGCTATGACTTGGTGCTGGGCGTCGACGGCGCCTTCTCAGCCATGCGCAAGTCGGTCTTCCCGGATGCTCCAGTCCCAAACTTCACGGGTGAGGGCGTGTGGCGTTGCAACTTTCCCCGTCCGGCCGAGGTCGATTGGGGGCGGATGTACTACGGCAAGCAGAGCAAGGTCGGACTGGTGCCGATGTCGCCGGATCTGATGTACCTGTTCGCCGTCACCGCCGAGCCGACAAATCCGTGGTTCGAGCCTCACCAACTCGTGGACGCCATGCGCGAACGCCTGGCCGAGTACGATGGCTTGATCGGCGCGCTGCGCGACCAGATCAGCGAGGCCAGCACCGTCGTCTACAAGCCTCTGCAGACCCTGATCCAGCCGTTGCCGTGGCGGTCGGGGAGGGTGCTTCTGATCGGCGACGCTGTTCACGCCACCACCCCGCATCTGGCCCAGGGCGCGGCTCTGGCGCTCGAGGACGCGGTGCTTCTCGCCAAGCTCATAAACCCGGGCGAGGGCTTCTTCGCGAGCCTGGACGCCTTCGCCGAACGTCGCTTCCCGCGCGCCAAGCTGGTCGTCGACGCGTCGGTCCAGCTGGGGCGTTGGGAGCTGGCTGAATGGTCCGGCTCGCCCGATCCGCAAGCCGATCCCGGCGGGCTTTTCCACCACGCCCTCGAGGCCATGGCCCAACCGATCTGAGCCTTCGCGCTCGCCTGTCTTCTGGAGCTTTCGCTCATGTACGAGCCTTTTCCCGGCAACTACGTCTGGAACCTGTCGGTCAACCTCGCCATCGAGATGGGCGGGTCGATCGGCGAGATCGCCGACGCCAACGTCCTGGTGGCCAAGGCTGCCCAGGGCGGAGCCGACGCCGGCACCGCCGCCTTCTTCGACGCCTGGATCGCCTTGGCCGATCGCGTGGCGCTGATGGCCGCCGCCGACGAGGCGGCGGGTCATAAGATCAGCGCCGCCCACAAGTATCGCCGAGCCTGCGCCTACTACGTCACGGCCGAACGCATGCAACGGCACGGCTATGCGCCACGCGAGCAAGCCTACGCCAAGGCTTTAGAGATCCACGCCAGCCACAACCGCGTCGCCGCCCGCCCGTGGGAACGGATCGACATCCCCTACGAGGGCAAGACCTTCCCCGGCCTGCTGACCATCGCGCCGGCGCGAGACGGTCGGGCCGCGCCGCTGATGGTGTTTTGCAACGGCCTCGACAGCGTCAAGGAGATGGTCCACCTCTCCGGCGTCGCCGAGGCCTTCGCCCAGCGCGGCGTTTCCACCCTCATTGTCGATCAGCCAGGCGTTGGCGAGGCTTTGCGTCTGCAGGGCCTGACGGCGGTGGTCGAGTCCGAGCGCTGGGCGGGCGCGGCGCTCGACGCCATCGCGGGGCGCGGTGACGTCGATCATCAGCGTCTGGGTATGATCGGCTGGTCGCTGGGCGGCTACTACTCGCCCCGCGCGGCCGCCTTCGAAAAGCGCTTCAAGCTTTGCGTCGCCTGGGGCGCCAACCACTGCTGGGGCGAGATGCAGCGCCGGCGTATGGCCAATGAGGGCGAAAACCCCGTGCCCCACTACTGGGAGCATGTGCGCTGGGTCTGGGGCCAGCCCGACCAGGACGCCTATATGGCCTTCGTGCCGGCCATCACCCTGGACGGTGTGGTCGAGAAGATCACCGGCCCGTTCCTGATCACCCACGGCGGCAACGACCGACAGATCCCCGTCGAGTACGCCCATCGAAGCTTCGAGCAGGCCACGGGCAGCGTTCGCCGCGAGCTCAAGATCTTCACTGCCGCCGAAGGCGGGATCGAACACGTCAGCGCCGACAACATGGAGCCGGTGCTGAGCTTCATCTCCGACTGGGTCGCCGAGCGCTTCGCCGAGATGGCGTGACCGCCCCGCCGTCCTCCCCAACACAGTTCAAAGGTACAAGACCATGAAGAAGGTCATCGTGACCTGCGCCATCACCGGGTCGGTCCACACCCCCTCGATGTCGCCCTACCTTCCCGTCACGCCCGACGAGATCGCCGCCCAGGCGATTGAAGCCGCGCAGGCTGGCGCCAGCGTCGTCCACCTGCACGCTCGCGACCCGCAGACCGGCAAGCCGACCCAGGATCCGGAGATCTACGCCAAGTTCCTGCCCAGGATCGCGCAGGCCAGCGACGTGGTGATCAACATCACCACCGGCGGCTCGCCGATCCTGTCGCTGGAGGAGCGCCTGGCCCCGGCCATGCGCTTCCAGCCCGAGGTGGCCTCGCTGAACATGGGGTCGATGAACTTCGGCATGTACGAACTGCTCCAGCGCTTCAAGGACTTCGAGCGCGACTGGGAGCGGCCGTATCTAGAGAACAGCGACGACCTGGTGTTTCGCAACACCTTCCGCGACATCGCCCGCATCCTCACCGCTTGCGGCGAAGGCGGCACCCGGTTCGAGATCGAGTGCTACGACATTGGCCACCTCTACACGGCCGCCCACTTCCTCGATCGTGGCCTGCTGAAGGGGCCGCTCTTCATCCAGTCGGTCTTCGGGATCCGCGGGGGCATCGGCGCCCACTACGAGGACGTGGCGATGATGAAGCGCACCGCCGACCGCCTGTTCGGCAAGGATTATGTCTGGTCGGTGCTCGGCGCGGGCCGCTCCCAGATGCCGATCGCGGCCATGTCCGCGGCGATGGGCGGTAACATCCGGGTGGGCCTGGAGGACTCGCTGTTCGACGCGCCGGGCGTTCTGGCGCGCAGCAACGCCGAACAGGTCCGCCGGGCCCGCACCCTGATCGAGGCCCTGAACCTGGAGGTGGCCACGCCCGACGAGGCGCGCGCCATGCTGGGCCTGAAGGGCCGCACGCCGATGACCGCCTGAGACGTCAGCGCCAGCTAGGAGGCCGCCATGCCGCGCACTATCGTCGACCTGTCGATCTATCTCGAGAACGACGTCGTTTCCGATCCGGAGGTCTTTCGACCGAAGATCGAATATATCGACCACAAGATGTCGGTGCCGGACCTGGCCGGCTTCTTTCCGGGCCTGAAGGGAGACGACCTGCCGGACGGCGAGGCCTGGGCGATCGAGAAGATCGAGCTGATCACCCACAACGGCACCCACCTGGATGCGCCGTATCACTTCGCCTCCACCATGGACGGCGGGGCGCGGGCCATCACCATCGACGAGGTGCCGCTCGACTGGTGCCTGCAGCCGGGAGTGAAGCTCGACTTCCGCCATTTCCCGGACGGCTATGTCGCCACCGCCAAGGACGTGGAGGACGAGCTGGCCCGCATCGGCCATGAGCTGAAGCCCCTGGACATCGTCGTGGTCAACACCGCCGCAGGTAAGCGTTACGGCGACGACGACTACGTCACCGCCGGCTGCGGCATGGGCTACGAGGCGACCATGTACCTGCTCGAGCGGGGCGTGCGCCTGACCGGCACCGACGGTTGGAGCTGGGACGCGCCCTTCGTCCACACGCGCGAGCGCTATCTGGAGACCGGCAACGAGAAGCTGATCTGGGAGGGGCACAAGGCCGGTCGCGACATCGGCTACTGCCACCTGGAGAAACTGCACAATCTCGAGGTCCTGCCGCCGAGCGGCTTCACCATCTCCTGCTTCCCGGTGAAGATCCGGGCCGCCTCGGCCGGCTGGACCCGGGCCGTGGCCATCTTCGAAGACTGAGGCCGGCCGTGTCGCTCATTCGGCAAGGCCGGGGCCCCAACCCGCTGGTCGGCTTCCAGGTCGATCCCTCGGCGATCCGACGCGTCGGCCATGACCTGCAGCGACCCGAATGCATCCTGGCCGAACGCGACGGCACGCTCTGGGCGGCCGACGCCCGAGGCGGGGTGATGCGCATCGATCCGGACGGCGGCCAAGCGCTCGTCGTCCAGGCCGAGGATCCGCATTTCGACCTGGAAGGCGGAGCGGCCAAGAGCCTGCTGGAAGGCACGCTGCCCAACGGCCTGGCCTTCGCCGAGAACGGTGACGTCCTGATCTCAAACTTTGGGACCGACCGGCTCGAGCGCATGAGCCGAACCGGCCAGACCCGGGTGATGCTCGATAGCCTGGACGGCAAGCCGCTGGGCAAGGTCAATTTCGTGCTGCGCGACCGAAGGGGGCGAACCTGGTTCACGGTCTCCACCCAGGTCAATCCGTGGAGCGACGCCATCCGAGCCGATCTCGCCGACGGCTATGTGGTCCTGGTTGACGAACGCGGTGCGCGGATCGTCGCCGACGGTTTTCACTTCACCAACGAGATCCGGCTCGATGCGGCAGAGGAATGGCTCTATGTCGCCGAGACGACGGCCAAGCGCGTCACACGCCTTCGGGTGCTTCCTGACGGTTCACTGACCGATCGCGAAGTCTACGGTCCGTCGAGCCTTGGCGACGGCGTGATCGATGGGATTGCCTTCGACGCCTACGGCAATCTCTGGGCGACGATGATCTTCGCCGATCGTCTGGTCGCTGTGACGCCGCAGGGCGATCTCCTGGAACTGATGAATGACGGCGATCGCGCCGCCACGGCTCGGTTCGAGGCCGCCTTCGCCACTGGGGCAGCCGTGCCATTCGAGATCTTGATGGCGTGCGGTGGGCCGACCTGCACCTGGCTCGCCAGCGTGACGTTCGGCGGGCCGGATCTCTCCACGGTCTATCTCGGGGGGCTGCGGGCCACTTCCATTCCGAGTTTCCGCAGTCCGGTGGCAGGCCTGCCCATGGCTCACTGGTAGAACGCCTCAGCGGCCTCGGCCGGCCACAGCCGTCTCGAACCGGTCGAGTTCCCCGATCAACTTCTCGCGCAGCTCGGTTTGGCTTGGCCGGGTAAAGGTGTGGATGGCGGTGCGCTGGGCCTTCAAAGCCACGGTCATCATTTCGCGCTCGAAAGCTTGCTCAGCCGGAGGACGCGGCTCTTGGGACCGGATCAGTTCGAGCTGTTCGCGAAGGCGGCCAAGAACGCTTTCGGCAGCCTCGCCTTGGGCTGATGACAGTGGCGCCTGACGAGCCGCGATCAGGCCCTCGATGGCGGCGATGGCCGCGGTAGCGGCTTGGGCCCGCACTGTCGACTCCTCGCCTTCTTCCTCGCGCTCGGCAGCCAACTGTCCGCCTTTCAAGGTCAGGGGGAGGCCGATCGTGGCGACAAGCAGTGTGGCCAGGATCGCGCCTGAGGCTAGAAACACCGCCAGATCGCGCGCCGGAAACGGCGCTCCGTTCTCGAGCGTGAGCGGTAAGGCCAGGACGGCGGCTAGGGTCACCGCGCCCTTGACCCCCGCCAAGGACATGGCGGCCAGGACGCCTATAGGCGGCGCCAGCCAGCCTTGGCCGCGGCGACGCCGGCGCAAGGCCTGCAAGGTCACAGAGACGTACACCCACCCAAACCTCAGCACCGCCAGGGTCGCGGTAATGACCAGGACGTAGATCAGCAGCCACGAGGGCTGGGCCTGGCCCGCGGCGCGCAGGGCCGAGGAGGCCGCCGACGCGATCCCGGGGAGCTGCGCGCCGAGGATCAAGAAGATCGCGCCGTTGGCTGTGGCCTGGATCGCCGACCACACGGCGCTGCGCTGCATACGGCTCTCGGCCGAGATCTGCTCGTCGCGCTCCACCAGGCTCAAGGTCACGCCGGCCGAGACCGCCGCCAGGATGCCCGAACACCGTAGATGCTCGGCCAGGAGATAGGCCCCGAACGGGATGAGCAGGCTGACCAGGATCTGCGAGGCGGGGTGGTCGCCCACAGCCCGGACGAGCAGGCCGTGCACACGAACGATGACGTAAGCGACAGCCACACCGATCGTCAGCCCTCCGACGGCCAGCCACAGGAATGTGGTCGTTGCCGCCCATAGCGAGAAGACGCCGGTCAAGGTGGCGGCCACGGCGAACTTCATGGCCACCAGGCCCGAGGCGTCGTTGAAGAGGGCTTCGCCCTCCAGGAGGTGCATGAACCTTTTGGGCGCGGGTGTGCGCTTGGCAATGGCGGAGACGGCGATGGGATCGGTGGGAGAGAGCGCGGCGGCCAGGGCGAAGCTGACCGGCAGCGGCATGGCCGGGATCAGCCAGTGTGTCAGGAGCCCCAGCACCAGCACCGTGAAGAACACCAGGCCCAGCGACAGTTCGAGATAGGCGCGCCTACCCTTGAGCAGGGCGTCCTTGGGGATGCGCCAGCCGTCCAGAAAGAGCAGCGGCGGTAGGAAAAGCAGAAAGAAGGCGTCGGGGCGCAGCTCGATCCGAACGCCTCCAACCATCGTCAGAAGAGCGCCGAGCAGGATCTGGACGAGCGGCGGTGGGGTTGAGATCGGCGACAGGCGCGCCAGGTACTCGCCGGCGATCACCCCGACCAGCAGCACCAGAACCAGCAGGATGAGCTCCAAACCGCATGCTCCGCTCTTGGTCGATCTCCAGACGGGAGATTGCCCGCCCAAGGCCCACCTTGCCAGACGGGCGGGGAGGGGCTGAAAAAATGGCCCGGACGAGAGCTTGGTGCTGCTCGTCCGGGCCCAGGGCGTCGGCTCATGGCTGGGAAGGATGCCACAGGAGTCGACACGTCCGCTTCAGGCCGCGTCGGGGCGAGCGACCCTGGCGGCGAAATCGAAGACCTGCTCTCCGACGAGCGCGATCTGGCGCTCGATCGCCTCATCGGTGCAGCGTCCCTCGCGGAAGATCCCTCCGGCGCTGTTGACCGTGGCCCCGAACGGGGTTGGCCAGCCCCGCAGGGCATGGACGATGGTTCGCAGGGTCGAGAGAGTTGAGGCCGCCGCTTGCCAGCCGCCGGCCACCGAGATCAGGCCCACGGGTAGGTCGGTGAGGTAGGGCCGTGGATCGCGCGCGGTCTCTTCGAAGTAGTCGATGGCGTTCTTGACCAGGCCCGAGACCGAACCGTGATAACCGGGGCTGGCCAGGATCAAGCCGTCGGCCTGGCGAACGCCCTCGATCAGGGCGTCAGCCGCCGGATGGGTCCTAGCCCCGTAGGCGTACATCGGCAGGTCCGACAGGACCTCGGCCCCGAGGAGCAGGGTCCGCGCCCCGCGCGCCTGCGCGGCCGCCAGGGCAAGGCGAAGGGCGATCTCGGTCGAGGAGCCCGGCGCGGCGCCGGCGCCGACACCAACCACCAGAGGAGCTTGCAGAGCGTGGGACACGGTATCAGGTCCTTGTTCTGGAGGGATCGTCAGAAGCCGCCCATCGGCGGAAGGCCGAAGGCTTGCTGGCCCGAGAGGCCGTAGACGGCTTGCACGTCCAGGCTGACGTGGCGGGCGCCGGCATTGACGTCTCGCCAGTAGCGCTGGATGGGCGCGTTGAGGTCGGCCGAGGATGCGCCGGCGCCTTCGAAAAGCAGATTGACCGCGGTCACCGCTTGGGCGGCGGCGAAGGCGAAGGCGCGACGCACCCGGATCCGCTCGGCCACGTCCAAGGTCTCGCCCTGAGCGATACGGCGCTCGGCGTGACCAAGATCGGCGCGGAGGAGGGCTCTTGCCGCGTCAATCGCCGCCGACGCCGCGCCGACCCTGGCCTGGGTGGCCGGGCTCTGGGCCGCGGTCATGGGCGCGCCGGGACGCATGGCGACCCGGACCTTGGCCTGCATGGCTTCGACGAACCAGTCGAGCGCGCCCTGCGCCATGCCCAGGAGCGGGGCGACCAGCCCGGCCGCGCCGAAAGTCGAGAAGGAATAGGCCGCCAGGCGATTGTCTGACACCGAACGGCCGGGGGTGACGCCGGCCACGATATCGCTGAAGCGCACCACGTGAGCGTCCGGCACGAAGATCGGCGCCTCGGCCGCCAGGGTCTTGCTACCGGTGCCCTGCAGGCCGCTGACCCGCCAGCTGCCGTGGTCGATCGAAAGCTCACTCATCGGAACCAGGAACCAGGCGACGCCGGCTGGAGCCCCGTCGACCTCGGGCGTCATGGCCGAGATGATGGCCCAGTTGGAATTGTCGCAGTTGCTGGCGAAGGGCCAGCGTCCGCTGACGCGCCAGCCGCCATCCAGGCGTTGGCATTGGCCGGTCGGGGCGGCTGTGGCGACCACTAGAGCGTCCGGATCGCTCGCCCAGATCTTCTCTTGGGCCTCGAGCGGGAAGTAGCTGGCGAACCAGCTGTTGCAGTTGCCAATCATGGCGCACCAGGCGGTGCTGCCGCATCCGCGGCCGATCTCGATCCCGACTTCGATCAGCTGGCTGGGCGTCAGCTCATAGCCGCCGAAACGCGCCGGACGGGTTAGGCGCAGGAGGTCGGCTGCGCGCAGTTGGTCGATGACCTCGGTCGAGACGCGCCCTTCGGTCTCGGTCTGCTTGGCGCGCTCGGCCAGGCCTGGCGCCAAGGCGCGGGCGCGTAGAACGAGCGTCTCGAGGCTGGGCGTGGACGTGGCCTCGCGGGGCTTGAGGGCAGCTTGTTGCGCGGTCATCGCGTCCTCCCGGCGTATTGTCGTTTTCATCGGCAGGCGCCGACGAGATCAGGATGCCGTCGGGGGGCTCTCGGGGGGAAATGGCGGTTTGCTATGCAGCCATCGGAAAAGCCAATGATTTGAGCCGCCCGCGCCGGTGTAGATGGATAGGACCGATCACGGAGCGATCCTGGAGGCGTGGCCTTGGCGCGGTTCGATCTCAATCTCCTTTATGCGTTGGATAGTTTGCTGCGCGAGGGTCATGTCAGCGCCGCGGCCAAGAGCCTGGGCGTTAGTCAATCGACGATGAGCGGCATGCTGCGGCGGTTGCGGACGCAGTTGCGCGACCCTTTGTTGGTTCGAGCCGACCAGACCTTGGAGCTGACAAGCCGGGCCAAGGCCATGGCGCCGACATTGCGCCAAGCGCTTCTGACGGTGGACGCCTTGGGCGCCATGCGCGGAGCCTTCGACCCGAAGCGGATTGATCGATGCTTCCGGATCATGGCCTCGGAGTTCTCCCTCTCCCTGATCCTACCGGCTGTCTTCCGGACCGCCGCCAAGGCCGCGCCGCGCGCCACCTTCATGGTCATGCCGATCGATCGGCCCATCGAGAGCGCCTATGAGGGCGACGTTGACCTCTGCTTGACCGGCGACACCATCGGCAACGTGACCGAAGATGTCGCTGCAGCCCTGCGCACGCGCATTCTGCTTCGGATCCCCTCGGTCGGCCTGGTTGATGCCGAGCACCCGCTCGACGGCGAAATCACCTTGGCGCAGTTCCTGGCCTATCCGCATATTGGAACTCAGTTCCCCGGCATTGCTCGGACCGTCGAGGACAACGGCATCCGCGACCTTTCCAAGCACCATCCCCCTCGCATCCGGGCCACGAGTTTCTCGGCGCTGGGGCCGTTGGTGGTCGGCACAGACGCTATCGGCGTGGCGCCTTCGCCGATGGTCGACCTTCTCAAGGGCTCCCTGCCTCTGAAGACGCTAGGGCTTCCGGCGGAGTTTTCCCGTACGGACCTGCGCATGCTGTGGCATCGCCGGGACGACCGAGATCCAGCGTTCCAGTGGTTACGAGGCCTGGTGCTCGATGCGGTAGCCGATCTGCAGACCCTTCACCCAGAGATCAACAAGGGCGCGGACCAAAGGCGCCCCCACTAACCGCGATAGGCTGCGAGAAAGGCGGCCAGCGCCGCATTGGCCACGCCCGCCAACGGCTCCGCCGGTAGGCGCGTTTCCGAGCCTTCCAGCACCCGCTGATAGTGTCCCGCCTCGAGCAGCCCCTGAAGGTGGGCCGCCATCAGCAACGGATCGCCGACCCTCAATCGCTCCTGCACGATGCCGCCGCGCAGGTGCTCGGCGACACGCGTCCAGCATCGCTGCGGCCCGTTCTCGAAATAGAGACGAGCCAGATCGCCTCGCCGTCCTTCGTTGATCACCATGCGCCGGAACGACAGCGCCTCCTCGGTCGTGACGACCGACAAGAAGCGACGGCAGAAAGCCCCGAGCGCGCTCTCGAATTCTCCGTCGTCGAGGAGCGCCAGCATCGGCTCGAAGTGACGCGCGCCGCGCTCGAGCATGACCGCCTCGAACAGCGCCGCCTTGGACGGGAAGTGGTGATAGAGCGTCTGTTTGGAGCCGCCGAGCGCGGTCGAGATGGCCTCCATGCTGGTCGGGCTATAGCCTCGTTCAACGAAGAGGCGGGTCGCGATCGCGACGATCTCGGCCCGCTTGGAGCGCGCCTTCCCCTGCGTCATCTCGCCGCGCGCCGAAATCGCCGTCATCGTGCGCGGCTTCTTTTCGGCGGCGGAAGCGCGGCCTCGTTCGCCATCAGGTTGTTGACGGCTCGGAGCAAAAGAGCGCTGAGCGTAGCGCGTTCGTCGTCGGTGAAACCGGTGGTGGCCAGGGCGTTGCCCCCACCGAGCGCCTCGAACACCACGGGCATCAAAGCACGCGTCTTGTCGGTGAGGCTAAAGCGCCAGGCGCGCCCGTCCTCCGGGTCCCGGCGGCGGTGGATCAGTCCGTCGCGCTCCATCCGCGTGAGGGTCGCAGCGATGGTCGGTTGTTCGGTCGAGGAGCGGTCCACGAGCTGGCGTTGGGAGAGCGGCTCCTCCTCGTATAGGGCGAGCAGCACCGGGACTTGACCGCTCGAGAGGCCGATCGACTTCAACCTGCGGTCAGCTTCGCGGGCGAAGAGCCGAGCGGCCCAGTTCACCAGGTGGCCGATGGATGCTTGGCGTCTGAACACGACGACTCCTCGACAGAGATCTAAAACCATCGTATGCGATGTTTATCGAGGCGCCAGTGATAATTTCCGATGGCGCCGGTCGAGCCGCTCCGAAAAGGCGGCCGACGGGGAGGCATGAGGATGGCCCGTTTCGATCTGAACCTGCTTGGGGCGCTCGACGCCCTGGTGAATGAGCGCAACGTCACGCGGGCGGCCGAGAAGTTGAACGTGACCCAGCCGACCATGAGCGGCATGCTGCAGCGGCTGCGCTATCAGTTCGATGACGAACTCCTGGTGCGCGTGGGGCGTGGCATGGAGTTGACGCCCCTGGGCCAATCGCTGGTCGAGCCCGTCCGCACGGCTTTGCGCGGGGTCGAGGCCCTGGTCCATGTCGAGCCGATCTTCGATCCGACGACGAGCACGCGGTCGTTCTCGATCATGGCCTCGGACTATTGTGCGCTGACCTTCCTACCGGTGCTGCTGCGCCGCCTGGCGCTCACCGCGCCGGCCGTCCGCGTCGATATCAAGCCGCTCAACCATCCGATCGACAAGCTGCTGTCAGGCGACGTCGACCTACTGATCTCGACCGACGATCGCAGTCTGCTGAGCCAGCGCGGCGGCGGCGAGGTCCTCGATTGTCGAACGCTTTTCTCCGATCATTTCGTCTGCGTCGCCGCCGAGGACCATCCGATTGGCGCCACCGCCACCCTCGAGGAATATCTGCGCTACCCACATGTCGGGGTGCAGATGGAGGGGCGTCTAGAAACGCTCGAGACCATCGCCCTCAAGCGTCACGCCCCGAGCTATCGGCCCGCCTATACCGTCTCGGAATTCTCGGCCATTCCGCACATGGTCGCCGGTTCGACCCTGATTGGCGTCATCCAGCAGCGTCTGGCGCGGATCGCCGCGCGTTCGTTGCCGATCCGCACCTTCGCGCCGCCTTTCGAGATCCCCCGGATCACGGAGGCGATGTTCTGGCACCCGAGGCAATCGGCCGAGCCCTCGCACGCCTGGCTTCGCCAGGCCGTGACCGACGAGGCCGCGCGATGGCTCGGACAGTGAGGGGATTGAGGTTGGCGCGGCTTAGCCGCGCATAGCCTCGAAGAAGGCCAGGACCGGGCCCGGCGAGTCCGGATGGAAGAAGTTTTCCAGGGACTCGGCCGAACCAGCGGCCGCGGCCTCGGCTCGGGCGAACATGGTCACCTCGTAGGCCGCTAGGGCCGCTTCGACGTCGTCAGGATGGTCCAGGAGCGCCCGAGCCAGGTCGGCTCCATCGATCAAAGCCAGGTTGGCGCCCTCGCCGGCGAACGGCGACATCAGATGCGCCGCATCGCCTAGCAAGGTCACGCCTGGGACCCGCGGCCAGCTGTGACCGATCGGCAGAGCGTAGATCGGTCGTGGGACGAGCGGACCGTCGGCCAAGGCGATGAGGCCCCGCAGCGGTTCGCACCAGTCGGCGAAGTGGGCGAGCACGGCCTCTTTGGAGATGTCGCCCTGCGTCCAATCGGCCGGAACCCGGAACGCCGCATAGGCGCAGATCTCGTCGTTGGGTTCGCGGTGGGCCAAGATCGCCTTCTCGCTCGCCAGCGCGAACAGCATGCCATCGCCCGTGATCGCAGGGAGATCGGGATAGCGCGAGACGTCGTGAATACGAGACTCGGCGAAGGACACGCCCGAATAGATCGGCGCAGCGTTCGAGAGTAGCGGACGCACCTTCGACCAGGCCCCGTCGGCCCCGATCAGAACCTCAGCCTTCAGAGTCTCGCCGTCGGAGAACGTCAAGACGCCGCCCTGGGAAGTTGCTTGCACCGAAGCGACACGGCGGCCCCACGCAACGATGCCGTCCGGCAGGGATTGCGCCAAAAGTCGTCGCAACGCGCCACGATCGACTTCGGGCCGGCCCTCGCCACCTTTCTCCTCGAAAAGGACCGTTCCGTCCTTGTCGACGATCCGGGTGGCTTCAGCGCCTTCCAGGACGAGCGCCTGAAACTCTTCGAACAAGCCGGCCGCTTTCAGCGCGACCTGGCCGGTGTCGTGGTGGATGTCGAGCATGCCGCCTTGGTGGCGAGCCTCCAGGGAGGCGTCTGCATCGAAGACTTGAACAGCCACGCCGTGCAGATGCAGGACGCGCGTGAGCATCAGGCCGCCTAGGCCCGCGCCGACGATAGTGATCATGGTTTCATCTCCTAGGAGGCAGGGCGCACGGGCGCGGCGGCGACGCCGTTGATCAGCACGTCCAAGTGCCAGACGAGGCGTTCGCCGCCTCCCGACATCAGATCGGTCGCGGTGCGGGCGATGTTGGGGAAGATCTTCGGGTCGGCGTCGGACACAGCCTGGGCCAGGGCCGACATCTGGGCCTCGGCGCGCTCGGACTCCTCCCAAGTGGCGTGCTCGGCGGCGTTGGCCGTGGCGAACAGCAGGAGCATATCGACCGCCCAAGCCGCATTGCGGTCCGGCAGGCCGCCGCGGCGCAGGAGCTCCAGGATCCGCTCGATCAGCGCCAGATAGTTCGGACCGCTGGCAGGGGTGGTCATGGCCATGCGCGCCAGCACCGGATGGGTCATCAGCAGAGCGACGTAGTCCATCAAGAGGCCGCGCAGGTCGGCTCGCCAGTCCGATCCGGCGACGGCGTCGGCCTTCGCCAGTGGCGCTAGCAGCGCGTCGAGGACCTGGGCGTGCAGGTCCTCGGTGTCGCGGACATAGACGTAGAGGGAGGCTGGCCCGGTATCGAGAGCGGCGGCGATCCTGCGCATGGTGACCTTGGCTAGGCCCTCATTGCGCAGGATCTCGAGCGCGGCCTCGACAATGCCCTCACGGCTTAAAGGCGCCTTGGAGGGGCGGTTTCGACGACTGCGAGGGGCGGATTTGGCGGTGACCATAGTCGCCGATATAGGTTAACGAACATGTTCGTCAAGAACATGTTCGTTAACGCTGTGCGCCATCCGTCTCTTTTCGGCGCTGCATGACAAACTCGGTGGCGAACACGCTGAAAGAGGAAGCATTGGCGTTCGGCGGCGTGGAGAGAGCCGCGACTGCGCCAAGCGCCGCGAAGCTCTGAGCCCAGACCTCCCGCACGCAGACGTGCGCGCCATCGCCAAAGCCGTGGACGCGCCCGGCGGGCTCGACCCAGTGGTCAACGTGTTGGTCGATGTGGGCGGTGTACCAGGGATCGAGCGACAGGCGCCGGGACTGCTCGGAAAGCGCCTGTCGCGTTCCCTCGATCTCGTCGCCCTTGGCGGCGATGAAATCGAAGCGCTTGCAGCGGCCGGGCGATCCGAACGC
Organism: Caulobacter sp. GW821-FHT09B11; assembly: GCF_059418205.1. Taxonomy (NCBI): domain Bacteria; kingdom Pseudomonadati; phylum Pseudomonadota; class Alphaproteobacteria; order Caulobacterales; family Caulobacteraceae; genus Caulobacter; species Caulobacter sp. GW821-FHT09B11. The sequence continues at coordinate 204,036 of NZ_JBWKPK010000003.1, read as the reverse complement.
ATAGGTGCGGCGTTGGATCGAGCGGACGGCGATGTTGTGTTGCAGGTCGTTGAACCTGCCCTCGTCGGGGCGGACATAGGCCTGATAGTCGGTGAGGGCCGTGAGCGGACCAAAGTCGTCGGCCCGCAAGCCGAGCGCGATGACGGAGTTGCGTACATGCGCCACCGGCAAGGGCGAGGGCGGGGCGGCGCGCTCTCCCAGGGCATGGTTTTGGACATAGTCGGGGATTTCCGCCAGCACGTCCGGAAAGCGTTGCAACAGCGGCCAGTGGACATGGCGCAGGTGGTCGAAGAAGCCGGTCTCGTCGAGTTCGGGGTTGCGACGGCAGGTGATGATGAGGTCCAGCATCTCAGGCCTCCTTGTTGAGGCCAGGCGCGGGCAGGCGCGTGGTGGCGAAGGCGGCAATGGCGCAGAACACGCCCATGACAACCAGCGGTCGGCTCGTGTCGTGGAAGGCGTCGAATGCCCAGCCGATGAAGAGTGGGCCGCTCACCGCGCCCAGATAGTAGGCCACGAGGAGGCGGTTATAGATCGCCGCGAAGTGGGCGAGGCCGAAGAACCGACGCGTGACGTAGGCCAGGATGTCGGACTCCGCGCCCAGCGCCGCGCCGAGCAGCGCTGGCGGCAAGAGCAGACTGATCGGGTCCGACATCGGGAAGGCCAGCCAGAGGAGGGCCGCCGCACCAAGGCCGAAGGTTCCCACCCCGACGATCCGGGCGTCGATATGGTCGAGCAGAACGCCCGACAGCAGCCTTCCGCCAAGAGTTCCCAAGCCCAGGGCCAGGGCGATCTGCGGCATCATCGTGCGCGGCACGTTCCGGTCGGCATAGAGGGGGAAGAGGTGGATCGCCGCGGCGAAGACGCCCGCGGTGACCAGGAACATGATGAAGGCCAGCGTCCAGAACCGAGGGTCCGACAAAGATGGGCGATCCCCCAGATCGGCCTGTTCGACCCGCGCGGGGCCCGAGCGCGATGTCCATCGACGGCCCAGCCATGCGAGCAGCACCACAGCCAACAGGGTCAGTGCGACCTCAGCCAAGCCGATGGCGCGATAGGCGTGGCGCCAGTCGGCCTGCTGCATGGCCGTGGTGCTGATCCACGGCATGATCGTCACGCCCAGGCTCTGACCGACGATCGAAAAGCCCAGGGCCTTGCCAAGATCGCGCTCGAACCATTTGGGCAGCAGCGAAAGATAGAGACCCACCCCCGTGCCGGCCCCAAAGACCCCGGCGCAGAAGCTCAGGGCCAGAGCGATCCATGGCGCGCCCGGCATGGCGCTGAGGCCCAGGAACACCAAGCCAAGCCCGAGACTCCCGACCAGCGCCAAGCGGGCTTCGCCGAACCGCTCGATGGCGCGTCCCAGGACCAACGAGGCCAGGGCCATGCCGAGCATGGCGGCGGTGTACATCAGCGATGGAACGATGCGCCCCCAGCCGAAAGCTTCGGTTAGGGGCAGGATGAAGGTGGTGGTGGTGGCGCCATAGGCGCTGGGATATCCGGCGGCCAGGCCCACGAAGGCGGCGGCCACCGCGGCGAACTTCTCGCCGCCGCGGGCGGGACGGGACACAGCGAGGTCGCTCATGCGGCCACGCAGCGCACGACCTGCCGGCCGAGACCCTCGATCTCGGCTTCCATGACGTCGCCGGGCTTGAGGAAGATCCCCCGCGAGATTCCGTTGCCGGCCGGGCTTCCGGTGCAAAGGATGTCGCCGGGCAACAGACGTACGGCGCGGGTGATGAAGGCCACCTGCCGACCGATGTCGAAGGTCATGTCGCTGGTCCTATCGTCCTGCATCAGCTGGCCGTTGACCGAGAGCTTCATGCCAAGGTCGTGGGGCGTGGGGACGAATGCTGCCGGGACGAAGAAGGGTCCGCAAGGCAGGAGCCCGGGACCGCCCTTGGCTGTCAGCCAGTCCGGTCCGATGGCGCCAGGATCGCTGCGCATCACCTTGTCACGCGCGGTCAGGTCGTTAACCACCATGTAGCCGGCGACGCAGCCCAACGCATCCTTAGGATCGATGAGATAGGCGTCGCGGCCGATCACCGCGCCCAGTTCCAGCTCCCAGTCCATGCGATCGGAGAAGGCCGGCAGGACGAGATCATCGAACGGGCCGGCGATGGCCGTCACCGGCTTGGAGAAGATGTAAGGGTCGGACTCGGCCTCCTGGCGCGCGACATAGGCCCGCCCGTATTCCTCGCGCTGGGCCGGGTTCATATCGGCGGTCGCCGGACCCGCGCCGATGGCCACCACCATCTCCACCACGTGACGACGGTAGTTGGCGCCGGTGCAGAAGATCTGGCGCGCGTCTGGCAGGGGGGCGTGGATGCGCAGGGTCGAGGCCGGAACACCCAGACCGGGCGCGCGTCGGGCGACGGCCTTGGCCAGGAAGTCGAAGCTGGCGTTCCAGTCCTGCAGCAGGTCGATCAGGCTTGAGCCGGCCAGGAGCGGGGCGACCTCGGCCACCGCGGTCACGCGATCGTCGACGACCACGCCGAGGAAGCGCTCCTCGTCTTGATCGGAAAAGACGCCCAGGGCGAAGCGGGTAGGGTGGGAACTCATGCGGTGACGGCGTCCTTGGCGACGATGGGGGCGAGATCGAGAAGGGACAGGGCGTTGACGCCGGCGATCGCCGCGCGGTCCTCCACGCTCAGGGCGGTGGTTTCCAAGAAGTCGAGGGGATCCAGCGCGGCGACCGGATAGTCGCCGCCCAGGACGACCCGGTCGGCGCCGACCCGCTCGACGAGGAGTTCCAGGGTGCGCGCGTCGTAGACGCAGCTGTCGTAGTAGAAGTCCGAGAGATAGGCGCTGGGCGCCTTGGTCAGGTTGACCGCGGTGAAGGGCTTGTCGGCGACATTGCGGTCGAGCCGACCCATGTAGTGGGGCATGTAGCCGCCGCCGTGAGCCATGACGATCTTGAGACCGCGATGGCGATCCATGACGCCCTGGTAGATCAGGGACGACATCACCTTCACTTCCTCGATCGATTGGCCGATCGAGTTCCACAAGGCATAGGACTGGAACCAGGGGTCCGTGACGCCTTCGGGGTGGATGAAGGCGACGAACCCATGCTCATGGATCGCCGCCCAGAGATCGTCGAACCGAGCCTCGCCGAGATATTCGCCGCGATAGTTGCTGGGCAGGTTGACCACCTTCAGTCCCATGCTGCGCGCGCGCTCCAACTCGTTGAGAGCCATGCCCATATCCCCGAGGGCAAGGACGGCGCTGCCGACGAACCGGGTGGGGAAACGATCGAGCCAGACGGCGCACTCATCGTTGACCAGGCTCGCCAGCCGCGCCTCCTGCGCCGGCGCCGCCCAGGTGCGGGACTGGATGACATCGGCGGAGGACAGGAGATGCATGTCGACGCCGCGCTGCTCCATGTCTTGGATTTGCAGTTCCGGCTCGAACATCTTGCGGAACATCGGCGTGTCTGGCGACAGCAGGTTCTTGCCAAAGCAAGAGGAGACGCTGTGGGGATGGCCGATGTCGAACACCTCCCGCTGCAGGAAGTGGGCGTGGCAGTCGACGCAACGCCCACAGAAGGGCCGCAGGCGAGAGGCGCTCGAGACGGACATGGATGCCGCTCCTTGAAGAGTGGGAACTAGAGCTTGAAGCCGAGGGTGACGCCGAAGGTGCGCGGCGGCTCCAGGAACGTGGCCCCGGCATAGGGGGCGGCCGCTCCCGACGAGGACAGGGCCGTGTTGACCGCCTTATCCTCGATGTTCTTGACCCACACGCTGGCGGTCCAACCCCCTTCGGCTGCGGTGTAGAGCAGCGAGGCGTCGCTCTTGGCGTAGCCGCCCTGACGCACGCCGCGGGTGTGGTCGAACGTTCCCCAGTAACTGCTGGAGATGTAGGTCGAAGCGCGCAGGTTGACGCTCGCGCCCGAGGCCAGGTCGAAGCGGTGGTCGTAGGACACCGTCGCCGTCCAGGTCGGGGTGTAGACCATCTGCAGACCGTTCAGGTCGATCGCGCCCGGTCCCGAGACGAAGTGGCCATACTCGCCCTTGGTGTAGGCCAGGTTCGCCGACAGGGTGTCGCGGGTCGTCGGACGCAGGGTGTTGGTCGCCTGGACGCCGTACACCGTCGCCTTGGGCGCATTGTACAGGGTCTGCTGGCCGAGCGAGGCGTTGAAGGCCTGAATGATCAGGTCCTGGTACTTGTAGTAGAAGCCTTCGAGATTGACCGTCAGGAGCTTGTCGGCCGTCTGGGTCTTCAGGCCGGCGGTATAGGCCACCAGGGTCTGGGGCTTGATCTCTTTGGCGAAGGTCACCGTGTTCGTATAGGTGTTCAGCGTCCCGGGCGCGTAGCCGGACTGGACGTTGGCATAGGCCAGGACACCCGGCGCGACGTCCCATTCTGCCCCGACCTTCCAGTCGAAATGACGCCAGCTGTCGTCAAAATCGATCGGCGGATAGGCGCAGGCGGCGAAACAGGCGATGCCCGAGCCGTGTAGGACGAGGCTGTCGCGGGTGTAGCGGCCACCGGCCACCAGGCGCACGTCGTCGGCGACCTTCCAGGTGCCTTGGAAGAAGCCCGACAGGCTCTTCTGCTTAATCACCGGGAAGATGTTGCCAAACTGGCGCGGCCCAAAACGCGTGTCGTAGTTGGAGCGGGCGTAGAACCAGTTGACCCCGCCGACCCAGCTCACGGGGCCCGCGTCGCCCGATAGGCGAAGATCCTGGGTGTACTGGTCCTGGTCGTTATTGAGCACCTGGTCGGCCCCGACCAGCTTGCGCAGGGAGTGCTCGGTCTGGTTCAGGGCCGAGGCCGTATAGGTCAGCTGCGCCGGGCCCAGGTCGTACTGCACTTCGCCGCCGCCAATCGTGTAGCGGTAATCGGCGAAGGAGCCGGTGGCGTTGCTGGCTCCAGTGACGGGATCGACGGCCGGCACGTACCAGGGGTCGTGGCCGGCGATGTAGGGGATGTATTGGGCGGCCGAGGGCTTGCCGGTCTGTTTGAAATGCGTAGCCCACAGGAAGACCGACAGCTTGTCGGTCGGCTTGTACAGCGCCGACAGACGCAGCGAGAGCGAGTCGTCGCTCTGCAGATCGTAGGTCTGGTAGCCGTCGCGCTTGCTGATGTTGACCGCCGCGCGCACCGCCAGATCATCGCTGACCTTCAGATTGCCCATGCCCTCGACGCGCAGGGCGTCGTAGTTACCCAGCTCCAGGGCGCCCGAGGCTTGATTGTCGAAGGCCGGACGCTTGGAGTTGATGACGACCGCGCCGCCGCCGGCGCTGCGGCCGTAGAGCACGCCTTGCGGACCTGGCAGGATCTGGACGCTTTCGACGTCGAACAGCGCCCCAGTCGTGGCGTAGCGCGGGACGTAGACGCCGTTGAGGTTCACGGCCGTGGTCTCGGGGATCCAATAGAAGTCGAGGGCCGAGCCGACACCGCGGATGTAGATGCGCGTGGACGTGTTGGCGGCGCTGAACTTGGCCGACGGCACCAGGTTCTGCAGGCCGCGCACGTCGGTGACCTTCTGACGCTCGAGCATCTCACCGCTGACGGCGGTCACCGCCGCGGGCGCGGCTTGGACGTTCGTGCGATCGCGCAGGGCCGTGACCACGACCTCTTCGACCTGAAGGCTGTCTTGAGCTGGCGTCGGGGCCGCCGTTTGCGCCTGGGCGGCGCTGGCCAGTAGGGCGAGGGCGGCGCTCCCCAGCAGCGCCGTTCGCGTCGAGATCCTGAACATCCGATCCTCCCTTTGGTTATTTTCCAGCAGGAAGGCAGGGCCGTGAGGGCGGCGGAAATCGTATTCCCCTATCACTGCCATCACCCCGGACCATGAAAAGCATAGGTTGACCGAGCTTTTGGCGGGGTCTCGCCATGGCCTGGGCCTATGCGAGGGATCGGCAGATGCGATTTTTCGGGGGGAGGAGCGAGCTCTAGCGTCACGGCTTCGAAGCCGCGCCCGAACAAGGGGCGCGGTCAACAAACCCGTTTCAGCGGGGAGGAGCGACCTGTGTCCATCGTCAAGGCTTCCGAGCTCGCCTATTGCCGTCTGCAGGTCCCCGACCTCGACGTCGCCGAAGGATTCCTGACCGACTTCGGCCTGATCCCCGCCGAACGCGGCGAAGGGCGTCGCTACTATCGGGGCACCTTCGCATCGCCCTATTGCTACGTGACCGAACAGGGGCCGACCCACTTCCTGGGTTTCGCCTTCCACGCCAAGAGCCGCGCCGACCTGGAGACCCTGGCCGCCGCCACGGGCTCGAGCATCGAGCCGATCGACGGTCCCGGCGGCGGCGAGCGCGTGCGGATCAAGGAGCCCAACGGCTACGACGTCGATCTCGTCTGGGGCGTCGCGCCAGTCGAGCCCATCGCCTTCCCGCGTCAAGCCATGAACACCGCCAACGCCCCGCTCGCGCGGGCCGGCGAGCTCTTGCGCCTACCGCGCGGCAAGCCCACCCCCGTTCGCCGCTTGGCCCACGTCGTCCTGGGCACGCCCAAGGTCCGCGAGACCATCGACTGGTTCCACGCCACCCTGGGGACCATCTCCTCGGACGAGGTCACCGCCGGGCCCGCCAAAGCCCTGATCGGCGCCTTCATCCGCGTCGATGATGGCGACAACTACGTCGACCACCATTCGGTGTTCATCATCGCCAGCCCCACGCCGGGGCTGCATCACATCTCGTTCGAATCCCAGGACGTCGACGCGGTTCTGCATGACCATCACATGCTGGCCGAGCTTGGTCGCTACGAGCACTATTGGGGCGTGGGCCGCCATCTCCTGGGCAGCCAGGTCTTCGACTACTGGTCCGATCCGCACGGCTACGCCCACGAGCATTGGGCCGACACCGATCGCCTGAACGCGACGGCGCCGACCAACCATTGGGACGCGCGCGAGGGGATGATCACCCAGTGGGGCGACGAGCCGCCGGAGAAGTTCCGCGCCTGCGTGCGGCCGTAAGCCGATGACCCGTCTCTTCTTCGCGCCGCACACCTGCTCCTTGGCCGCCCTGGCGGCCATGGAATTCAGTGGCCTGCCCTACGAGGCCGTGCCCGTGGATCTCGCCGGTCCTCGCACGGCGCTTCGCGGGATCAGCCCGCAGGGAAAGGTTCCGGTCCTCGAGCACCGGGGCGAGGTGATCACCGAGACGGTCGCCATCCTCTATCGCCTAGACGCCTTGGCGCCCCAGGTCGGCTTCCTGCCTCGCGACCCGATCGATCGTGTCCAGGCGGTCTCGGCCTTGGCTTGGTTCGCCTCGTGCCTGCACATCGTGCGCCGCCAGGTCGCCAGGCCGGCCGCCTTCGCCAGCGGCGAGGCGGTCCAAGCCGCCTTGGTGGCGGCGGGGACCGAACGCTACTGGCGCGAGCTCTCCTGGCTCGACGAGCAGATCCTCGAGCGCGGGCTGGACGGGCGCACGCCGTGCCTGGCCGTCCAGCTCTATGCGCTGCTCTTCCACCAATGGGCCAAGGCCGATGGGCTGCCGGTCGAGGAACTCCGCGGGCTCTCGGCTCTGGCCCAGACTCTACTCTGCGAACCCCAGGTCCGCGCCGCGCTGGAACACTACCGCGCGCCTCTGCCGCAAGGATGATCCCATGACCCAGAACGTGCGTGAGGCCGGACCGATCGGCCTCGTCGGGCTTGGCCATATCGGCCTGGCCTTCGCCCATCTCCTGGTCGCCGGTGGGCGGGAGGTGCTGGGTTTCCGACGCCACGCCGACGGTGTGCTCGAGAGCTTGGGAGGACGATCGAGCGTAAGCCTCGCCGAGTTGGCCGACGTCTGCGAGACGATCATCCTGGCCTTGCCGAACGAGGCGGCGGCTCAAGAGGTCGTCGAGGCGATCGCTGCGCGCCGTGGGCTGAACAAGGTGCTGATCAACGTCACGTCGGTGACGCCAGCGGCCGCCCAGCGGCTCGAGGCCTTGGCCAGGGAAGGCGACTGCGCCTATCTCGACGCGCCAATCAGCGGCGCCGCGCCACAGGTGCGCGCCCATGGTGGAACGTTCCTAGTCGGTGGCGAGGAGGCCCTCTTCGAGGCTCAGCGTGAGCTGCTGTCGATCCTGGCCTCGCGGACTATTCACGTGGGACCGGTCGGGGCGGCCAGCGGTCTCAAGCAGGCGGCCCTGATGATCATCGCGATCAACACGCTGGGTCTGGCCGAAGCCCTGGCCTTCGCCGAGAGTTTCGGTGTGGCGCCCGACCGCGCCGTCGAGGCGCTTTCGGTCGGGCCGACCGCCTCGGCCGCCTTGGCGATGCGCGGTCCCTGGATGGCCGGCGGCGACTACGCGCCCAAGGTCGGGCGATTGGAGGACTTCTACGGGCTGTTGACCGCCCTGTCGGCTCAGGCCCGGACCCCGACACGACTGCTGGACGAGGCCAGCGACTATCTTGACCAGGCGCGTCAGGCCGATCTCGGGGGTCTGGACGTGGCGGCGGTCTTCGAGATCCTGCGGCGCCAGACGTGAGGATGGCCGCTGCCGAACATCGCGCCGCCCTGACCGCCCACCTGCGCAGCACCCCGTGGCGGGCGCTTGAGGGCGCGTCGATCCGAGCGCTCAGCCTACGCTTCAACGTCTCGCTGCGGACCTTGCGATTCTACGAGGAGGCGGGGTTGCTGACCTCGGCTCGGCGCGGGGCGATGCGGATCTATGACACCGCGAACGTGCAGAAGCTCACCCTGATCGTGGCCCTGCGCCGCTTGGGCGCCTCGCTGCGCGACGTGGAAGCCTTTCTTCAGCAGGATCCAGGCGACTTCGAAGCGCTTCTGGCCGACCAGCTGGACGGCTTTCGTCGTCGCAAGGCCCTTGAGTTGCTCCAACTCGACCAAGCGATCGCCGGGCTGCGCGCCTCGGGGATCGACAGTCCACCCTTCCTGAATTTCTTCGACGCCCCCAGCGAGCCCTACAGCGGGAGCTGACCGGGGCAGGGCGACTATCGGCCTCTACGATGGCGCTATCGACGATCGCGTCTTTCTCGCCGCCGGAGGATCCGGAACGGATCTTTCTTGGCCGCTCGACCCCTTCGAAAGACACAAGCTATGACATCGACGCCGGTGAAACCCGCCCAGCGCGGGGCGCTCGAGGCCGGCGACAAGCTCGACTGGCGCTTGATGACCCCGCTGTTCCTGGTGGTGGCCATCGATGCGGCCAGCGCCGGCGTCGTCCTGCCGCTCCTGCCATTCTATGCCAGCCGCTATGGCGCCACCCCCCTCATGGTCGGCGCCTTGGTCAGCGCGTTCTTTTTGTGCCAGGTCTTCGCTTCGCCGTGGCTTGGCCGGCTTTCGGATCGTTTCGGACGCAAGCCGGTGCTGCTCGCCAGCCAGGCTGGCACCCTGGCGGGCCTGGTGACGCTCGCCCTGGCCGGCAGCTATCCGCTGGTGCTCCTGGCGCGCATGATCGATGGGCTGACGGCCGGCAACATGTCGGTCGCGGCCGCCTATGCTGTCGATCGCAGCGCGGCCTCGACGCGCAAGCAGGCCATGGGGGTGATCTCGGCGGCCATTGGACTGGGCATGATGCTTGGGCCGGCCCTGGCCTCAGGGCTTTCGCATCTTTCGCTTGCTGCGCCGATTTGGGGCGCGGCGGCGCTTTCGGCGACCAGCATCTTGGCGATCCTGGTCCTTCTGCCCAAGGGCGAGCCGGCGCGGACCGGCGCTAGCGCCCCTGCCACGCCTTTGGCGCGCCTGGTGGCCAAGCCCGAGACCCTGACCATGCTCGTGCTCCTGGCGCTCTTCTACGTGGCCTTCTCGATGTTCCTGTCCCAGCTGGCGCTTTTCCTTCACGCGCGCTTTTCCTGGCAGGGTCAGCCTTTCGGACCGCGAGAGGTCGGCCTGGTCTTCGCCCTAGCCGGGGGCGTCAACATCTTCGTGCAGCTCTTGGCCATGAAGCCGGTGAGCGCGCGGCTTAGCGAAGGGCGCCTGGCGATCGCCAGTTTCGTCTGCCTGGCGGTCGGCTATCTGGGCCTTGGTCTGGCGCCGGATATCGCCTGGTTGATCGCTTGTCTGATCTTGGCCTCGATGGGCTCGGCCTTCGTTCGTCCGACCCTCTCATCGGCGTTGTCTCTAACTGTGGAGCGCACCAGCCAGGGGGCGATCATGGGCGTCAATCAGGCGCTAATGGCCAGCTGCAACATGGTCGCGCCTCTGCTGGCGGGGCTTCTGATCGGTCGCCACTGGTATGCTGGCTGGACCTGGGCGATGGCGACGGCGGCTGGACTAGGCGGCCTGGCGAGCCTGATCATGGTCCTCAAGCGTCGGCTCGTGTGATCAGCGTCTACGGTCGGCGCTGGCTTTGAGCGACGAGACGCAGGTGGTCGATCAGCGCCCGCGCCGAGGCCGAAAGTCCACGATGATGCACGTGCAGCAGGGAAAATGGGCGCGAGCGCCCGCGCAGGCCGACAGCTATTTCGACGAGCCTGCCTTCGGCTAGGGCGCGCGCGGCGACGAAGTCGTAGGTCTGGCAAAGACCAAGCCCGCGCTCGGCCAAGGACACCACTCCAAGGACGTCGTCGGCGACGGTGAGGGCGCCTTGCGGCGTCCAATCCACATCCTCGCCTTCCTCGCGCAGCAGCCAGGTTCCCACCCGACCTGTGCTGGGCATGACAAAGCCCAGACCGACGTGTTGCGCTAAATCCGCGAACCGTTCTGGCGCGCCATGGCGGGCGACATAGTCGGGCGAGGCGACGATGCACACCGCCGCATCCTCCAGTTTCTGAATGCGCAGCGTACTGTCCGGCGGAGAGCCTAGACGGATCGCCAGGTCGAAACCCTCGGCGACCAGGTCGACATTGCGGTTGGCGATCGCGACCTCGAGCCTGACCTTCGGGTGGCGCGCGACGAACGGCGCCAGCAGATCGGGAAGACGATAGTGGCCATAGGTCGTGCTGACGCTGATCCGCACCTGGCCCGTCAAAGAGCCCTCCTGGCCGGCTAGATCGCGCTCGCTCTCCTCGATGATGCCGAACGCCGCACGAGCATGATCGACATAGGCGCGACCGGCCTCGGTCAGGCCAAGGCTGCGTGTCGTACGTCGCATGAGCTGAACGCCTAGGCGCACTTCGAGCCGCGCCACGGCTCGGCTCACCACCGACGGCGTCGTTCCAAGGGCGACGGCGGCAGCCGAGAAGGATCCGCGATCCACTGCCGCCAGTAGCAATTCGAGATCGGCGAGATGGTCGAAGCGACGCGCCATTGTTGCCTTGAAAGCAAAGAAGATGTGCCGAACGGCGGGTTTTTGTCCTGTGATGCAGGAAATAGTTTGAAGGCTCCCAACACAACAGGAGTTCTTCCATGAGCGCATTGATCCTGGCGGCCGCCCTCGGCGCCGCCGTCGCTTCCGAGCCGAAGTCCGTCCAGCCGACGGTCAAGCCGGTCCTGATCGTCGTCACCAGCCACGGCGAGAAGGGGCCCGGTGGTCCGCCCACCGGCTACTATCTCGGTGAGGTCACCCATCCGCTCGCCGTCCTGGAAGCGGCCGGCATTCCGGTCGAGTTCGCGTCGATCGAGGGCGGCGAGCCTCCCGTCGACGGCCTGGAGCTCGAAGACCCCATCAACGCCAAGTACTGGGGCAACGCGACCTTCCGCGCCGCCATGCGCGCCACCGCCAAGCTCTCCGAGGTCGAGCCTGGACGCTTTTCGGCGGTGTTCTTCGCCGGCGGGCATGGCGCCATGTGGGACTTCGCCGACAGCCGCGCCGTGCAGGATGTGACCAAAGCCGTCTACGAACAGGGCGGCGTCGTCGCCGCCGTCTGCCATGGGCCAGCGGCCCTGGTGAACGTCAAGCTGAGCGACGGCGCCTATCTGGTCGCGGGCAAGCGGGTGAGCGCCTTCACCGACTCCGAGGAGCGTGCGGTGGGTCTCGACAAGACCGTGCCCTTCCTGCTGGCCAGCACGCTCTCGTCCAGGGGCGCGATCCACCAACCGGCCGCCGACTGGACGGCCAAGGTCGTCGTCGACGGACGCCTCGTCACCGGCCAAAATCCGCAGTCGGCCGGCGGCGTGGGCGAAGCGGTTCGCGATCTGGTGCTGAAGGCCCGTTAGAACATGCGCCCGCCTTCCATGGAGGGCGGGCTCGTCTCATGGGGTTAGGCCGCGCTGGCCACGGACGACGTGGCCAGTCTTGGCGCCACGTCCTTGGCCAGTTCTTCGAGCACCTCGGTGACCGGCCGGACCGACCGACGCAGCAGAAGCGCCATGTGATTGACGCCAACGTCGCGCGCGGCCTCCAGGTGGGCGATCAGATGGTTGCGCCCCAACCGCGAGCCGAAGCGGTGCGGGGTCGGCGCTTCGTCGGGATCGTCGGCGAGATCCAGATGGAAGGCGCTAACGAAGGCGCCGCCCGGGCCCTTGGCCGCCCGCCAGCGCGAGGCCTGCTGGCCCAGTCGCTCAATTCCACCTGGATAGACGAAGCGACCATCCATGTTCGCCTCGAGCCAGTCTTCGGTCTGCTGGGCGCGACCTGCGACCACCAAGGGAATGGACGATTGAACCGGACGCGGCAGGAGATCCAGCGTTGGGTCCCGCATGCCTTCGCCGACCGGAAGACCACCCGCCGTCCAAGCGGTGCGCAGATAGTCCACGGCGTCGCGAAACGCCTGGCCACGGGCCTCGAAATCCAGGCCTAGCAATGGATACTCGATCGGGCGGTCACCCGACGCCACGCCAAGGATCAGCCGGCCCCCTGAAAGAACGTCGGCGGCGGCTGCGGCCTTGGCGATCATCATCGGATGGCGGATCGGCAGCACTACGGCGGCGGTGCCGAGCGCGACGTTGCGGGTCGTGGCCGCCAGGAAGCCGAGATAGGTGAAGACGTCGAACACCGAGCCCGCGTCGACCATGTGCTGGCTCTCGTGAACTGGGACGTCACGAAGCCAGACGGCGGCGAAGCCGCCCTGATCGACCTGTCGGACCAGATCGGCGTGGCGTGAAAGGTTGGGCACGCCTGCGGGCCGGCCCTCAGCGAGGCGGCGAGCTTCGCCTGGGGCGGACCAGTCGTTGTCGAGAGGAAGCTCGATGCCGAGCGTGAGTTCGCCGGGTTTGCGGATCAGGTCGAGAGCGGATGGGGCGCGCACGGGTGTCTCCTTGGTCTGGAACGATGCCGCAAGACCTAGAGATCGACGCCCAAGCCGGTACCGCCTGGCGGGGCCCAACACCTTGGAACCGAGCGACAAGATCGCCGCGTTCGCACTCGACGCCCTCTGTTGGCGCCAAGGACCTTGTCCTGGCGAGCGGCTAATCAGGGGGCGGCCTTGCGGCCATGTTCCAGCGCGACCGCTCCTGATCGAAGGACTTCCGCCGTGCAAAAGGCCGCTACAAGACCCCATCCCGGGGTGCTCATTCTCGCCGTCACCGCCTTCGCCATCGGCGTGGCGGAGTTCGTGGTCGTTGGCATCCTGCCGGCGATCGCCGCAGAGTTCTCAATATCTATCGCCGCGGCTGGAGGGCTGGTGGGCTACTACGCCCTGGCCCTGGCGATCGGCACCCCTTTGATTGTGCTTGGACTGGGCGGATTTTCGCGCAAGCCCGTCCTCATCGCCCTCATCGCGCTCTTCCTGGCCGGAAATCTCGCCTCGGCGACCTCCACCAACTACGCCACCTTGATGATCGGACGGGTGGTGACCGCGCTCGCCCACGGCAGCTTCTTCGCGATCGGCGCCACGGTCGCCGCCGATCTCGCGCCCAAGGGGCAGTCGAGCAAGGCCATCGCCCTGATGTTCGCCGGGCTCACCCTGGCCATGGTGATCGGTGTGCCGCTGGGCAGCTTCCTGGGCAACGCCATGGGCTGGCGCCTGCCGTTCCTGGTCGTGACCGCGCTGGCCTTCGTGGCCCTGGTCTCGACTGCGCTGTGGCTGCCTAAGGTCGAAACGAGCCAGGCGGCAAGCTTGCGCGATCAGCTTTCGGCGATCGGCCAAGCGCCGATCTGGGCGATGATGTCGGTGACGATCCTGGGCTTTGGCGCCAGCTTCGCGGCCTTCACCTTCGTCACGCCGATATTGGTCGACGTCACCGGCTTTACGACTGGCGCGGCCAGTCTGCTGCTGGTGGTCTTTGGTGTCGCCACCATGGTGGGCAATCTTGCTGGCGGGCGTCTCGCCGACGCGTTGGGTTGGCAAAAGACCCTGCGTCTGATGTTCGTCGCCCTGGCGCTCACACTCGCGGCCCTAGCTTTCGCCATGCCTTCCAAGCCTGCGATGGTGGTGGTGCTGTTCGTCTGGGGCGTCGTCGCTTTCGGCATGACGCCCGGTTTCCAGGCCGGCATGCTCGCTACCGCCGAACGCTACGCCCCCCAGGGCGTGGCCTTCGCCTCAGCCCTGAACATCGCCGCCTTCAACCTTGGCATCACGCTCGGCGAGAAGTCCGGCGGCTTCTTGGTCGACCAACAGCGCCTGACGCAAACCCCGTGGGCGGGCGTCGCCGCGGCGCTTCTGGTGCAGCTGCCCCTGGCCTGGCTCGTCTGGCGCGCCAGGGCGCCCAAGGCCGCGCAGGTCTCGGTTGGAGGCTAGAGCGTCTGCGACAGCATCGCCCGCATACGGGGCGTTACGAAGTCTATGAAGGCGCGCACTCGCTGGGGTGCGCGCCGACTTCCCATGTAAAGGATGTGGAAGGCCTCGGTGTCGACCACGGCCTCGTCGAGAACCGTCCTGAGGCGTCCCGCCCGAATATCCTCGCGCACATGATACTCGGCCAGCCGGCCGAGCCCAAGGCCGAGGAGGGCAAGGTGGCGGAGGGTCTCGCCGTTGTTGGCGGCGTAGGGACCATGGACCTGGCGGTCGGTGAGCTTGCCGCCGGCGCGCAGCGGCCAGACCGTCGCCGCCCGTCGGAAGTTGAACGCCAGGCAGTGATGATCCTCGAGATCGGCGGCGCTCTTGGGCTCGCCGTGGGCCGCGAAGTAGGCCGGTGAGCCAACGATCCGGCGCCGAACGTCGCCCAACTTGATGGCCGAGAGGTTGGAGTCGTTGAGCGCACCGGCCCGGAAGGCGATGTCGGCCTGGGCGGCATAGAGATCGACCACTTCGTCGGTCAGGGTCAGGTCGAACCGCACGTCCGGAAAGGCCCGCGAGAACTCCGGCAGGATCGGCAGCAGGCAGTGCTTGCCGAACGGCGCCGAGACGTTGATGCGGATCTGGCCCGAAGGCGAGCGGGCGCCGCCCGCGACCTCGGCGTCGAGCGCGTCGAGGTCACCCATCAGGGAATCGGCGCGGTCACGATAGAGCTCGCCGTCCGGCGTGAGGCGCAAGGCCCGGGTCGAGCGCTCGATCAGGCGCACGCCCAGACGCTGCTCGATCCGCGTGATCAGCTTGGCGGTCGAGGAAGCAGTCATGTTCAGTTCACGACCCGCGCCGCTAAAACTGCCTGTCGCGGCTACCCGCAGAAAGACCTTCATTTCCCAGGCGCGGTTGTCGCTCATCGGCTGACCTTGTCATTGGGCGCCTAGATAGGCGTTGGATCCTCTAATTAGACGCACCAGCGGCGCGAGCCACCCCGGGCGTGCACGATCCGGCGCCGGGTTGGCGGAAAAGTTTGGACAGTATTTGGGGGCAGGCGAGATCAAAACCTGGCCTAACGCCATCTTATCGGAGCTAGGCCGCCAAGTGTCGCTTCAAGAACTGCACGATGCGCGGCGCCAGCCCATGAGTGCGTCCAGTGGGGTCGTCGATCGCCTCGTCTGGAAACCAGAAGTGCCCGGCGCCTTGGACTTCCTCGGTCCGTACGAACGCGCCAGCCTGTTCCAGCGCCAGGGCGAAATTGTCCGATTGAGAGGGGCGAACCACCAGGTCGCGTCCGCTGCCCCAGATGAGCATGACCTTCAGTCCTCGCGCTCGATCGTAGGTTAGCTGGCGTCTAGGGGAGGCGTCGAAATAGGTTTGGGGGATGTCGAACGGCGTACCGCCCAAGGTGCGCTCGACCAGGTCCTGTCCCGGCTTCAAGCCTCGCCACAGGTTCTCTTGCCATTGATCGGCCATGTCGTAGACGCCGTAAACCAGCACGAGAGTCTTGGGGCGGTGCCCAGGAGAGGCCAAAGTCGCCAGCGCGGAAAGATGTGCGCCCGAAGAGGTCCCCAGCAGGCCTATGCGTTCGGGGTCGACGCCGATCGCCGCGCCTTGATCGTGCAGGAAGTCGATCCCGGCTTGAACGTCCTGAAGGTTGCCCGGATAGCTCACGCCTTCGGTCGACAGCCGATAGTCCACACAGAAGCAAGCCAAGCCCTGACCGGCGAGATACCGCGCCCACGGGGCAGGCTGGGCGCGCGATTGCGAGGACCAGCCGCCCCCGTGGACGGCGACGAGGGCGGGGAGGAGCCCTGCCGCAGTCGGCCGATAAAGGTCGCCCCGCAGCAGGCGCCCGTCGGCCGATCGGAATTCGTACTCGAGTTTCTGGACGTCGCCCGTCGCGCTCATGGTTTCGCGTCGCCTCCGAGGGCGGCGCGTTCAACCACGCCGCATCTTTTCGCAAGCGAACCTGCTCAGGCGGGGGCGGCGGCGGAAATCGTCATTGCCGATCGAACCCATCGGACCTTCGAATGGTCGCTCCGCATGGCTCCTCGACCGAGCGTTTCGTCGCGCTGGGTTCCTGGCTGGCGAGGGATGGTTCCTGGTCTTTCAGGTTCCGTAACCTGCACGGGAACCGTAACGCACGAGCGTTTCAGCGCGAGATCGACGCAGGAAAACATGCGCCGCCGCCCAAGGCGACCATGGGAATTTCAAAGTCGATGAAGCGTACATGTCTCGCCGCCGTTCTGGCCCTGGCTCCCACCTGCGCCTTGGCCGAAAAGGGGCCGCGCCCCGTGCTCGAGAACCCGGCCGCCGAGAACAAGGTCGACCAAGTCGTCGTCTTCGGACGCTCCGAACAGCGGATCGGCAAGGCGACCTCGGCCAGCGAAGGGGCGGTGGCGGGGGCGGACCTGGAGGTTCGGCCGATCCTGCGGACCGCCGAGCTGATCGAGGCGGTGCCGGGCATGATAGCCACCCAGCACTCGGGCAGCGGCAAGGCCAACCAGTACTTCCTGCGCGGCTTCAACCTCGATCACGGGACCGATTTTGGCTTCTATATCGACGACGTGCCGCTGAACTTCCGCACGCACGGCCACGGCCAGGGCTATCTAGACGTCAACGGGCTGATCCCGGACTTGGTCAAACGCATCGACTACCGCAAAGGCCCGTACCGCGCGGACACCGGCGATTTCACCCTGGTCGGCACGGGGCAGGTGACCACAGTCGATCGCTTCGCGGCGCCGTTCGCTGCGGCCGAGGCCGGCTCGTTCGGCTGGAAGCGCCTGGCCGCCGGCGGCAGCGCCAAGGTCGGCGGCGGCGATCTGCTGCTGGCCGGCGAGGTCAAGACCTATGACGGCCCTTGGGCGTTGCCCGAGCACTTCCGGCCGGTGTCGCTGTTTGGCAAGTACACCAAGGCAACGTCGATCGGTGTCCTGCGCATCAGTCTCTCCAGCTATCGCGCGACCTGGAGTCCGACCGAGCAGATCCCCGAGCGGGCCATCGGGACCTTCGTCAAGGACGCCTACGGGGCGCTGGACACCAACCTGCGCGGCCGCACCAACCGCCAGATCCTGACCGCGCGGCTAGACGGCGACGACTGGCGCGCCACGGCCTATGTCCAGCACTACGACTGGGCCATGATTTCCAACTTCACCTTCTATCTGGACGACCCCGTTCACGGCGACGAGCTGGAGCAGACCGAGACCCTGACCACCTATGGCGGCCGGTTGGAGCGCACGTTCCGCCCGTCCAGGACCCTGACTGTGACGACCGGCGTGGAAGGTCGCTACGACGACATCGCGCAGGTCGGGCTCTATCACACCGAGGCTGGCCAGCGGATCGGCGAGCGCGGCGTGTTCGCCGTCGATGAGGCCTCGGGCGCGGCCTATGTCGAGGCGACCTGGCGGCCCGTCGAGCGCTTGGCCCTGTTCGCGGGCGGCCGGGCCGACGCCTACAGCTTCAAGACCCGCGCCCTCAGCGCCAGCGCCTGGAGCGGCAAGGTCGACCAGGAGCTGTTCTCGCCCAAGCTGGGCGCCAATCTGGAGGTGGTTCACGGCGTGGCGCTCTACGCCAACTGGGGCCGGGGCTTTCACTCCAACGATGCGCGCGGGGTGACCGCGCCGAGCGACCGCGCGCCGGGCCTGGTGGTCGGCACGGGCAGCGAGATCGGCGCGCGCTTCGAACGCTACGGCGTCGTCGCCACCGCCAATGTCTGGAAGATGAGCGTCGACAGCGAGCTGATCTATGTCGGCGACGCCGGCTCGGTGGAGCCCTCGAACGCCTCCAAGCGCTACGGCTACGAGCTGACGGCCTTCTGGCGGCCGCGGGCGTGGCTGGCCGTGGACGCGGTCTGGACCGCCAGCTATGCCCGATTCAAGGACAGCCCCGGCGCCGAATACATCCCCGGCGCGCTGGAGAACGCCGGCGAGCTGGGCGTCTCGGTGATCCGGCCCAAGTGGAACACCGCCATTCGCGTGCGCCACATGGGTCCGCACGCCCTGACCGAGGACAACAGCCAGCGCGCCAAATCCGCCACCGTGACCAACCTGCGCGCGGCTTGGACACCCGGTGGCTACGAGGTCTCCGCCGACCTGCTCAACATCTTCGACGTGAAGAAGAAGGACGTCGAATACTACTACGCCTCGCGCCTCCCCGGCGATCCAGCGGAAGGGGTGGAGGATGTCCACAGTCGCGCCATGGAGCCGAGGATGCTGCGGGTGGGCGTCAAGACGACGTTCTAGGCTGTCCCCAACGGGGCGGGTCGACGTTTCCAGGGGCGAGGTGGAGGTCAGCTGGTCTGGCGATCAGTTTCGTCTTCTTCAATGACGCGCCCGGAACAGCTTTGCGCGTGGGGGAGTGGAGGGGGCTAGCGTCGCGTGGTGCGCTTGGCCTTGGCGCTGGCTGCTTCCAGCGCCCGGCGTTCGAGCCGCGCAAGATAGGCCACAAGCTCGCTGCGCTGGATCAGGGTTCGCGAGCCTTCCTTCAGCACGAGGATCTCGCCGGCCGCGACAAGCTCGTAGAAGCGGCTGCGGCTGATCGCCAAAGCCTCGGCCGCTTCATTCACACGGTAGGCAAGGCGGTCGCAGGGCGTTGTCTGGCGCGAAGGCTGGGGGCTGTCCATTGATCCACCTTTGCTCTGCGGGCTGGCGACGCAAGGCTTGATGATCATTCCGGAAAGTGTGGCGATGAAAGAGAATCCAACGGCTTGATGACCTGAGACGCCATGGCTTCATCGTGCAGGACCCCGATATCCCAGTCGAGCGCGCCGGCGTCTTCGATGCGCCCTAGCGGATCACATACCCGTCGAGGTGGAAGCCGTTTTTCCTGTCTGCCTGCACGGGGTAGTGGGGCCAGAAATCATGCAAGACTTCGGCGTGCGGATGCTTGAAGCGCCTGTGACCTGGGTCCGAGGAAAATACCGACGCGGCGGGTGAGAGCTTTCCCGCGATTCCGATGTGCCAGTTGTTGCGCGACCCGTGGTGCATCACCTGGAATATCTTGGCGCGGGCGAGGCGCTGGGTCTTGCCGTAAAATCTCTCGAAAGCCTTGTAGCGGGCGGCGTCCAGCGTTCCGTCGCCAGTGTGCATCTGAGAGAACGCTTGAGCGACTGGTAACAGCCCTGTGTTGTGTGACGTGTGCTCCACGATATAGCGCGCCCTCGTTGGCAGCGGACCAGAATAGAGGAATAGCGAGATGAGATTGCGTTCCGCGGACGTCTTGAACTTGGCTTGGTATTCGTTCTTAAGGTCCGTCAGCGCTTGCTTCCGTTGCGTTGGATCGTTCTTCAATTTGGTGATCAACGGTTGGACGATGTCCAGGAACAGCTGGTCAATCATCGGGCTGAACTGGGCGTCGTTGTAGGGAACAAACTCCCAGTATAAGGGGGCGATGATCGCCGCGCCTGGGCGCAGGTAACGCGCCGGCGCGGATGTCGCCTTCTGGAAAACCGGATCGTCCTGGTCTTCTTCCGGCGGGTCTTCGGTTGGAACCTTGAGCCGAGGCTCACCCCCGTCTCTAGAAAACACGTCGGGGTCTTCAACCTCAGCGGATCCCAGATCGCCAAGTGAGCTTTGTGAGAAGGGTGTCGTGGGTCGAGACCGTGATCCGTATGAGCGCAGTCTGATGGCGCTTCGGGCGCGTCTCGTGCGCTCAGGTCCTTTGCAGGGCGCAGCCTTGCCCGTAGCCTCGCTGGCGGCCGAGTTTGGCGTCAGCCCAACCCCTGTGCGTGAGGCGCTGGCTCGCCTTTCCGGAGAGGGTCTGGTGATGCGAACGCCCCAAGGCTATGCCGGGGTGATCCTCGATCGTGAGCGTCTCGCGTCGCTCTACAGTCTGGCCTTGCTTCTGACGGAGGCGGCGTACGCAGCCGAGCAGGCTAGTGGGCAGGGCGCCTACGCCATCCGCATCGTCGGCGCGAGCATCGAAACGAGCGACCTGGTGCTTGCCGCCGCCCTGTCCCAGGTCGCCGCGCAGTTGGCGCCCCTGGAAGCCACTGAGGCAATAATGTTCGGGCAGGATGAGATGGGCGACTCTGTAGCTGCCGGAAGTCTTTCGGCGCTGCGGCGTCGGTTTCGTCGCCGGCAGCGCCGCGTCGGTGAAATCCTCGCGAGGGCTATTGGCCTGTAAGCGTCAAATATAGATTTGAATATACGATCTGAGCGGAGCCTCCTGAATTGGCCACAACTTGTGGCGTTCAGCATTGAGGAGGTCACAATGACCCGTTCGATCGTTCGGCTGATCCGCTTCGGCTCGGCCAAGGCTCTCACCCATGCCCACCTGCCGTTCGGCGAGCAGGAAAGCTCCGACCCCACCGACAAGTACGGGGTCTAGGGCGCCTGAGCCCATGCGTCGCCGGCGCTCTCGGCGCCGGCGACGCGCCTTCCTTCTTCCCGATCAAGGAATAATCCGATGAAAGCCAAGACCCGCGTGCGCCTGATCCGCTTCGGAAGCGCCAAGACCCTTACCCACGCCCACCTGCCGATCGGCGAGCAGGAGGGCATGGATCCCTCCGATCGCTGGGGCATCTGACCCCGCATGGGCCGCCAGTCGGAAGGAGCGTGACTATGGAAGTCTGGCTGGCGCCCCATGTTCGCGCCGCGCGCCGCGGCGCCGAACTTGTCTTTCTCGATATCGAGACCGGTGACTATCTCTGCCTGTTGGAGGCCAGCCAGATCTTGGCGTTTCAGCCTGAGGGCGCGGTGCGCGCAACCCCGCCGGAAGCGGCGGCCGAACTCTTGGAAGCGGGCATACTGTCTTCCGTACCGACCAACGTCATGCCGATGACGGCGCCGCCCGCCGCGGCGCGAGGTCTATGCGCGGCGATCTCCACGAGCGCAGAGGCGCGCTCGGCGAGAGTTTCCCCCGCGCTGAACTGGCGAGCCCTTTCCGCCAACCATCGCGCCGCCAAGGCGTTGGCGTCGTCGTCGTTGGCGCAAATCCTGGCTATGGCCGCCCCATTGGACAGCCGCGCGTTTGATCCGCCGTCCGAAGCCGTGCTCGCCCAATCGCGCCGCTTCGATCGGCTGGCGCCATGGCTGCCGCGAGCGGGACGCTGCCTGATGACCTGCCTGCAGCAGCGCATCTTCTTGGACCAGTGCGGCCTTCCCGCGGCCTGGGTGTTTGGCGTGCGCACCTGGCCATTCGAGGCTCACTGCTGGCTGCAGGTTGGCGACGTCGTTCTCGACGACTCGCCCGATCGCGTCGGCGGCTTCTCACCGATCCTGGTGGTCTGAGTCCATGCACGACTTCCTGGTTATCGAGTGCGCCTCTAGCGCCGACGCGAACGCGTGGCGCGAAGCCGAGGCCGTGGTTCTCCAATCTGGAGCCTGGATCAAGGCCGCTGAGCGCCAGCGCTTTTCGATCTTCCTCGAACGCCAACGGCCTCCAAGCTATCGACACCTGCCCGGCGTTGGCGGAGCCCTAATCGGTGACGTCTTCGACAGCCAGGCGGCCAGCGAAGGGATCGGACGCGAGTTTTCACTGGCGGGCGCCTCTGGAGGCGCTGAGCAGGTTGCTGACCGTCTGATCCAGCGCGGCTTTGGCCGCTATGTCGCCATCTTAAGCGACGAGCTGGGTCCGGTCCGCGTCCTGAGAGATCCGCTCGGCGCTATGGACGCGATCGGCTGGCAGCGCGGGCCGCTGCGCTTCGTGGCCTCTCGCCTTCCGCTCTTGCGAGACCTATGGCCGGCCAATGTGGCCGTCGACTGGAGCGCGATGGCCGAGATCCTGCGGCAGAAGAACCTCGCCAGTCTGGTCTCGCCGCTGGTCGGCGTGATGACCTATCCGCCTGGCGTTCTGGCGGACGCCAAAGGGGAAGGCGCGCGGCTGTGGTCGCCGGCGACCCTTGCGCGCCGCGCCTGGCGTGACGCCGAACCACGCGCACTGCGGGACCGTATCGACGGCGTGGTGGCGGCCTGGTCGCACGGGCGCTCCGGGGTCTTTTGCGAGATCTCAGGCGGCCTGGACTCGGCGATCGTCGCGAGCAGCCTGGCCAAGGCGCGCGCCCCGCTCCTTTACGGCCTCAACCACACCTTTCCGTTCGCCGAGGCCGACGAGCGCGACTATGCCGCCATGGTCGCCGAGCACATCGGTACGCCCCTGGTGGTGGTCGAACGTGATATGCTGCGGATCGAGCCGCACAAGTTCTCGGCCGCCGCCGGCGGGCCGCGTCCCAACTATCTGGGAGGCGACCCGGACCATGATGCCGATCTGGCCGCGCGCCTGGCCGCCGATGGTGTCGAAGCCATGTTCACCGGGCGCGGCGGTGACGCCTTGCTCTATCAGTCGGCCCACCCCAGCCTCGTTCGAGACATCCTTCGCGGAAGCTCGTCCGGTAGCCGTCTCTCAGGTCTTCTGATCTTGGCGCGTCGCAACGCCACGACCATTTGGTCCATCCTGAAGCGAGGCCTTGCCAAGCAGGACCTGACCCCAGGCCTTGGCGTCCAAATGTTCCTCGCACCGGACGTCGCCGCGCGACCGCCGACCTTGCATCCTTGGCTGATCGAGGCCCAGGCGCTAGCGCCCGCCAAGCAGTTACAGATCATGGCCATGGTCAACGGCCTCAGCGCCTTTGGCGAGAGCCAGCGAAGCCAGGCCGGACTGGTTGTCGATCCCCTTATGAGCCAGCCGGTCGTGGAATTTTGCCTGTCGCTAGCGGCGGGCCGGCTGGCTGTCGGCGAGCAAGATCGCCCGTTCGCGCGCGCGGCCTTCGCCGATCGGCTGCCGCCGGGTATCCTGGACCGCCGCGGCAAGGGGGCGCTATCGAGCTATTTCGCGCAGAGCCTCAATCGCAGCCTCGAGGACGTTCGACCCTTTCTCCTGGATGGCCAATTGGTCGAGCAAGGCTTGCTCGATCGCAAGCGCTTGGATGCCGCACTGACCTCTGAACGCCTCGTCTGGACGAACATCACCTCGGAGGTCTTCGTCCTTCTGACACTGGAGGCTTGGGCCAGGCGCTGGACAGAGCGCCTGGCTGGATCATCGCCCGACTAGGGCGGCGGACCTTGATGGGGCGGCCCGATCGTCCTGCTCAGGAAGTCGAGGACGCGGCTGTAGTAGTCGCGGACATTTCCGGGTGCGTAGAAGACGTGGCCCTCGCCGCGATAGGTGACGAAGGTGGCGTCGCGGCCAAGCCGATAGAGCGCGCCGTAGAGCGCCTGGGACTGGTCGAGGCCCTTGTCGTTATCACCGTGGAAGATCGCCACTGGCGCGGTGATCCTGTCGACGAAGGTGATCGGACTGTTTCGCATATAGAGTGGCGGGTTCTTCCAGGGCGGCACGCCCATTCGCGCCTGGCCGCTTTCCTGCCAGCCCGACGAGGCGAACACGGTCACACCAGACTCAGGGATCGCATACTGAACCGGTCCCATCCGACCGTAGGCGCTGGCGAGATCAACGGTCGGGGCGGTTGCGATCACCGCCTTGAAGCGCGGGCTTTGCGTCGCCGCGCCGATCACCGCCGTTCCGCCGTAGCTGTGGCCCCAGATCGCCACACGGTCGGGATCGATCAGGCGTTGCGCCGCCGCGGCGTCGACGGGCGCGAGCATCTGGTCGGCGAGGCCGTCGATGGGCTCGCGACCGGCGAGGTATGGCATTGCCGGCACGATGGCCGCGTAGCCGTTAGCGGCCAGAACCTGGGCGTTGACCGACATATAGAGCACACCCGGTTCTTGCACGCGCGGCGCGGCGTTGGAGACGTCGCCGGGGTAGGGCAGAACGACGACGGGCAGGCGCTCTTCGGCCTTCGCACCAGGCGGCCGATAGAGCCAACTCGTCAGGTCCCTGCCGTCGAGCCCCTTATGGTGGAGAGGGATGGCGATCGCCGCTTCGACGCCTGTGAGTGGACCGTTGACCGTCACCAAGGTTTTTGCCGCGTCGCCTGGGACGACCAGGCCGACACGTTCGACCCCGTACTCGTCCTTGCTCACTGTAATGACGGCTTCGGCGCTTGCGCTGGCGATCCGAGCGCGTTCGGGTGGCCGCGCCAGGCTCAGGCCCGGCCAGGGAGCGTCCGGCTTCACGGACGGATCGGTGAGCGCCAAGTCTTCGAGCGCAGGCACAAAGTTCTGCCCGCCCCGGAACCCCGCTGGCGGCGTCGCCAGGGACTGGACCGCCGCGCGGGGGACGTTCCAGGGCTGGGCGCTGCTCGTGGCCACTCGCCAGACCGCACCGCCTGCGGCGATCGCCCAGACATTCGGGCTCGCGCCAATGGCCCGAGCGCCGGTGGGGAGTTTTTCGGTGAGGTTGGTGGGACCCTTGCCGCCGATGCGCCAGTAGTCAGCACGGCCGCCGTCCTTGGGTCGGGCGTAAATCACCGGCGCGCCATTGAGCCAGCCGCCGAGGGCCATGCCCGCCGTGTCATAGGTCTCGGCGAAGGCCGGCGCGAGACCGCCAAGATCGACCGGCGCGGCTGTGCCGCTAATCGCGTAGCGCCAGAACTTCCCTTGCTTGAAACTCGTCCTTCCTTGCCGGGCGAAGACCAACAGTTCGCGGCTGTTGGGAGACCAGCTAAGGAACCGGACCATCGGATCGCAGGTCGGGCAGGGCGACACCGTGCGGCCGGTCGTGAGATCGGCGAGCATCATGGTGGTGCGCACCGGGTCGGATGCCGAAGTCGTCGGCTCGGGCAGGTCAAGCTGGACGTCCTCGCCTTCCATAAGGGCGGCGATCGTCCGACCGTCAGGCGACAGCGCCATGTCGCGCACGCTACCGGGAATGACCACGGCCTGCTGCCCCGTTTTCAGGTTCACCGAGACGAGGCCGACCGTGGGCGCCTTGGCGCGGACGCTGGCATAGGCTCCGCTTCCCAGCACCGTTGCACCGGCCTCGCCGCGCGCTGTGGCGGCCCATTGCGCGTCTATGCGGTCGCGACCCTGAAAGCCAAATCCCAGTTGGATGTCTGGGAAGTCCTCTGGTCGCGCGGCGACCAGCAGTTCGTCGTCCGAACGCCAGACGACGCTGGGCCCCCAGACTTGCTGGCGTGGGCTCAGGCCAAGCCAACGGACTTCATTGGTGTCCAGGGAGACCACGCCAAGTTCGAACGCGTGGCCGGTTAGGCGGCCGATCGCCAGCCAGCGCCCGCCTGGGGACGCGCCCAGGGCGGTATAGCCTGGCCCAGGCGGTAAGCCGAGCTGTCGCTCAGCGCCGCCGGCGGCCAGGTCGAAGACCTGCACGCGGCCTAGGCCAAGCCGGATATAGGCGTCCAGATCGTAGGCCGGTGCGGTGTTCCAGGCCGCGTAGCGCTGCACGATTAGCCAGCGCCGGGTGGGGTCCAGGCGGGCCGGCCCGAGCTCCTCCAGCGCCAGCAGGCGCTCGACAGTGTAGGGCGCTGCAAGCGCTGGGTGAGGAATGATCAGCGCGCAGCCGACCGCAAGCGCCGCCAAGCGTCGCATGGTTTCATCTCCGATTTTCGGGGTTAGGGGAGGGCGCTACCAGACCTTGGTCAGCTGCAGCGTGACCATGCGCCCAAGGGGATCGGCATTGGCGGGGTCGTACCCGATGCCCAGGATGTTGTCGTAGAACGGGGGATCCTGGTCGAAGAGGTTCTGAACGTTCAAGGACGCCGTCAGCCCTCTGACGTGAGCGAACTCGCCGCGCCAGCGCGCTTGAAGATCAAGCGTGGTCCACGGGCGAACCTGCACCATCGTCGCCGAATAGCTATCGCCGACATGGTTTAGGGTCGTGGTGATCGACGCGGGGCCATGAGTCCACGTCGCCGAAATCCGCGCTCGAAGGTCGGCAGGATAACCCGCGCGACCGGCCAACTCGTTGGGCGTGGAGGTCGGAGTGAGTTTGCGGCGATAGTGGGTCAGCCAGGAGAGGCTCGCGTTCAGCGCCAAGGGATCGCCCAAGACCGTCGTCTCATAGGCGACGGTGGCGTCGAGGCCTCGTACATCGAGGCTGCCGGTATTGACGTTGCGAGCGTCGACGATGGCCCCATAACTGTTGACGTCGAAGGCGCCGGTTCCGCTGGCGTGCGGGTCGGCGAGCAGCGCCAGGACCTTGGCGCGATCGGCCGGATTGCTGGCCGGGCTGACGAAGGTTCGGAACGGCGCGAACTCTGGAGACGTCAGCGCCTGGGCAAATACGATCGGCGCGCCCACCCGGTTCTTGAATATCGTACGATAGGTGGTCAGCCCCAGAGTCAGGTCGGGTACGGCGTTGGGCGTGAAGCTCAGACCCGCCGTCCAAGACGTTGCCGTTTCCGGTTGCAGATCGGGATTGCCGCCCTGGAACACGAGCGTCGGAAGCTGGCCTCCGCCCGTCGCCGTGATCGGGATCTGGGAGATCGTGTAGGGCAAGTTCAGTTCCGATAGCGCGGGGGCCCGGAACGAGGTCCCGTACGTCCCCTTAAAGGTCAGGTTGGTGCTCGGAGCCCAGATAACGCCGACCTTGGGGTTCTTGGTGGAGCCGACGTCGTCATAGTCTTCGACCCGGCCGGCCAAAGACAATTCCAGGCGCTCGACGAGCGGAACGCCGTTGTCGGGCCCGACCAACGGCGCGTTCAGTTCGAGATAGGCGCTGCGGACGTCCCGGCTGAACATGCGCCGAACCTTGTCGGTCGGCGCGAGACCGGACAGGAAGCGCGCGCCGCTGGTGCGCAGTTCTTCTCGGCGCAACTGTCCCCCCACAGCCAAGCGTAGCGTTCCACCGGGAAGCTGAACGAGCGGTCCGTCGAAGGCGAGATTGACTGAATGGTGCTCGCTGCGGGCCTTGGAGATGTCCCAGCCGCTGAGGATGAAGTCGAGCACGGCGTCGGGATTGGAGCCCTTGCCGATGAACGGATTAAAGTAGCCGTCGCGTGCGGCGCTGAAGCGCGTCAGCGGATTGTCGGCGATTAGGCCGGCGGCCTCGCTCAGGTTGGTGCTGTTGACCTGGCCGCTGCTGCGGCTGATCCCCAGTTCCTGCGCATAGGTCCCGGTCAGTTCGCCTCGCCATGCCGCGCCCAGCGAGGTCTTGGCGCCTAGGCTTAAGCCCAGGCTCTCGGAGACGCCCCAATTGAAGACGCCACCGCGCTCGTTCTGGAAGGAATAGGCGATGCGTTCGGAGGTTTGGCCGGTGGGGGAAACGTAGAAGGGATTGGCCGCCGTCAGCACCAGCGTGGTGGTCGGGGCAGTGTTGCGGCTCTCGATCTTGCGCCGCGCGGCGCGCACATCGGCCGCCAGTTCAAGGCCGGCGAGGGTCTGGTGGAACGACATGACCGCACTGTGTCGTGTCGACTTGGGAACGACGTCGTAGGGCAGCTTTTGGTTCTGATAGTTGACGCTGCCCAGCACGAAATCGCTCGGCTTCAAGCCGACGCCGCTTTGCCCGGTTGGGACCGCGTAGGTCGGAACGAAGGCGCCGGCGGCGTTGGAGCGTAGGATATTGGCTGGCTGGCTGATCGTGCTGCGCCAGTCGCTGCCGCCAAACGGGCGCAGATCCGCATAGCCAGCATAGGCGCGGTCGGCCGCGCGCAGGCGCTCATTGCGGGTATATTCGTAGGCTGCGAGAACCCCGCCACCCGACCAGATCTTGCCGACGGCTTGGCTGGCCAGGTAGCGGCTGTAGCCGCCCTTGGTCGCGCTCGCGCCTGAGACTCGGGTCTCCGCGCCATCCAGATCGGTGCGCAGGCGGATGTCGACAACTCCGCCCACAGCGTCCGAGCCGTAGAGAGCCGAGGCGCCATCGAGCAACACATCGACACGCCCGATCGCGGCGAACGGAATGGAAGAGACGTCGGCGAAGTCACCGTAGGCGCCGGCGCCGGCCATGCGCTTGCCGTTGAAGAGAACGAGCGTTGCGTCCGCGCCGAGGCCACGCAGATCAACGCCGGTGCCGCGCATCATGTTGGTGCCATTTGGATCCGCGCCGGTCGAGACACTGTCCTCGCTGGCGGTCCCGCCGAAAGCTTGCGGGAGTGACGTGAGCGCATCGGCAACGCTGGTGTAGCCGAGCCGGTCAAGATCATCGCGCTTCATCACGATGACTGGAGAGGCGCTGTCGGTCACGCCACGGATGTGCGAGCCGACGATGATCTCGGCCACCACGGTCGCGGGTTCGGGCACAGATTGCGGATCGGACGCGGCCGCCGCGAACGCGGCGTCGGCGCCGGCCGGGCGCACGTCGCTCACGGGCGTCTTGGCCACGCGGAGCACCAGAACCCCGGGTTTGACCTGGTCAACACTGATGCGGCTGCCAGCCAGCAGCCGTTCGGCAGCTTGCCGAGCGGTGTAGCGGCCTTCGAGCGGGGGCGCGGTCATGCCCGCCACCAGGTCGCTCTCGAACAGGATCGTGATGTTGGCCTGGTCGGCCAGGCGCACGAGGGATTTTTGCATCGGCGCGGAGGGCAGGGCGATGCTGACCGCCGGTTCTTGCGCCTTCGCGGCGCTTGGAGCGACCGCGGCGGCCAGCATCAATGCGGCCGCCGAGGTGGTCCTGAAGTGTTCAAGGAAGTCTCGCGTCATCTTACGTTTCCCCCGCCACCAGCGGGCTCGATCGCCATGATCAAGCTCGTTGTCGCCGGTGAGCGCGGTTGAGACGTCTGCGAAAGCGTCGGAGGACAGCGCCCTGCTAAAAAATTTGTGACGCTAAGATGGGGTGGCGACTTTGGGTTGCAATTCGATATCGCCGTTCGGACGTTTGGCCGACGTCAGGCCGTAGAGAGACGAGGCGGCCGCTACGAAGTCGCTGTTTTGGCCGGCGGGAAACACGCCGGTGATACGGCGGTCGGCGGGGACGCCGGCGCCGAGAACGATCTTCTCCTTGCAGTAGCGGTTCATCTCCGCAACGGCCTCGGAGAGGACCGCGTCCTGGAACTTCAGCTTACCCGTCGTCCAACTCGTTTCGTTGGATACGTCGACCGAGACGAGGTGGGCCTTGCTTGGCGCCTTGTCTTCGATGGCCAACGCCTGACCAGGCGTGAGCCGCCAGGACGCTTTGGGCGCGTCCTGATCGGTGACCTGGACGCTGCCTTGCGCCAGCGTCACCAGTACACGCTTGCTAGTCCGTCGGACTTCGAACCGCGTGCCAAGCGCGCGAACTTCGGTTTCCGCGGCAGCCACGACAAACGGACGCGCGGTATTGTGCGCAACATCGAAGAAGGCCTGGCCGCGCAGCAGTTCGATGCGCCGCTCGCTGCGGCTGTAGCGCACGCGGACCTTGCTGTCGGTGCTGAGCTGGACGAGCGAGCCGTCCTCCAGTCGCGCACTGAACGTCTCGCCCACGCGTGTCGAGTACGTGGGTTGGCCCAAGATCAGCGCCGAGGCCAGGCCTGCAATGACGCAGGCGGCTACGCCAGCACCGATCAACACGCGCATCTGAACCGCAGAGCGCCGGACGGGAAGGGCGACGACTTCGGGTCCCCGCGCCATCGCTTCGGCGGCGGCCGCGCGCAAATCCGGATCGTCTTGCATCTGCGACATTGTCGACGAGATGTCCTCAAGGCGCTCGTATGTGGCCTTGTTCTCCGGGTCGGCCCGTCGCCAGGCGGAGAAGGCTTCGATGTCTTCTTGGCCAATCGGCACGCTGTTCAAACGGACGAAGAAGTCCGCGGCCTGCTTTGTGCGGCGAGGCGCTCGTTTCCGGTCTTTGATCATCTCGATCGCCGTCCTAGTCCCGCATGGCCGCTGACGTTCTGGCCAAGGCCCTGCGCATCCTATCCTTGACGGTCCGTTCGGGAATCCCCCGAAGCGCAGCGATCTCGCGATAGGTCAGCCCTTGGATGTGGGTCAGTACGAAAACATCGCGCAACTCTGGCGGTAGAGCCAGCACGATCTGCTTTAACAATAGCGCTTGCTCCTGCGGCGCCTCGGTCGATCGCGGCAGGAACATCTCTCGGTCAGTCGCGTGGTCGTTTTCGCGCTGGAGTTTGCGCATGCGATCGCGAGCCAGATTGTCGGCGACCGTGAGCAGGAAAGCCTTGTGGTGCCGGACTTCTCCTTCGCGCCCGGCGACGCGAAGCATTGCCTCGTGCGTGAGGTCGTCAGCGATGTCGCCGTATCGCCGCTGCAGCGCCTTGCGCAGCCAGGCTCCGTACCGGCGAAACAGCGACTCCATGGTTGGGGACGGATCGGCTGGGCCGACCGCCTGAGTGGGAAAGCCATCCATTGCGGGAAATCCACCTGAGGTTCCCCACAGAATCCTACAGCAAAGCAGTTTTTGAAAGATCAATTTTATATAAATCGACGTTTTGAAAAGCTGTGTGTTGCGGATCGGCTACCCGAACATCTGCCCAGTCGAGTGAGGTTGGGCAGCTGAATGGCATCGCTGGAGGAGCAGGTCGGAGCTTTGGTTCGCCACTTGCGGAAGCGCGCCAATCTCACCCAGGCAGAACTGGCCGAGCGCATCGACCGCCAGCCTGGAGCCGTTCAGAACATCGAGAACGGCAGAGCCGGTCCAACCTTTGAAACCATTGTGCGGTTGAGCCGAGCGCTTGATGTCGATGCCCGGGATTTGTTCGGCATCGGCGAGTTCGCTGCTCGCGACGGACGGGATGATCCTCTCGTTGACATCGTTGATTTGCTCGCGGGCCTGTCAGACGCTGACCTTGCAGCGGTCAAAGGACTGATCGAAGCCGCGCTGGCGTTCCGCAAAGGCTAGTTTCGCTCAAGCGCGCAGCCGTTCGCGTCTGACGCCGAAAAACGCCGCCTGCGCGCAGCAGGATCGTTGCCGGTCATATTCGACAATCGCTGTTAAGTCGCGCCTCTGGCGTAGCTTCTAGACACTTTTCGGTGCGCTTGCGGCGCCGCTCTGACGCCATGGCGCAATGGCCGCGCCGCTCGCCACTTCGGGACCGGGTCGGTCGCCGGGCGGCGGCGCCGGCGGCGGATGGCGCGCGTTTTCCGTCCTCGCCGTGCCTGCGCTGTGCTGGGAATTTTTGCGGCGCAATCCCGAGTATCGTGAGGATTTCGAGCGCGTTCGGCGCGACGGCGGCGTGATCGATCAGCGCTGGGGACTGGCGGCGACCGCTGATCCTGAGCTCGCGGCGGAGGATGCCCAGGTCGTCTGGCGCGAGGATGTAGCGCCAGGCTTGGTCGTTCCCGTCGAGCAAGCGTCGTTCGGCAAGCCTCGCGCCTCGACCATCGATCGCCATGCTCAGGTGTTGGGAGTTGATGGCCGACACATCAGGCTGCCGAGCGGGCTTCAGGTGCTGCTCCGGGGCAAGACGGCGCCTGAAGGGCCCTTGGTCGTCGTCCTGTCGTTCGACGCCGATTTCAGTCTGCGGGTCAGAGCGGTCGAGGCTTTGCGGCGCGCGGAACAGACCGATGTCGCGCCAAGATCGCGCCTGTCGGTGACGCAGCGAGACCGCTTGGCGCGAGCACTCTTCGCGCTCGATGGCGCGCTGGAAGGGCGCAGTTATCGCGATATCGCCACGCGGATCTTCGGCGAACTCGAAGACGAAGCGCCATTCAAGACCTCGTCGCTGCGCGACACCACGATCCGCCTGGTCCGACGCGGTCGGGCTCTGATGACCGGCGGCTACCTTCGTCTTCTAAAGGGCGGCTTCTAAAGGGTGGCGAAATTGGGGGAGGGCGGTCTTCGCCATCCGGCGGCGTTGCCTCTCAGCGCCAGGCTTTCCCCGAACCGCCGCCCGATGTCCGGGTCTTCCCGGCGGTGTCGAGGACCCCGCCATGCCCCCTCTCGATGGGGACGCCCTCGAGCGTCTCCTCCTTGCGCCAGAGGCCGCCAAGATCCTGCGCCTCTCCGTCGGCACGCTTGCCAAGCATCGCTGCTACGGCACGGGCCCTGTTTATCGAAAGAATGGCGGGCGCGTCGTCTACACTCTAAGCGACATCCAGGCATGGTCCCGCCACGGCGCGCGACGCTCGACGAGCGATCTCGACGCGGCGGTCGTGCGACCCGCCAAGCCCCACGCGGCGCAAGCCCCAGCCTATGCGGGGCGTCGCGATGACGCCTGAAGCGACGTCGCCCAACTTCACGCGCGTCGAGTTGGTCTTCCTCAAGGATCGCATCGAGCGTTGGCTGCGGTTTGGACGGCCGGTCGCCGAGCAGGTCCTAGATCGCCGCCGTCGCACGGTGATGTTCGCGCCGGGCGCGGTGTTCGCCTTCGTGAGGTGGCGGGCGGAAGCCTACGGTACGGTCGACTCCCGGATCGCCGTGCTCCGCGCGGTCGCGCCAGGCTCGGCCTTCACCACCTATCCGGAGGTCGCGCCGGGCGCGGAAATCCTGCTCGACATCTCGGGATGGTCCAAAGTCCAGGCTGTGCTCGAAGCTATCGATGGTGTCGAGCAGATTGGCCTGTCGCCGGTGTCGACAGCGCCAGACTACTGGCGACACGTTGGCGCCCGGGTCACGGTCGGGCTGCCACCGCGCGCTTACGACCGTGCCCGACACCGCGCGTGGCTCCTGCGCCGGGCGCTTCTGCCATGAACCGCCCCTCTGCTCATCCCGTGCTCGCAGGGGCGATGCTTGGCTGCGCGCTGATCGCTTTTGCCGGCAACGGGGATCGCGCGCCGCGGCTGCTGTTCAACGCCACGGCGAGCGCGCCGCTTGGCTTTTACACCGTCACGCCAGGGCGATTTGAGGTCGGGGACCTTGTCGCAATTTATCCACCGCCGGCGCTCGCCCGTTGGCTGGCCGGCCGCCACTACCTTCCCGCCAATGTGCCGCTTCTCAAGATCGTCGCGGCAGGCGAGGGCCAGGAGGTTTGCGGGCGGGATCGTCAGCTTTTCGTAGACGGTGTGCGCATCGCGAGCGTGAAGTCCGCCGATCGCTGGGGACGGATGTTGCCGGCTTTCGTCGGATGCCGGCGGCTCGGCGCTGAGGTCCTGCTCGTCAACCGCGCTTCCAACAGTCTCGATAGCCGCTACTTCGGTCCACTGCCGACGTCTGGCGTGGTCGGTCGTGCGCGCGCCCTCTGGACCTGGGAAGCGCGCTGATGAGCGACGCAACCTCCCTTTCCCTGTTCGGTGGGTTTGCCGGTCCTTTCCCCGTCCCGGTCGAGACCCCGTCGGCGGGGCGGCGCCGGCGCGGTCAAGGACGGCCGGTAGGCCGGCGCGTTTCGCGCCTTGTCCTTGACGGCGACCAGCCGGCTCGCACGCTCGTGGTGTCACCGTTGGACGGAAAAGCTTCGCGCGCGGCGCGCGCGGCCGCATTTCTTGCTGCGATCCTATGCCTGTTTGCGCATTGCGGCTTGGCCCGCGCGGCGGTGTCCGAGGACGGTAAGAGCGCCCCCAGCAACCAAGCGCTGATTGTCAGTCTTGCTGTCAATGAAGCCGCGGCCAAGTTTGCGCTTCCTCGCGCCTGGCTGCTTGCGGTGATCCGCGTCGAGAGCGGCGGGAACGCTCGGGCCATCTCGCCCAAAGGCGCGATGGGGTTGATGCAGTTGATGCCTTCGACCTGGCGCGAGCTCAGTGCGCAGCACGCCTTGGGCGAGGATCCGTTTGAGCCGCGCGCCAACGTCATGGCGGGCGCGGCATACCTGCGCCGCATGCACGATCGCTTCGGGTCGCCTGGCTTCCTTGCTGCGTACAATGCTGGGCCGGATCGCTACGCACGATACCTCGCTGGCGAGCGGGGGCTGCCGATGGAAACCCGTCTCTATGTGGCCCGGTTGGCCCCTTTGGTGCGTCTTGAAGCGGCGCCGACCGTCGTCATCGATTGGCGCTCGTCAGGCCTGTTCGTGGCTGGCGGACCGCGTCCCGAACTGGCTGGAGCCCGTCCATGACCTCCGAGCGTCAGAGGCCCGGGATGGTTCTGGGCAGCGAGGAAGAGAGGCGAGGGAAGCCTCACCTCCAAAGGCAACGTCTAAGGCAAGTTAAAAGGACAGGGACCATTGCTGCGCAAGTCCCTGATGGTGTTGGTGATTTCGAGGGACCTGCAGATCGCGTGCGGCCCTGTGATCAGCGAAAGTCCCTTAGAAACAGCGACTTGATAGGGACCTTTCACCTAACGGGCCATTGCCATGGGTCGTGACGATGAATTCGAGCTACGGCTTGGCCGGCTCGGTGATCGCGGCAAAGGCCAAGGGCGCGTCCGGGCTTTCACCGCCGACGTCATCGCCGCCACCCGGCGCGCCTCGAGCGGGATGATCAGTCAAGGCCGCGCCGTGCGAAGTCGGTCATTCGGGCGAGGGCGCGTCTCGGCTGAGCGGGCCAGCACACGCCGCGTCGTGGTCAAGGCGCGTGTCGTCCGTCACCAGGGCGCGCGGTTTCGGGCCGCCAGCCTGGGGACGCACCTCTACTACCTGCGCCGGGGCGGCGCCGGCAGGGATGGCCGAGCCGGTGAGGCTTTCGACCGCGACGGCGTCGCCGATCACGAAGCCTTTGCGTCCCGCTGCGAGACCGACCGCCATCACTTCCGTTTCATCGTTTCCCCGGAGGACGCCGACCGCCTGGCTGACCTTCGAGCAACGTCTCGTGACCTGATGGCGCAGATGGAACGCGACTTGGGCACAGCCTTGGACTGGATCGCCGTCGACCACTGGAACACCGACAATCCGCACCTCCACGTGCTTGTCCGGGGCGTCGGGGATGACGGCGCTGATCTGGTGATTAGTCGCGACTACATCAGCCGGGGGCTTCGCCAGCGGGCCGAAGCTCTCATGACCGAGGAACTCGGGCCCCGAACCCAGAAGGAGATCGATCAGGCCCTCGACCGGGAGGTCAAGGCGGAGCGGTGGACCAGCCTTGATCGACGGTTGCGAGATATCGCAGCGAGGGGCGATGGCGTTGTCGATCTTCGTCCTGCGGATCGGTTCGGATCCAGTGACTACAGGAGGCTCATCGGGCGGGCCCAGGTGCTTGAGCGGTACGGTCTGGCTGACGAGGTCGCTCCGGGGCGATGGCGTTTGGCGACTGATCTTGAGGCGCGCATGCGCGAACTCGCCCTCCGTGGGGACATCATCAAGTCGCTGCACCAGGCCATGGGCGCTGAAGAGCGGGACGCTGCAGACCTCGTCATTCAGGGCGGTCGGATTGAGGCGCCGATCGTGGGCCGGCTTGTCGAACGCGGGCTCCACGACGAGCTCAATGGCGAAGCCTTCGTCGTTGTCGATGGGACCGACGGTCGTTTGCACCACATCAGGCTCAAGGACTTGGGCGCGGCGGGCGACACGCCTGTAGGCGGTCTTGTTGAAGTGCGCGGTGGTAACGGCGGTGAAGCGGGAGCGCAGCTTATCCACCGCGCCGATCTGTCGATCCAGGCCCAGGTCTCTGCTGATGGAGCCACCTGGCTTGATCGCCAACTCGTCGTCGCTGAGCCGGCGCCGCTCGCCAGGCGAGGGTTTGGGGTGGAGGTTCGAAACGCGCTCGCAGCGCGACAAACCCACTTGGCCGGACAGGGGCTTGGGCAGGTTCGCGATGGCCGGTTCGAGCCGGCGCCTGGCTTGATCGCCAAGCTCCGCGACGGGGAACTCGCCCGGGTGAAAGCCGAACTTGGCGCCCGAGCTAGCACTGCGCCAGCGGGGGAGGGCGAGACCGTCGCGGGGACCTATGTGCGCCGCCTGGACCTCGCCTCAGGGCGGTTCGCGATGATCGACGATGGGATGGGGTTCCAGCTCGTGCCTTGGACCCGGGCGCTGGAGAGCGAGATCGGACAAGAGGTGCGGGGGACGGTCATGAAGACCGGGATGGATTGGACTTTGCGGAAGAAGCGCGGGCTTGGCCTTTGAAGGTGCAAGCAGATGAGCGGTACGAAAATTCTATGGGGCCAGATCATCGTCGTCGCGGCCCTGGTGATCGGCGGCGTATGGCTGGCGACGCAATGGACCGCCTGGCAGCTGGGGTACCAGCCTCGACTTGGTCCGCCGTGGTTTGAGCTGGGTGATCAGCCCATCTACCCGCCGCCGGCCTTCTTCGTCTGGTGGTTCATATTCGATGCCTATGCGCCGTCGGTGTTCGCGCGCGGCGCTTTCATCGCGGCCGGTGGCGCGCTGCTCGGCGTTGGCGCGGCAATCGCCATGTCGATCATGCGCGCCCGCGAGGCCAAGTCCGTTACGACCTATGGGTCGGCTCGCTGGGCCAACCTGCAGGATCTTCGCGCCGCAGGCCTTCTTGGCGAGCACGGTGTGATGCTCGGGCGGTTCGACGGCCACTACCTTCGCCACTCTGGTCCCGAACACGTGCTGTGCTTTGCGCCGACCCGAAGCGGCAAGGGCGTGGGGCTCGTCGTTCCAACCCTGCTGACCTGGCCCGGCTCGGCGGTGATCCACGACATCAAGGGGGAGAACTGGAGCGTCACCGCCGGCGCCAGGGCGCGTTTCGGTCACGTTCTGCGCTTCGACCCTACCGATCCAACGAGCAGCGCCTACAATCCGCTGCTGGAGGTTCGCCCAGGCCCGACAGAGGTCCGAGACGTCCAGAACGTCGCCGACATCCTTGTCGACCCGGAAGGCGCGCTCGAGCGGCGCAATCACTGGGAGAAGACCTCCCACAGCCTTTTGGTCGGTGTGATCTTGCATGTGCTCTACGCCGAGGCCGACAAAACCCTCGCCGGCGTCGCCAACTTCCTCGCCGACCCATCGCGCAGCATCGAGGCGACGCTCAGGGTGATGATGACGACAGCGCATCTTGGCGATGGCGTCCATCCCGTCGTCGCCAGCGCGGCGCGCGAACTCCTCAACAAGAGCGACAACGAACGCAGTGGAGTGCTCTCGACGGCGATGAGCTTCCTGGGGCTCTACCGCGACCCGGTGGTGGCCGCGGTGACCTCGCGGTGCGACTGGCGGATCGCCGACCTGGTGGAGGCCGACAAGCCAGTGAGCCTCTACCTGGTGGTGCCGCCGTCCGACATCAGCCGCACCAAGCCGCTGATTCGGCTGATGCTCAATCAGATCGGCAGGCGCCTGACCGAAGGACTGGAGATCTCGCGATCGCGACGGCCGCTGCTCTACATGTTCGATGAGTTCCCGTCGCTCGGGCGCCTCGATTTTTTCGAGACCTCGATCGCTTTCATGGCTGGCTACAAAATCCGCACGTTCCTGATCGCTCAGTCCCTGAACCAGATCGAAAAGGCGTACGGGCCCAACAACTCCATCCTCGACAACTGCCATGTGCGGGTGGCGTTCGCGACCAATGACGAGCGCACCGCCCGCCGGGTCAGCGACAGTCTTGGCACCGCCACAGAGATGCGGGCGATGAAGAATTTCGCGGGGCACCGCCTGTCGCCGTGGCTTGGCCACTTGATGGTCTCGCGCCAGGAAACCGCTCGCGCGCTGCTTACACCGGGCGAAGTGATGCAGCTCCCGTCGCAGGACGCCATCATTTTCGTCGCCGGCACGCCGCCCATTCGAGCGCGCAAGATCCGCTATTTCGCTGACGCACGCTTGGCGGATCGCGTGCAGCCGATCGGCGATGCGGCGACTACCCTTCAATCGGCCGAAGGATCAGCGTGGGACCGGTTTTCGATTGCAGCGTCCGGGGCTGGCATTGTGCGACCTGCACTAGATTCGGGTGACGAGGGCGGCCTGCAGCAGGCGCCGGAATTGGCCGGTCATGAGCATGTGCCGATGTCGCCGGCGCCATCGGACGAGCCCGAGCAAGATCTGGATGGCGATGAGGTGCAGCAGGGCGGAGAGCTCCAGCGGCGTTTCGCTGGGGTCGCGCGACAGGCGGCAATGGACCACGACGACGGCATTCCGCTTGGCGGTGATGCGTGAAGATCGCGACCAAGGTTTTCTTGCCGCCGGAGACGATCCGCAAGCTGGACGCGCTGGCTCAACGGACGGGCAAGGGTAAGTCGGAAATCGCGCGTGCGGCGATCGAGTCCTACCTCTCGCCAGATGCCGCGGAGGCCGCCGAAGCCGCGGTCACCCGGCGCCTCGACCGACAGGCGAGGCAGCTTGACCGGTTGGAGCGGGATCTGACGATCGCGACCGAGGCGTTGGCGCTGCTGGTGAAAACTTGGCTGAAGGTGACGCCAGCAATGTCGATGGCGGAGGACCGCGCCGCGAGCGCGAAAGGGCAGGAGCGCTATGCCGCGTTTGTGGATCTGCTGGCGCGGCGATTGTCGGAAGGGAGGCTCTTAAGGAAGGAGGTCCTGGCGGAGAGTGATTATGGCCGGATTTGACTGATCGCTGACCTTGGGAAGGTCCGCTAGGTGCTAGGGCCGCTCAGCCATTTCGCATAGGCCCGGATATCGATCATCGGAACCGTCGCAGTTTCCTGGAGACGCGCGATCAGCTCGAAGAGAAACGCCGTCGCCGGCTTTTCCATCGGGGCCACGACGTGGCAGCCGCCGCTGTCGCAAGAGAACAGCCCGTGTGCGGCGACGCAGCCGAGGTCCAGGCGATCGTGGGCAGACGTCGTCGCCAGCGCGGCCTTCAGAGGCGCTCCCAGGGGAGGGGACCAGTCGCTCTCAAAGGTGAGCAGGCCGCCTAGGATGTGCTGCAGCGGCTTGGGCGGATAGGTTCCGCCGGCGTGCGGAATCGGAAGGCTCGTTCGGTGAAGGGCTCGAACACTGGCCACCTTGTCCTTGGCGTAGCCGACCTGCGCGGCGTTGATGGCCTGCTTGGCCTCGAAGACCGCGTAGACGCTTTCGGCCGGGATGACCGTTGCGCCCTGGTAGCTGAAAATGAAGGGCGAGTACTGCCGATCGAAGACGACGACGTCGATCTGGTCGCTGAACCCGCCGAGGCTGTCGACCACGTGGGCGGAGGCGGCGCTGTAGCGCTTCGGCAGGTAGCTCTGCAGGAGTTCTAGCCAGACGGCCTCGCTGGCGTCCCCCTTCGTACCGGGGTGACCGAGGGTCTTGCGCACGGTCTCCAGCTTTAGCTGGATGTCGTCGTGGAGCCCAGACAGGAGTTTTTGCAGCGACCAGGTGCTCATCGGCGGATCTCCGTCGCGGCGGCCTCGTCCTTGAAGGGCGGGGTCGGCGTCGCCCTTCGGGCCAACTCCAGCGCCCGTGCCGGATCGACGGCCCTGTGCGGATAGGCGTCGAGCACGATGGAGGGGAGCAGGCGTTGGGTCAGGTCCGACGAGGTGAACCCGTAGGGACGCGCTCCAACCTGCGGACCGGTCGCCGCGACCATGGCGTCGATCTGTTGCGGCGAGAAGCCCAACGGGTCCAGGCGGCTCGACAGGATGAAACGACGCTGGGCGTCGCTTGGCCGACCGAAGGTTAGGATGTCAGCGGCCCGACGCTGGATCGCCGGGTCCAGCGCGTTCAAGCGATTGGTGCACATGATGATGGCGGCCGGCAGCGCCGCATTGGCGATCCGGTCAATGCCGCGGATGAACGCGTTCACGCCGGCCCGGTCTTCATGGTGCATCTGCGCTGCCTCGCGCGACTGGGCCAGGGCGTCGGCCTCGTCGATCAGCAGGATGACCGCACCGCGAGACTTGCCTGGGGACTTCAGCTTGCTGGCCGCCTCGACCGTGTAGTCGAAGGCGGCGGACACCAGCTGCGTCATCTCACCGACCCGGCCCTGACCGCGGGTCGCCAGGCTGAGGGGATAGAGCGTGATGTCGATCCGCTCCTGGCGGGCGACGGCGTCGCCGATCGTCTCGGCAAGTTCGGTCTTGCCCGACCCAATGTCGCCGGCCAGCACGACCAGCGGCGGCCGGCGCACCACGGTATCGACCAGCGACTTGGCGCCGGGGTGGTGGCGCGCGGCCCAGGCGTCGAGGCCGGCGGGATTGACCAGCAAGCTCAGGACTTTGGTCAACCGGTCCTTCTGCTCGTCCAGGCCTACGAGGCGGTTCAGACGCGCCTGCGGGTCGATGTCGGGATATGCGATCCGGCGCTCGAAGAGCTCGTCCAGGGTGGGTTTGGTGTTCATCAGAAGCTCCGGACGCTAGCGCGATCGAGGGCGCGGCCGCCCGCCGAATAGGTGCGATCTTGGGCGAGGTAGCCGCTGATCGTCGGCGCGGCTGCGCCGTTGCGGCTGAAGGGCAAAGTGGCTTCGAAGGCCGTTTGCTGGGCCGAGGTCAGCGCGTCCCAGGCCGTGCTGCAGACGAGGTAGCTGGCGAATTTAGCCCCGGTGACGTCGGCGCCCGGACGGATACGTCCCGGGTCGTCGTCCCCCGCCGCGCCCTCGGCCAAGTCCCTGGCGGTGTAGCGGATGGTCGGTTCGATCCAGGCGCCGTTCCGCTGGAAGCCGTAGGTGACCTCCTTCAGATAGCCGGCCTTGAGCAGTTCGGTCGCCTCGGCCTCGAACTCGGCGATGCGCGTGTCGCTGGGCGAGCCGTAGAGGCGCTGGATCCGCTTCAAGTCGGTGGCGACCTTCGCGGCCATATGACGGGCGTGCGTGACCGTGAAGGTCACCGTCTCGGTATAGCTGGAGCTGTACGACATCGGGCGCCTCAGACCTGGAACTGGGAGCCGAAGACCTTCTGCCAGTAGGCGACGGTCAGTTGCTTGGTGGGGGCGTAGAGCGCCGCGTCGATCGCGTCGCTGGCGTCGAGGGCCGCG
The DNA here is from genome assembly GCF_059418205.1 of Caulobacter sp. GW821-FHT09B11. NCBI lineage: Bacteria > Pseudomonadati > Pseudomonadota > Alphaproteobacteria > Caulobacterales > Caulobacteraceae > Caulobacter > Caulobacter sp. GW821-FHT09B11. The sequence continues at coordinate 163,250 of NZ_JBWKPK010000003.1, read as the reverse complement.
TCGACGATGTCCGCCGCTTGCGCCGTCGTGTAGAGGCGGGCGACGTTGTTGTCGGCGTTGACCGGGTCGATGATCCGGACCGGTCCGGCATGGGCCGGCACCGTATTGGCGGCATAGTAGTCAGTGAAGGCGATCTGGTCCTTCAGGCCGCTACGCGCCAGGTAAGTGAAGAAGTTTTGCAGGGCCTCGGGATAGTCGGAGAGATCGAGCCCATCGTCGCAGAGCTTGGCCATGATCATTTCGATCATGAAGCTCTTGAAGCGGAAGCCCTCGCGCTCGGCTTTCTGGCGTCGCGCCCAGAACTTCACGAGCCGCACGACCTGGGCGAAGTCGTTCGGCTGCGCCTGCTTGCGCTTCTTGGCGAACTCCAGGTGGCGCGGAATGCTGGTCTTCAGGAACGAGCCATCGTCCTGGCTGACGAGGTTGCCGTACCAGTCCGGATCGCCATCGTAGAGGATGGGTACGATATCGACGTCCAGTCCGGTCCCCTTGAAGGACACGGTGACGCTGTAGGTCTGGGGCTGGACCTGGTCGGGCGTGAAGTTCGGGAACGCCTTGCGCAGCCGTTCGGCCAGATAGACGAGCAGGGCGTCGATCTGCTGGGGCGCATTGGCGCCGCTGATGTAACAGGCGACATCGATGTCGTTGAGCGAACGGAGCGCCGTGCCCTTGGCCAGGCTTCCGGACAACAGCATCTTCTTGAGCGTGAAGTCGGGGTGTTCGGAGAGATAGCCCTCGAGCTTCTCACGCAGGCGCCGGGCCTGCGCACGGTACTCGTCAGCCTTGTCTTTCGGGAGATTGACCTTGTCCTGCGCGAAGCTGACGAGGTCCTTGTGATCTACGTGGTCGCGTGACACGCGCCGCTCCTGTCAGAGCTTGATGGGACAAGCTGTTGCTGGGGGCTATCGTGCGTGTTGAGCAGGTCAAAACCTGTCACCCTCGCATCGAGGCGAGATGAGGCTGGGGAGCCGGGCGAGGATGGACAGGAGTGTTAGCGCCAGGCCGAGTTGGAACTTACCCTGGAAGGTTGGTGATCCATGTCCCTGCGGAAGCAAGCTGGTCTTTGGTCGCTGCTGCCTGCAGCGGGACGGCCGCCCCTATCTGCGGCTCGGTTCGATACTGCCGCCAGGCGAGCCGACCGGGTACGCCCATCCCAGATGCTACCTGGCCTCCTCGTGCAATTGCTCAACGGCGATCAGCCGCGAGCACTATATCAGCCGCGGGATGATTGCGGGGCCTGAGGTGAAGGTCCAGGGCATGCCCTGGCAAGCCGAACCTGTCCTTCGCTTGTCTCCTGACGCCCTGACTTCGAAGGTGCTTTGCCGACGCCACAACCAGGCCCTATCGCCTCTGGACGAGCATGCGCTTCGTGCTTTCCGCGAGGTCGGCAAGGCGCGCGACCATGCGACTCGGCGCTCGCTCAGCCGGCGCCCCTACGCGGCGATCCTGTCCGGCGAGGCGCTTGAGCTTTGGGCGCTCAAGACCATGGCCGGCTGCTACGCGTCGGGCATGGAATTCATGGTGGGGCCACGGCGTTTCCGGGAAGCCCCGCCGCCCATGGCCCAGATCGCGGAAATCCTGACAAGCCCGCGACCGAGGGCTCTGGTAAGCCTGGATATTCCGGCCGAGGCAGAGGCGCACGAGGCGTCCCTCGGACGGTCGGCGGTCTCCATCATCCCTCTCTACGAGGATGGAGACGACATGATGAGCGCCTTCATGGTCCGCATGCATGGCCTTGGGTTCAAGTTCCACTTCAAGGATAGCGGGACTGCGCAGGACGCGGCTGGATTGGTTCGACCCCACATGGTCGACCTCATCGGGCCCCTGCGCAAAAGCCGCCTCTACCTGGGCTGGCCCGAAGCCGTGACGGGCCGATATGTCTTTATCAAGCTGCGACAGTCCGACGCCGTGCCGCGTGAGCGAGGCCGTCCAGGGCGATCCGAGCGCGGCGATTGACGGGCGGCGAACGCGCCGGTTCGCCGATAGGCTTTGCGGGGCGGCGTCATCGAGCATCGCTGGCCGCCTTCGATCACCCCGTGATGGGGTACTGGCTTTGTTCCCGTGACAGCTTTTGACCTGGCTGGAGCTCAAGGTGGGGCGTCAACACCCCCTCCCCAATGAGGTTTCCGATCATGGCTACGCGTTATGTGAACAAGTCCGGCAAGGATAAGGACGGCGACATCACCAAGCTCTGCAATGCGGGGCAGACGTGGTCGCCGCGCCTGAAGGCCGACGCGATCTACGACATCGAGAACAAGATCCACGACTACTACGTGTCGTGGACGGACGGCCAGACGACCCAGATCAAGGTCGTCAACGGCGCGACCGGCAAGTACCTGCGCACGCAGCGGGACGGCTCGACGAAGAACAACCTCGACGACCTGCCCGACTGCTAGGACCTTGTCCATCGCGATGCGATCGGAACGGCGTGTCCGTTCCGATCGCCACCGCCTTCACGGCAAGGCGGGAAAGTCGCCCCTTCGATGGCGCTCCACCATGTCGCGCAGCGCCCGAGGCGCGAGCACTTCAACCGCATCGCCCCAGGCATAAAGATGCCAGCACATCTCCAGATGCCCCGACGCCTGAAACCGGACGATCAAGCCGCCATCGGCGGTTTCTTCCAAGGTCTGGGTCGGATGGAACGTGTAGCGGCGAGCATGGGCCGCGGCGTGGGGCGCGAACTTCCAGACCACTTCGCCGTGCTCGGCCTGGCTGATGTAGGATCCAAACGCCTGCTGGGCGTGGGCCTGGATGCTGAAGCCCTGGTCGGAGACGAAAGTCTCGGCCAGGACCTCCGCCTGTTCGATCTCTTCCACTCGGTAGTGCAGCAGCTGGCCGGCGGGTTTGGCGGTGTCGCGTGCGACGAGATAGCGGCGCACGCCCAGCAACAGCCCGTGTGGCGCCACGGTCCGATCGCGCGGCGCCTCATCGGTTCGTCCCCGGTAGCGGATGCGCAGCAGGAAGGGGCCTTTCAGGGCCTCGGATATGGCCTCGTCGACCGACGGGTTGGCTGCCCGTCGCGGACCTGGTCTTGCGGCATGGCCGAGGGCTTCGAGAAGGGCCTCCTCGTCGGCCTCGAGCCGAACGCTCGTCTGGGCGGGGATCAGGGCCCGCACCTTCAGTTCAAGCTGGCGCACCAGTCTCGCCTCGGCCTCCATGCCCTCGACACGAAGGGTGTTGCGCGTGGCGGCCAGGGCGCTGAGCTCCTCGGCCGTGGGCGTAAGCAGCGCGGCCATGGCGCGGGTGGGCAAGCGCCAGCAGGCTCGGCGGTCGTCCTCGGTCGTGTGCTCGGTAAGCGGAAAACTGGCGCAGAGCGCATCCGTCATCCGCTGGGCCGTGCGGCGAGACACCGAAAATTCCGCCTCGATGTCGGCCAAGGTCACCCCCGTCCGGCGTGCGGCCATCGTCGCTAGGCGAATGAGTTCCTGGGCCTTGTTGAAAGACAAGTCGCACCCCTCATGCGTGACAGTCCAGCATACACCCGTCATGGTGTAGCTTGAATTAGGGAGAAACGCTCGTGCGAATGATCGACGGCGCGCTGCGCCTCTCGGCTTCAGACCTCATGCGCTTCAAGGGCTGCGCGCACGCGACCGCGCTTGACCTGCGGCAACTGGAACTGGGCGACCTGGAGCCTGACGACGACAGCGCCGAGGCCCAGCTGCTCCAGAAGCAGGGCGATGATCACGAGCTGGCCTTTCTCGCCAGCCTCAGGGAACAAGGGCGTTCGATCATCGAGATCCCCAAGGACGGACTCTCGCTGGAGCAATCGGTCGCCCTTACCCAACAGGCTCTGGCTCAGGGCGCGGATGTCATCTTCCAGGGCGCCTTCCTGGGCGGCGCCTGGGGCGGCTACTCCGACTTCCTTGAGCGCGTCGAAAGGCCCTCCGCCCTGGGCGACTATTCCTATGAGGTCGTCGACACCAAGCTGAGGCGCTCTCCAGACCCCAAGCACGTTCTCCAGCTGGCGCTCTATTCGGACCTGCTGGCCGATGTACAGGGCTTGCCCCCCGAGCAGGCGCATCTGCAGCTTGGTGATGGCAGCCGGTTCTCGGCGTCGCTGGCGGAGTTGTCCGCCTATGCTCGTCTTTCTCGGTCCAAGCTGGAGACCTTTGTCGCGTCGCGCCCCGCGACACGGCCCGAGCAGGTTGGCGCATGTAACCTCTGCCGCTGGCGTACGAAGTGCCGCACGGAATGGGAACAGGGCGACAGCCTGGCGCTCGTGGCGGGTGCGACCCGCGGCCAGAGGGTCAAGATCGAGGAAGCCGGCGTTCGGTCAATGGCGGCATTGGCGGCTTTCTCCGGAAAGATTCCGAACCTGGCTGGGCCAACGCAGGAGAAGCTCCAGGCCCAGGCCCGCCTGCAGACGGCGCGGCGGGCGGGCGGCGAGCCGTCCTTTCTCCTGAAGCCCTACGAGGCCGGGCGGGGTTTCGGCCTTCTGCCCGAGCCGGATGAAGGCGACGTTTTCTACGACATCGAGGGCGATCCCTATTTTCCGGGAGGGCTGGAGTATCTTCACGGGTTCTGGCTGAAAGTCGGCGGGCAATGGACGTTCAAGGCGTTCTGGGCCCACGACCGCGGCGCCGAGGGCAAGGCGGTCGCTGACCTGCTGGCTTTTCTGGTCGAACACTTCGCCAGGCACCCCAAGGCCCACATCTACCACTACGCCCACTACGAGGTCGCCGCGCTCCGTCGCCTGACGGCGCAGCATCGCACTGGCGAGGCGGCCATGGACCAGCTGCAGCGGGAGCTGCGGTTCGTCGATCTCTTCCGTGTGGTCGCGGGGGGACTGGTCGCTTCCGAGGGAGGCTATTCGATCAAGGATCTCGAGGTCTTCTACATGAACAAGCGCGGTGGCGAGGTAGCGACCGCCGGTGCCAGCGTGGTGGTCTACGAGCAGTGGCGCGAGCAGGGCGATGCGGCCCTTCTCGAACAGATTCGCGACTACAACGAGACCGATTGCCGATCGACCCAGTTGCTCCGTGACTGGCTTGTCGAGAAGGTCCGCCCCAAGGGCATGGCCTGGCGGCAACCGGGGCCCGCACCCGAGGCCGGACCGCTGTCGAACGTGGCTGAGGAAGACGCCGCCCTCGCTGAATTACATGTGCGGCTGGAGCCGGTTTTCCAGGCCTATGGCGACGAGGTTGGCCAGCTCCTGATGGACTTGAGCGATTTTCATGCCCGCGAGGACAAGCCGACCTGGTGGTCGATCTTCGATCGTCTGGGGCGTGAGAGCGACGACCTCATCGAGGACCTGGAGTGCATCGCCGGCCTCGAAGCGACAGGTCCTGCTGTTCCAGACAAGCGATCCTTCGTGCGGACCTATGCTTTTCCAGAACAGGAAACCAAGCTGCGATCGGGCAAGCGCCCATGCGTCAAGCCGGCTGACGCGCCGATCGCGGTCGAGCTCAAGGATATTGATCCTGTCGCCCGCACCCTGAGCCTCAGGAGCACGGCCAAGAATTTCGTGCTGCCCGAGCGGCTCGACCTCGTTCCGCCCAAGCCGATCAGCAACGGCCCGTTGCGCGACGCCGTGGCCGCGGTCAGGGATGGGTTCATCGCCGGAGCTCCACATCCGGCCATCGAGCAACTGCTGCAGCGTTCGCCGCCTAGGTTCTCCAACGGCCTGCGGCCCCAGGGCGTGGTCGATCCGCAAGGAGCCCTGCCGGAAGAGACCAGCAGCGCCATCGCCGCCATGGATCGAACGGTTCTGGCGATCCAGGGACCGCCAGGCACGGGCAAGACCTATGTCAGCGCCTGGGCGATCGTGGATCTGGTAAAAAGCGGCCGGCGGGTCGCCGTCTCCTCCAACAGCCACAAGGCCATTGCAAACTTGCTCGAAGCCGTGGATGCGCGCGCCCGGGCGATGGGTGTCAGGTGCAACATCGTGCAGAAGACGTCCGAGGATGATGGCGAGGAGGCGGAAGCCTCCGGCATCACCCGGGTCAACGATAACGACGCGCCGGAGATCGCCGCCGCGCACGTGGTCGGCGCCACAGCCTGGCATTTTGCCCGATATGGCCAGGCGGCCTTCAGTCACCTATTCGTCGACGAAGCGGGGCAGGTCTCGCTGGCCAACCTGATCGCCATGTCCAGGTCCGCGCAGAACCTGGTGCTGGTCGGCGACCCCATGCAGCTGGCCCAGCCTCTGCAAGGCCTTCATCCAGGGCAGAGCGGCCAATCCTGCCTCGAATACCTGATGGCCGGCCATCGCGTCGTGCCAGCCGATCGCGGCGTCTTCATGCCCTTGAGCCGGCGCATGCATCCGCACGTCTGCGGGTTCATCTCCAAGGCTGTCTATGAAGGGCGGTTGCGCAGCGACGAAGGGGCGGCCCGGCAAGTGCTGGCCAACGCCGCCGGCAAGCAACTGGTCGGCGCATGCCTGTCTCCGATCAATCACGTGGGACGTTCCCAGGTCTGTCCCGAGGAGATCGGCGCGATCGCCGCGGCGGTCGACGAACTCCTGGGGGCCACCTTCCGGGACCGAGATGGCGGCGAGCGGCTGATCGGCCATGGAGATATCCTGGTGGTCGCGCCCTACAACGCCCAGGTCAACGCCTTGCGGGCCGCGCTTCCCCCCGCGGTCCGTGTGGGGACCGTGGACCGCTTCCAGGGGCAAGAGGCGCCGATCTGCCTGATCTCGATGACGACCTCAAGCGGGGACGAACTTCCTCGCGACATCGAGTTCCTGTTCTCGCTCAACCGCATCAACGTGGCTATCTCGCGCGCCCAGGTCACCGCCCTGATGTTCGCCAGCCCGGCGCTTCTGGAGACGCCCTGTCGGACCATTCGCGAGATGTCGCTGGTCAACACCCTCTGCATGCTGGCCGAGTATAGGCCTGAGAACATGGAACCTAGCTAGGAGGCATCCGATGCGGGGTGCAGCTTTTATCGCCGAGCGAAAAAAGCGGAGTGTCTACTTCCTGGAGATGAGCGAAGGACTGCTTCTGGCGCAGCGCCAACCTCGGCGGCCCTTGGTAACTGAGGGGCCTTAAATGCGGTCGGCGCAGAAGTTGTCACGTCGCAGCATTATCCGCTAACAATTCCTATGCCTACGCCAACTGCGTTCACCCTTCGACAAACTTACTCGAGAGCAGAGATACGCTTTCGGGTTGGCGATCCCGGGCGTGGCGGAGCTTGGGACACAGGATACCGCCAATATCGTGGCGAGTTTTACATCTTCGCCGGCGTAGGCGTCGCGGGGCGCACCGGTCACGATTACCGAAACCGCTGGGACGGCGACCGGTTGGTGTGGGAGGCGAAGGGCGAATCCAAGCTGGATGACCCGCAGGTTCGCCAGCTGATCGGCGGCCGCTGCCCTGTCCACATCTTCACACGTGAAAACGACCGGGACTCGTTCGTCTACGAAGGGTTAGCAACCGCCGTGGAAGCCACCGACACGAGCCCCGTGGGTGTGGTGTGGTGCTTGGATGCTGGGTTCCGGCCGCCGCTGGCGGTCGACGAAGTCGCCGAAGAGCTCTTGCGGCTGGGCTTCGTCCTCGAACCCGCGAAGGTGAAGTCGCAGCGGGCCCAACGTGGCGACCTCGTGATCTATCTGAAGCGCGAGAGCGATAGCTTTGTGCTTGTCATCGATCCGCGCAACGCGGACCGATGCGACGCGCTAAGGCGGATCCCTGGCGTTCGCCGACCAACGCCAGCGGATTGGTTCGTACATAACCAGTCCTTCTTGCACTTCCCGACCCGGATGCACACCGGCTCTACGCCGCGACCGCATGGCCTCGACTTTGACGTAGACAGTGCAGAGGCGCTTGCCGAATTTGTGGTGACGCTAGGCGGAGGTTCTGGCCCAACTCGGCAAACTGAGGCTCGCACCGACGGCCCCACCGAGACACAGGTTCTCCGAGCGGTCCGACTGGCGCAGTCTCAGTTCCGAAAAGACTTGATGGAGCGATGGTCGCGGTGCTGCGCGCTAACGGGCCTACCATTGCAGGACTTACTTCGAGCCTCACACCTCAAGCCCTGGCGTGATAGCAGCGACGCGGAACGGCGGGACCCAGACAATGGCTTGCTGCTCGCGGTTCACGTGGACGGTCTATTCGACCGTGGATTGATATCGTTTAATGATGATGGCCGTCTGATCTGCAGCTCGATGCTGGAGCCTTCCGTTCTCGACCGACTGGGCCTTCACAACGGGCTGCGCATCGAGGGGTTGTCAGACGGCAATCGGAGATATCTTCGAGTGCATAGGACGACGTATTTCGATCGCGACGCGGACTTGTTACTCCCGGCGACTGTCGCCCCCGTTTAGACGCCGACCCGTGAGCACGACGGCCGACTTGGTCCGCGCAAATCTCCTTTGTTCGGCGGGGGCGGCAAGTTCCCTGATGCCGAGATACTGAATGCGTTCGGGTCTACGCCTCAAACGCTGGACCCGAGCATTGCGATGGTCCATCAGCCTGCTCACAGAGTAACCTGTGATCGGCCCACTTTCCGTCAAAGGCAGCGGATGGTGCGAAGAAGACTCTCGACTTCGTCGAACGACATCGTCTTTTCGCTCCAGTTGTCCGGGCGGGTGGCGTCGTAGTCGCCGGTCCAGGGCTCGTGGGTGCCGCCGTCTCTGGCGCCAAGGATCTCGCCCTGAGATTCCAGCCGGTAGTTCGGCATCGTGCCGTTGCCCGTCGTGCCTAGCCGCAGGCAGACATCGGGCTGGGTTTTGCGGGCCAGCCGCAGTTGATGCAGCGCCTTGCTGACGTAGGTGTCCTCGTTGTGGAGCGAGGTCCGCAGATCCCAGAGGGTCACATCTTTCGGGAGTGGGTTCGCCACGAGCAGGTCCCAATGCTGGCCGCGGTCGTCTGAGCCGCCTGTCGATTTGTATGGGCCCAATTGCTGCGCTTCCAATACGTCGGATGCGGTCGTAGGCGTTTTCGACGCTGAGAAGTCCCATTGTTTCGCGGGATTTCTCTTGTCGGACGGCCTGTTGAAGTTCGCTCGACCGAGGTCTTCTTACTCGTTCCCGTGAACCACGGGGACCGCGATGGACCAGCCCGAAAACGCCGAACTGACCCGTAGCCAGCGTATGCTCCGCTCGGCCCTCGGACCGCTCCTGCTGGCTCGCCTGGCCGACCCGGGCGTGGCCGAACTGATGGTCAATCCTGATGGCCGCGTCTGGGTCGATCGCTTCGACGCCGGGCTGGTCGACACCGACCTCTTGGTTTCGGCCGCGAACGCCGAGCGGATCATGCGCTTGGTCGCCCACCACGTCGGCGCCGAAGTGCATGCCGGTAGGCCGAGGCTCTCGGCCGAACTCCCCGGGACAGGGGAGCGGTTCGAGGGGCAGATGCCGCCTGTTGTGGCCGCCCCAACCTTCGCCATCCGCAAGCCGGCGCGCGAGCTTTTCACCCTCGACGACTACGTCCGCACGGGCGTGATGGACGCCGCCCAGGCGCTGGTTCTGTGGGAAGCTATTCGCGAGAGACGCAACATCCTGGTGGTCGGCCAGACCTCCAGCGGTAAGACGACCTTGGTCAATGCGCTGCTGGAGAAGGTCGCGCAGACGAGCGATCGCATCATTCTCTGCGAGGACGTCGGCGAGATCCAATGCGCCGCGCCCAATCTGGTGGCGATGCAGACCGTCGAGGGCGTCGTCTCCCTGACCGATCTCGTCCGATCGACCCTGCGCTTGCGCCCCGACCGCATCATCATCGGCGAGGTGAGGGGCGGGGAGGCGCTCGACCTCATCAAGGCTTGGGGCACTGGGCACCCCGGAGGCATCGGAACGCTCCATGCCGGCTCGGCGCTCGGCGCGCTTCTGCGCCTTGAGCAATTGATCCAGGAAGCGGTGGTCACCGTGCCGCGCGCCCTGATCGCAGAGACCATCGACTTGATCGCCGTACTCGCCGGCCGCGGCCGACAGCGACGCTTGATCGAGCTTGCACGCCTGGAGGGCCAGGCGCCCGACGGCGCCTACCAGCTCAGCCCCGCCTGAGACCCTAAGCCCTCAACCCCCTGACATTCCAAAGGAGATTGGTTCGTGTCCACGAGCCTTACTTTGTCGCGCGCCTGTGGCGTTGCGCTTGCCCGTCGCTGGGCCCGTCTTCCGCGCGTCGATCACTGGCTTCTGGCCGGCCTGACGGTCTCGGGAAGCCTTCTGTCGGCCCAGGCCTACGCCGCCGGCTCCTCGATGCCGTGGGAGGAGCCGCTTCAGCAGATCCTCGAGTCGATCGAGGGGCCCGTCGCCAAGATCATCGCCGTCATCGTCATCATCATGACGGGCCTGGCGTTGGCGTTCGGTGACAGCACCGGCGGGACCCGACGGCTGATCCAGATCGTCTTCGGACTGTCGATCGCCTTCGCCGCCTCCAGCTTCTTCCTGTCGTTCTTTTCGTTCGGCGGCGGGGCGGTGATCTGATGGCCGGCGATCGCGCGCTCAGGTTCGCCGCTCCGGTCCATCGGGCCCTTACCGAGCCTGTCCTGCTGGCAGGCGCACCGCGCGCGATCGCCCTGGTCAACGGCACGCTCGCCGCGGCGCTGGGCCTGGGGCTCCGGCTCTGGCTGGTCGGGCTGCTGGTCTGGTTCGTCGGGCATGGCCTCGCCGTCTGGGCCGCTCGTCAGGATCCGCAAATTTTCGACGTGGGGCGCCGCCATGTGCGCCTCCCCGAACGTCTCGGGGTCTAAGATGCTCGATCTTCGCGAATATGCGCGCCGACCCAAGGCGCTCGTCGATTACGTGCCGTGGGCGGCCCTGGTCGCGCCTGGCGTCGTGCTCAACAAGGACGGATCGTTCCAGCGCAGCGCCGCCTTCCGTGGCCCCGACCTGGACTCGGTGACGGACGGGCAGGTCGCCGCCGTGGCCGCGCGCATCAACAATGCGCTTCGTCGCCTCGGCTCTGGATGGGCGCTCTTCATTGAGGCCAGGCGCGATCCCGCCGAGACCTACCCTGACAGCGCCTTTCCTGATCCGGTCTCCGCACTGGTCGACCACGAGCGGCGCGCGGCCTTCCTGGAGGAGGGCGCTCACTTCGAGAGCCGCTATTACCTGACGCTCCTCTATCTGCCGCCCGCCGAGCAGAGCGGGAAGGCTGCCGGGTTCTTCATTGAAGGGCGGGCGTCTGGAGCGATCGATTGGCGGGGTGAACTCTCCAACTTCGTCGACCGCAGCAACCGCGTTCTGGCGCTGGTCGAAGGCCTGATGCCCAAGGCGGCTTGGCTCTCCGACGCCGAGACGCTCAGCTTTCTCCAAGGTGCGGTGACGACGCGTCGCCAGTCGGTCGGCGTTTCCGATACCCCGATGCACCTGGACGCTATGCTCTCCACCGAAGCGCTCGATGGCGGGCTCGAGCCTCGACTGGGCGGGGCGCACCTGCGGGTGCTCTCCATCGTCGGCTTTCCCGGGCAGACCACGCCGGGCCTCCTCGACGACCTCAATCGCTTGGCGTTCCCGTATCGCTGGACGAGCCGTGCGATCTTCTTGGACAAGATCCACGGTCAGGCCCTGCTGGCCAAAATCCGGCGGCAGTGGTTCGCCAAGCGCAAGTCGATCGCCGCGATCCTGCAGGAGGCCCTGACCCAGCAGCCCGCCGCCTTGGTCGACAACGACGCGGCCAACAAGGCCGCCGACGCAGACCTGGCGCTCCAGGACCTGGGCGACGACGCCGTCGCCTACGCCTACGTCACCTCCAACTTCGTGGTCTGGGACGATGATCCCGCCCGTGCTGACGCCAAGTTGGCCTTGGCCGAGAGCGTCATCACCGGGCGCGATTTCACCGTGATCCGCGAACGCGTCGGCGCGGTTGAGGCTTGGTTGGGCACGCTGCCGGGCAACCCCTACGCCAACGTCCGTCAGCCGCCGCTCTCGACGCTGAACCTGGCGCACATGGCACCGCTGTCGGCGGTGTGGGCTGGCCCCGAGCGCAATCCCCATCTGAGCGGCCCGCCGCTGTTAATGGCGCGCACCGAAGGCTCGACCCCTTTTCGGCTGTCGCTCCACGTCGGCGATGTCGGCCACACCTTGGTGGTGGGGCCGACGGGGGCGGGCAAGAGCGTCTTGCTGGCGCTGATGGCCTTGCAGTTTCGCCGCTATGCTGGCGCGCGGGTCTTTGCCTTCGACTTCGGCGCTTCGATCCGCGCGGCGGCGCTCGGAATGGGCGGCGGGTTCCATGACCTTGGCGGTGTGCTGCGCGACAGCGCTCGGCCGGCCGTGAACCTTCAGCCGCTGGCCCGCATCGACGAGGAGAGCGAGCGGGTCTGGGCCGCCGAATGGCTCGTCGCGATCCTGGCGCGGGAAGGTGTTTCGGTTACGCCCAAGGTGCGTGAGCACCTGTGGTCGGCGTTGGCCAGCCTTGCGACGGCGTCGGTCGGCGAGCGCACGCTGACAGGCCTGGTTGCCCTGTTGGCGAACCTCGATCTCAAGCGCGCCCTGGCCGCCTACTGCCTTGGCGGCGCGTGGGGGAGGCTGCTCGACGCTGATCATGAAGTCTTGGGCGACCCCGAAGTCGAGGCTTTCGAGACCGAAGGCCTGTTGGGAACGCCGGCTGCCCCGGCCGTGCTGGCCTATCTCTTCCATCGCATCGAACGCCGTCTCGATGGCGCACCGACCCTCATCCTGATCGATGAGGGCTGGCTTGCGCTCGACGATCCGGCCTTCGGCGCCCAACTGCAGACCTGGCTTGGGACGGTCCGCAAGAAAAACGGCGCGGTCGTCCTCACCACGCTGTCTTTGGTTCAGGTGGAGAAGAGCACGATCGCTCATGCGATCACCGAGCTCTGTCTGACGCGGATCTTCCTGCCCAATGCCGCGGCGCTCGATCCGGTCGCGGCTGCCGCCTACGAGCGCTTTGGTCTCAATGGGCGGCAGATCGAGCTCATCGCCCGGGCCACGCCCAAGCGCGACTACTACCTGACCTCGCTGGCCGGCGAGCGGATGTTCGAGCTTGGGCTCGGTCCTGTCGGCCTGGCGTTCACGGCCGCGGCTTCCAAGGCGGACCAGGCGCTCATCGCGCAGATCCTCGCCGCGCAGCCTCGTCAGGACTTCGGCGAGGCCTGGCTTCGCGCCCGCGGTCTGCGCTGGGCCGCCGATCTTCTCGCTCCCTCAAACCCCTCGGAGACTGTCCGATGATCTCGATGCGTCGCCGGCTCTTGCTGGCGTTGGCCTTGGCTCTGCCCGCCAGCTCTGCCTTCGCCCAGTTCACGGTCTTTGACCCCACCAACTACGCCCAGAATGTCCTGCAGGCCGCGCGCGCCCTTCAGAGCGTCAACAACCAGATCTCCTCCCTGCAGAACCAGGCGCAGATGCTGATCGGCCAGGCCAAGAACCTGGCGAGTCTGCCTTACTCCTCGCTCGCAACGCTGCAGGGTCAGGTCGCGCGCACCCGTGAGCTTCTCGGTCAGGCTCAACGGCTGGCCTATGACGTGTCGTCGATCCAGCAAGCCTTCACCCAGAACTACGGAGCCGCTGGCCTGTCGGCCACCAACGCCGACTTGGCCGCTCGCGCCGATGCGCGCTGGGCGACATCGGTGGCCGGCTTCGAAGACGCGCTGAAAGTCCAAGCCGGCGTCATCAAGGGGATCGATGGCAGCTCCGCCGAGATGGCCGCCCTGGTCGGTCAAAGCCAAGGCGCCAGCGGGGCTTTGCAGGCTGCACAAGCCGGCAATCAACTGCTGGCGCTTCAGGCCCAGCAGTTGACGGGCCTCACCGCGCTCGTCGCCGCGCAGGGGCGGGCGCAGGCGCTTGAGGCCGCTGATCGCGCCGCCGCCAGGGCGGACGCCAAGGCACGGTTCTCCCGCTTCATGGGAGACAAGCCGTGAGACGCGCGGCTGTCTGGGCGGTGGCGCTTCTGATGGTGTTCGCCGCCGCGGCCTTGGCCGTGAGTTCGATCAAGCCGGTCCCGACGACGGTCGCCGCCACGACGCCCTCCTCGGGCGCCAATGAGCTCGCGCGTTGCCGCGCGGCTGGAGAGGCGGCGGGTCAAGATCCCCGGTGCCGCGCGGCCTGGCGTGCGGCGCGCGCACGCTTTCTAGGGGAGTAGTCCCTGTGAACGACACCGGCGTCATCGACACCTTCTTCCAGACCTTCAACAGGTACATCGACAGCGGATTTGGCCTCTTAGCGCCTGAGGTTGGCGGCATGGCCAATATTCTGGTCGCGATCGACATGACACTGGCCGCCCTGATGTGGAGCCTGGCCGCGGGCGAGGACGTTCTGGCCCGGTTGATCCGCAAGGTCCTCTACGTCGGCTTCTTCGCCTTCCTGATCGGCAATTTCCACGCGCTTTCGAACATCGTGCTGGCCAGCTTCACGGGACTTGGCCTCAAGGCGTCGGGCGCTGGCCTGTCGGCTGAGGACATGCTTCGGCCGGGCAAGTTGGCGGCCCTGGGTATCTCCGCCGGCAAGCCGCTCCTGGTCGCCGCCGGCGAGCTCTCCGGTTTTCCGGCCTTCTTCGAAAACATCGTCCAGGTGCTGGTGCTCCTGGTCGCCTTCCTGCTTGTGATCGTCGCCTTCTTCGTGATGGCGATCCAAGTCTTCGTCGTCCTGATCGAGTTCAAACTGGCGACCTTGGCGGGGTTTGTCCTTGTGCCGTTCGGCCTTTTTGGTCGGACCGCCTTCTTGGCCGAGCGCGTGCTCGGCAGCGTGATCGCCACCGGCGTCAAAGTGCTGGTGCTGGCGGTCATCGTCGGCATTGGCTCGACGCTCTTCGACCAGTTCACGGCGTCATGGACCGACGGCCAGCCGACCCTTGAACAGGTCTTGGCGCTCGTTTTGGGGGCGCTGACGCTGCTGGGTCTGTCGATTTTCGGACCTGGTATCGCGTCTGGCCTTGTCTCGGGGGCTCCGCAGTTGGGCGCGGGCGCCGCCATCGGAACCGGTCTGGCGGTTGGCGGTATGGCCATCGCCGGCGCGGCTGCGGCTCAGATGGCCGTGGGGGCTGGAACGAGCTTGGCCGCCGGCGGCGCCGCCAGCCTGGGCGCTGGACGCGCCCCGCCGAGCGGAGGCGGGGCCGGCGGTGGCCCGCAATCACCTGGACCTTCACCGTCGCCGGCGGGGGGCTCTGGCCAGGCGGCGCCTTCAACGGGCCCTAGAGCATCGGGATCACCGGGGCAGGGGGCGCAGGGCGGCCCTGGCGACAACGGTGAGCCGCCGCAATGGGCGCGCGACCTCAGGCGGCGCCAAGACTTGGCGCATGGCGCGGGCGTGGCGGCGCATGCCCTTGGCAGCGGCGACGGCAGTGGAGCGGGCGCTTCACCTTCTCTCTCGGAGCAGCAGTCATGAACCCCTTCAAAGGTAGGCCAAGGGTCAGTCACACGCCCGCGCCTGAAACGCCCTACCAGCGCGCCGGCCAGGCCTGGGACGATCGTATCGGATCGGCACGCGTCCAGGCCGCCAACTGGCGACTGATGGCGATCGGCCTCTTGGGTTTGTCGGGAGGGCTTGGCGGCGCGCTGGCCTGGCTTTCCGCCCAAGGCTCCATCACGCCGTGGGTCGTTCAGGTCGATCGCGCCGGCGCGGTGCAGGTCGTTGGACCCGCGACCCGCGATCACGCCACGAGCGACGCGGAGATCACGACCGCCCTGGGCGGCTTCATCGAGAGCGTTCGGTCGATCTCAAGCGATCCGGTCGTGGTCGGTAGGTCCTGGGACCGCGCCTACGCCTTCGTCGAAGGCGATGCGGCGCGCTTCGTCACCGCCTACGCCAACGAAGTCATGGAAGGGCAGATCGGCAAGGTGCAGGTCGCCGTCGAGGTCACGAGTGTCCTTCGGGTCTCGCCAAAGACCTTCCGTGTCGCCTGGACCGAGCGTCGCTACGCCCAGGGCGCGCTGGCCGCCACGGAGCGGTGGTCGGCCATGGCGACCATCACCCAGCGCAAACCCCGGACCGCCGAGGAGATCAAGGCCAACGGCCTGGGCCTGAAGATCACCGCCCTGACCTGGACCAAGGAGCTCGGCTCATGATGACGCTCCTCATGGGGCTGCAAGCCGCTGTGGCGCTGGTCGCCCCCGCGCCCACGCCACGGACGATCAAGGCTCCGACATCGAGCGCCCCGATCGAGTTTCCGTTCGAGGCGCGATCGATCTATCCGCTCGTCGCCGCGCCGGGACGCATCACCGACATCGTCCTTGAGCCGGGAGAGCGTCTCGTCGAGACCAACCCCATCGCCGCCGGCGATACCGCACGATGGGTCATTGGCGACACCACGAGCGGGCAAGGCGAGGTGCGTCGGGTCCACGTCCTGGTCAAGCCGACGGCCCATGACCTTTCGACCAACCTCGTCATCAACACTGACCGCAGGACCTATCTGCTGGATCTACGGGCGTCCTCGACGGGCTTCCTTTCGCAACTGAGCTGGCGCTATCCGCAGCCTGCGGCCGTGACCGTCTCGATCGCGCCCCCGGCGACCGAACCCGCCCCAACGCCGCCGCTTCGCCTGAACTTCAGCTATCGGGTCACCGGTCGCGGCGACTTCAAGCCCCAGCGCGTCTACGACGACGGCGCGCGGACCTATCTCGACTTCCCGCCGGCGGAGGCGATGGGGGAGTTGCCGCCGGTCTATGCGATCGGGCCAGATGGAAAGGCGGCCGAGCTCATCAACTTCAGCGTCGCGGGACGCACCATCGTTATCGACCGGCTGGTCGAGCGCCTGGAGTTGCGGATGGGCCTGAAGGCTTTGGCCAGGAGTGTCCGGATCACCCGTATGGCGGAGGTGGTTCGATGAGCCCGGATGCTGCGTCGTCAACCGACGCCAAGGCCTCGATCGAGCGCGAGCAAAATGCCATCGCCGACAGCCTGAAGATCCGTGGCGCGGGGCCGCCGGTGGCGCGCGTCTCGCGCAAGGCCCTGGTCGTGGTCGGCGGTCTACTGTCTGCGAGCCTGGCCGGGGCGATCGGCTGGTCGCTGACGCAACACCCAAGGTCTGCACCGCCAACCGTGGACGAGACGCCTGTCGCCGCGCCTCAGAGGCTTGCCGAACTACCAAAGGACTATCTACAGCGGGGCGCGACGCCGACCCTGGGCCCCCCGCTGCCGGGGGATCTTGGCCGCCCGATCCTGAGCGCGGAAGCTCGCGCCCAGGAGCCGAGTCCAATTGAGGCGCTACCAACGTCATCCCGTGCAGACCGGTCCGCGCCGGATCCTGTCATGGCCGAGCGCCGCGCCAAGCTGGATGCAGCACGGTCGAGCGGTCTCTTTCTTCCAACCGTCACTCGAACGGTGGTGGTTGATCGACCCGAGCCCAGGCCTGCGGCTGCGGGGGGCGATGAGCGCACCACCAGCCCTGAGCGCCTTCAGGCGCCAGCATCGCCCTATCTCCTGCAGGCCGGAGCCGTCATCCCCGCGGCGCTGGTCACCGGCTTGCGCTCAGACGCGCCCGGCCTGGCGGTCGCCCAGGTGACCCAGGACGTGTTCGACAGCCTCGGCGGTCGCCACCGGCTCATTCCCGCCGGCGCGCGTTTGATCGGCGAGTACGCGGCGCAGACCGCGGCGGGGCAGGTCCGCCTAGCGGTGGCTTGGACCCGGCTGATCCTCCCTTCGGGGCGTTCGATCATCCTCGACAAGCTTCCTGGGGCAGATGCGCAAGGGATGGCCGGGCTCCAGGATGGTGTCGACCGTCATTGGAACCAGGTGTGGACGTCAGCGGCGCTGAGCACGGTCATGGCTGTTGGCGCGGAAGCCGGCGCTTCGGACGAAAGTGATCTAGCTCGGGCGGTTCGGCGCGGCGTCAGCCAGAGCGCTAGCGACGTCGGCGGCCAGATGGTCGGCAAAAGCTTGGCGCTTACCCCGACGCTTACGATCCGGCCCGGGGCGCCCCTTCGCGTGCTCCTGTCTCGCGACCTGGTGCTCGAGCCCTATACGCCGGAGGCTTTGCAATGAGCCGGCTGAAGATCTCGATCATCGAAGACGACACGCCCGTTAAGGTCAGCCTCGACCTGCCCGCAGGCATCCACCGTGACCTGGTCGACTACGGCAAGGCGATGGCTGAGGGCGGTGGAAAGGCCATCGAGCCCGCCAAGCTGATCCCTGAGATGCTCCGACGCTTCATGGCGTCGGATCGCGGCTTCGTCCGAGGCCGGAAGCGGGCGCCTTGAGAGCCATTGCAACGCTTATGGCCAAGCTGCGTTGATCAGGTATCCCCAAAACGATCCTGCTGCCCCGGCGCTTGCGCCGGGGTTTTCTTGTCGTGGCTTCGGTTTCTGCGCGCGCTGCGACTCATGGTGTTGTCCGCCGTCTGAGTACGTCGGAGGGCGCCTATGACGCCGGAAGCCTTCATTTCGATCGCCAGTGGTCTGGCGATGGTCAAGGCGCACACCGTGATGGGTGCGGTGCGCCTGGCTGTTCATGGCAAAACCTTTGCGACCGTTGGTTGGCCCGAGGCCGGCTGGGCGGTGCTCAAACTCCATCCGATGGAGCAGGCCGAGGTGCTGAAGGTCTCCGATGCTCTCGCCCGAGAACCGGGGCGACGCGGCCAGAACGGCGTGACGCTGGTCCGAATTGCGCAGGTAAGCGAAGCGGTCGCCAATCGCATCCTTCTGGCGGCTTGGCGCAATGCTCAGTCTGGCCCCGCCAGCCTGGCCAAGGCGGGCTAGCGAGCAGCACGATGTCCGGCGCTGCGAACGACCTTGCCGCCATGGCCTCGACGCTCGAGGCCAGTGGCGAGTACCGCGTGTTGCGCCGTCTGGCGCCGCGGCCGCGCCTGCCGATCCCCAACGGCCTTCCGACCCGACTTGGCCTCTTCGTCGATGTGGAGACGACGGGATTAGATCCCAAACAGGACGAGATCATCGAATTGGCGATGGTGCCGTTTCGTTATGGTCTCGACGGCGTCGTGTACGAGGTGCTCGAGCCGTTCCATGGCCTTCGGCAGCCGAGCAGCCCAATTTCACCCGAGATCACGGCCCTGACCGGCATCGATGACGCCATGGTGGCTGGCCATTCGATCGAGCCAGACGCCGTGACGGCTGCAGCCGCGCCAGCGGCGCTGGTCATTGCCCACAATGCGGGGTTTGATCGACGCTTCCTTGAACGCTTCTGTCCGACGTTTTCGACCAAGCCCTGGGCCTGCTCGATGAGCGAGGTCGACTGGAGCGCTGAGGGGCATGAAGGCGCCAAGCTCGTTTGGTTGGCCGCTGGCGCTGGCTTCTTCTACGACCGTCACCGGGCCACCAATGACTGCTTGGCGGCGATCGAGCTGCTGGCGACCGAGCTCCCGCGCAGCAAGACGACGGCGCTCACCCAACTGCTCGAGAAAGCCCGGACCGCCAACTGGCGGATTTGGGCTCAGAACTCGCCGTTCGCCATGAAGGACAAGCTCAAGGCCCGTGGCTACCGCTGGAACGGCGACGACAGCGTGCCGTCTCGCTGCTGGTACATCGACGTTGGCGACGAGCTCAAAGACGCCGAGCTCAGCTTTCTGCACGAGGAGATCTATGGCGGCGAGATCGACCTGCTGACGCGGCGGATCGATGCATTCGACCGGTTCTCGGATCGCTGTTGAACGCGGTCGCTGGAGGAGGAATGGCCACGCTGCACCACGAATTTGATGACGGTGATCACCTGCAGATCTCGTATTCGGATCTGGAGCGGTATCGCGACTTTTGCCTGGCCCAAGTCCCGCAGGCGCGGCCCTTCAGCGACCGGATCGCGATGTGCTTGTGGCTCGAGCTCTACGCCTTGCAGCGTCGGTACGACATCCAGCCGCACGACCTGCTGCATCCGATCATCGACGTTGAGGCCGGCGACACCGCGGCTGGGATCAAGCCCGCGACCCAGTTTCGTCGAAAGCCCCTAAAGGGCCTTTGGCACAAGCACTGGACGAACCCGAGGTTCATGGCGGCCAACCTCTTGGCCGCGATGGAGCGGGGCAATCCTGAGCAGTGGATCTTTGAACTCGTCAAAGAGGGTGAGTTGCTCACCGAGGAGGCGCTCGGCAAGATCTCCGACCGGTTCACGACCGGCGCCTACGAAGACCGCTGGGCGACCAAGCAGATCACGGGCGAATGGATCATCTTCCTCAAGCGCGACGGGCTGAACTACTACCTCTGTCATGGCACGCACCACTCGGGTGACGAACGCCTCGACGAGAAGATCAGGACGATGTGCGTCTTGGATTTTCCAGACATCGATCAGTGGCTCGCTGACGCCGCCAACGGCCCGTAGGGGCGCTCTAGCGCGAACCGGCCCAGATGAGAAAATCGAGCTTCTTGGTGCTTGAGATATCGCCGGCGCCGGGAGTTTCGGCGAAGGCGTCGTCGAACCACGCTGACCAGGTTCGCGCGCCCGTTTCAGCGCTGAGCCGAACGAGCGCGTCATCGAGTTGGCCGTAGAACGCAACAGCATGCTCAGGCGCATGGCTGAAGACCGGCTTGGGGAGGTGGTCGGCCAAGAAGCGCGCGACGATGCTGTCGATGATGGGCGCCTGCGGATGGAGCGTTGCGACAAGCTTGCTGCAGAACGAGGCTTCAACTCGGCCGGTCGCCGCATAGAGGCCGTGAACGACTTCGGCGAACAGGTCTCGATGGGGAAGGGTGGAGGCCTTGGATCGTTCGAACGCTTTGTAGAAATGGCCTCGCCATTCCCCGTTGCGACGCACGCCGTAGAAGCCGTTGAAGCGGCGCTGGAACATCGCCGCCTCTTCAGAGTCGATCGCGACTCTTTGGGCCTCTCCCAACAGCCAGAGATAGGTCGGTACGGGGCCTGGCTTGCGCTTGAGAAGGTTCGACTGAGCCTTGGTCGCCAGCGCGGAAAGGTTGGGGAATTCGGATCGAGACATGCGCGTCATGGGTCAAGCAAACGCTACTGTTGTCCATGCTGAACTTTTATAGCTTGCTGGCTGAAGCCCTGGGAGTTCCGTCGATGAGACGCAGCTTTCGATGGCTGGCGAACTCTGGGTTTTCCAGAGCCATCGTCTGCAAGCGCGTCCACTTCTCTCCCATCTGGCCGACATCGATCACCACATAGTAGCCCTGCTTCGATCGCTCGGCGTTCTCGTAGGCTTTGAGCTGCTTGTTGTAGCCTTCGACCACCTTGCCGTTGGTCGAAAGCTTGATCTCGACCAAGACCCTGTCGCCGCCGTCGGAAAATTTGAAGTCCACAGGTCCAGCGCCGGCGTCGGACTCCGGTGAGATGTCCAGATCGTTCGCCTCGCAATAGGAGACGGCGATGGCGAAGAAGAGGAGCTGCGCGAAGCGCTCGTGACGTGGCTTGTCGTCGACGTAGAAGACCCGCCAGAGCCGGTTGTCTTCCACCAGATGGGTGAATTGATCGATGATCGTCTCGACGACGCGCGTGATGCGTTCAAGGCGGCCCAGCTTTGGATCGTCTTTGATCTCTAGGGCGTTGACAGCCACGGTCGCATTGGCGATGTGACTCCACGCCAGAAGGCCCTGAGGATCTTTGTAGAGATCGTAAGGCTGCTTCTCGACGATCTTCAGGAGATCCAGGAAAGCCTGGAATTTCTCGGCGCTCTCCATCGCGCGTTGCTTGATGTTTTCCTTTTCAGCCTTATGTCTGATCTTGAAAATCTCGCCGATGTGCGCGTTTACCCGGCCGCGAAGTTCGGAGTTTTGTTCCGCCGCGAACTTCAGTTCGCGTGGGTCGTCCATCAGCGGCAGATGTTTGAGCACGTCGTCGGCAACCAGAATGACCGGGTCGCCTTTGTTGGAATGAGGGTTCTTCAGCAGGTTGGCGTCTTTGCCGTTCAGCCGGAAATTCTGCCGCAACAGCTTCTTCCCGGTGTCGGCTTCGAGTTTGTCGAGGATCCGATGATTGAACTTGATGATGCAATCGATGGTGATGCTGGCCACCATGTCGCTGATAAGGTCCGGGCCGATACCCTTCTCGAACAGGGGCATCGAGGAGAACATCTCGGGGTCTTTCACCCCCAATTGGATCACGCTTTTGGCCCACCGAAGTCCGCGGAGTGACAGCGTTGTGCCGAAGCCGCGCCCTCCGTCCGAACGCTGGCTGTAACCGAGACAAGTCCCGCCCATGCCGCGGGACTCAGAGAAGCGAAACTTGGCGAGCGCGCCTTGCCAGGCCTTGTCGCCTTCGCCCTCTGAAATGGCGATCAACCGGTAGATCTGCGTGAAATGCGCTTCGTAGGTCTCGAAGGCGCACTCAGAGAATTCCTTGTGTTTGCTGTCGGGAAGAAGAAATGGGTCGATGAAGAGCGGCGCGTCCACGTCGAGCGTGGGGTTGAAGACGCCTTGCTGCTTCAGCCACGCTTCGTCGACGCCGAATTGGTCGGCGAACGTAATCCCAACAGCCATTACGCCCCCGCGTTCTGCAGCTTGAAGTTGGTCAGCATGCGCCTGTCGCACGTCGCTGGCGAGATCTTCTGGCGCGAAGGGTGCCGATTATGAGGTTCGGCTCACGTGCCTAGGAGAGAAACCGATATCTTTCAGGCCCTGAGCGATCGTTGCCTCTGCCATCCCGGCCCCTTGGTCGGAGGAGGCGGAGAGGACGTCGATGATGTCAGCGGTTCGATTTCCCACGCTTGGGCCATTGGATTCTCCCTAAGGCCTGGCTGATCGATCAGTCTGCCCCGACAGGGTGTCGGCGCGCTTTTGCAGGACCAAGCGTTGGACCACGCGCATCGGCGCCAATCACGATTTGCATCACGGGCAGGGGGATTATTGACATTCGTTCGCTGGGAGCGATCCAATCCCCCAGTGGAAGTGGGTCACGGCAAGCCATGACCCACCCACCCCTAGCGGGTGATCTGAAGGTCGATCTTCACCTTGGCGCGAACCAGCGTGACGACCATCAGGATCAGCAAGCCCGGGATGTGGAGAGTCAGATCCAACATCACGGTTACTCCCAGGTGTTGCGGTTCCCAAGAACCGCAACACCTAAGCTATGGGCGATGCACGAGGCTGTCAGATCACATATGATTGCGACTGGCTCCGCTTGACGAGGCTAACTCTTCTCCCAAGACGGACGAAAATTCACCATTAGACTAGTCGCTACGAAGTAGGCGACGAGAGCGGCATTGGATTATCTGACGCCCGCTCAATGACTTAACCTTCGGATCTATTCTTCCCCGTGATGTCGCCGGACGGCGAAGGGTCTTGTCCCGCGCCGGTTGCTGTGGGCTTGAGCCTTCCACCTTGTCGCAGCACGACGAGCCTCAAGGGCGACATTAGGACGGGGCGTTCTAATCGGGACCTGGAATCCAAACGTTTCTTGCTGACCAACGACCCGCCACGGCCGTCGCGGCGACGCGCGCGGCATGGCTGCACATGAGGATCACACCGCGCGGAGGGCTAGTGTCGCTGGCCCCGCTTAGGCGAGCTTCTCGATCAAGAACTGCGCGCCCAGCCGCAGGCCAAGCTCGTCAATGCTGTGGCCCAGGCCAGGCGACATGTGGGCGCCAACCTCGAAGCCGAGGCTCTTCAGGCCAGCTTCGGCCTGGTGGAGCGAGGCGACCGGCAGAACGTCGTCGCGGTCGCCGTGGACGAGTAGCACCGGCGGCTTGGTCACGACCTCGGCCGCTAGCGCCTCGGGATCCGCAAGCATCCCTGAAAAGCCAATGATGCCGGCCAGGGCTTTGGCGCGTCGTGGGCCGACGTGGAGGGCCATCATCGTTCCTTGGCTGAAGCCCACCAGGGCGAGCCTGTCCTCGCTTAGGCCATGGGCCGCAAGCTGGGCGTCGATGTAGGCGTTCATGGCCGGCGCCGAGACACGCACCCCGGCGGCGCGAGCTTGCGGCGTCAGGCTCGTGAGGGACCACCACTGGCGTCCGTACGGCACGCCGTCGCAGGGCTGGGGAGCGTCCGGCGAAAGGAAAAGGGTATCGGGCAGGGCCTTGGCCCAATAGGGCGCAAGGTCGATGAGGTCGATGCCATTGGACCCCTAGCCATGCAGGAAGATCACGAGTGACTTGGGGGCGCCGCCCGAGGCGGGGGCGGCGCTAGGCCCGTCGAGCATGAGGGTTTGGGTCACGCCGATCCTTGTCGATAGAGGCGGGGAGAGAAGAGCGGCTAGACTAGCATGTCCCGAACGAGCGGGACGACCTGCTCGCCATAGAGGCTGATGCTCTCCAGCAGCTTCTCGTGGGCCAGTGCACCGGCGCTGTACTTCATCTGGAAGCGTGCTGCGCCCAGCGCCTTGACCGTCGCGGCGATCTTGCGCGCCACGGTCTCGGGCGATCCCACGTAGAGCGAGCCATGGGCCGCTTCCTGCTCGAACTCGGCCCTACCCATCGGCGGCCAGCCGCGTTCGGCGCCGATGCGGTCGCGCATGGCCTTGTAGTCGGGCCACAGCTCCTCGCGCGCCTGCTCGTCAGTCTTGGCGACATAGCCCGGCGAGTGGACGCCGATCGGCTGGACGGGCTTGCCGAGCTCGCCGAATGCACGCTGGTAGAGATCCACGTACGGCAGGAAGCGCTTGGGATCGCCGCCAATGATGGCCAGCATCATCGGTAGCTCATAGCGGGCCGCGCGCACCACGGATTCCGGGCTGCCGCCGACGCCGATCCAGGTCTTGAACGGTTGGTCGCCCTGGCGCGGGAAGACTTCCTGGTTGACCAGGGGAGGGCGCGTGCGGCCTTGCCAGGTGACGGCTCGCTCGCGCAGCAGGGCCGCGAAGAGGTCGAGCTTCTCCTCGAAGAGCTGGTTGTACTGCGACAGCTCGAACCCGAAGAGCGGGAAGGACTCGGTGAACGAGCCACGACCAAGGATCACCTCGGCGCGGCCGCTAGAGGCCGCATTGAGGGTCGAGTAGCGTTGGAAAACGCGGATCGGGTCGTCCGAGCTTAGGACCGTGACCGCCGAGCCGAGCTTGATGCGGGAGGTCTGGCCCGCGATCGCGGCCAGCACCATCTCAGGCGAAGAGACGGCGAAGTCCGCCCGGTGGTGCTCGCCGATGCCGAAGAAGTCGATGCCAACCTGATCGGCGAGTACACCCTCGGCGATGACATTGCGGATCACTTGGTCGTGGGGCAGCAGCGCGCCATCGGGCCCGGTGGTGACGTCGCCGAAGGTGTCCAGGCCAAGTTCGAGAAAGCTCATGGGATGCTCAGGTTCATCGGGAGGCGACACGCCGTCCCGGCACGGCCGATAGATAGGTTCGCGATCCGCCACCGAAAGAGGTGCAGTTTCTCCGGGCCCGATCGCATCGATGAGCGCCGACGTTTTCCGAGGGCGAAACTGTCCTAGCGGCGGTCGGCGATCGTCTCATGTTCAGGCGGTGTGTCGTGGCAGTCGGCCAACGTAGCAAGCGCCGATCGTGCGATCGCATCGGATGTTGCTGAGAGAAAATTCAAGCGAAACGACAGGCAGATCGTTCTGCCATTGCGTTGATCGTGATGGAGCTTGGTTCTCCATATTGTCGTTTCATTCTCTAAATTCTCGCGGCCATCCGACGCTGATTTGCATGATCTACATTC
This sequence comes from Caulobacter sp. GW821-FHT09B11, assembly GCF_059418205.1. Lineage (NCBI taxonomy): Bacteria > Pseudomonadati > Pseudomonadota > Alphaproteobacteria > Caulobacterales > Caulobacteraceae > Caulobacter > Caulobacter sp. GW821-FHT09B11. The sequence goes on along the minus strand of NZ_JBWKPK010000003.1, from coordinate 137,919 downwards.
AAGGCGTGGATCGGAGTGCGAGGTATTGGCCCGACTGCTCGAACGTTTAACCGCGCTTCAAGTGCGCCGATTGGGTGGAGGCTTACACCCCGACGGCGGTGGTCTTTATCTTCAGGTCATCGGTGACGCCGGGCGGTCGTGGATCTTTCGCTATTGGATAAATGGCCGTGAGCGGCAGATGGGCCTTGGCGCAACCCACACCGTGTCGCTGGGGCAAGCCCGTGACGCCGCGCGTGAAGCGCGCAACCAGCGACTAGCCGGCCTGGATCCCATTGAGGAGCGTCGCAAAGCCGAAGTCGTTCAAAAGCTCGAACAGGCCAGGAATGTAACTTTCGACGACGCCGTTGACGCCTACATCGAAGCGAACAAAGCCGCCTGGCGCAATGACAAGCACGCCAAGCAGTGGAAGACGACGCTCGACACCTATGCTTCACCCCGCATCGGCGCCCTGCCGGTCGCGGACGTCGAAACCCGCCACGTCCTGTCCGTGCTTGAGCCGATCTGGAAGACCAAAACAGAGACAGCGAGCCGGGTCCGCGGTCGGATCGAAAACGTGCTCGACTGGGCAACCGTTTACGGCCATCGCGTCGGCGACAATCCCGCCCGTTGGAAGGGGTATCTGGACAAGATCCTCCCCGCCAAAGCGAAGCTCAAAAAGGTCCGGCACCACGCCGCGCTCCCGTTCGCCCAGATGCCTCATTTCATGAGGACACTGGCTAGGGTTGGGGGGATCTCAGCTCGAGCGCTGGAGTTCACGATCCTGACGGCGGCGCGGACCGGCGAGGTCCTTGGGACCGACTGGAGCGAGGTGGACCTGGTGAAGAAGGTCTGGATCGTGCCGGCTGCGCGGATGAAGGCTCACAGAGAGCACCGCATCCCGCTGAGCGCGCCGGCCATCGCAATCCTAGAGGCAATGCGCTCGAGGTGGGTCGAGGTCGAGTCGAGGCGGTGGAGGGGCAAGAATGCGCCGCCGTTGTCTGACCCTACCGGGCCGGTGTTCTTCGGCCAGCTGGCGGGCAGAGCCTTGAGCAACATGAGTATGCTGAAGGTGCTCAAGGGACTCGGGCGCAGCGACCTGACCACCCATGGCTTCCGAAGCACCTTCAGCGATTGGGCGGTGGAGACAACGAACTATCCGACCGAGATGGTCGAGATGGCCCTGGCGCACACGATCGGCAGCAAGGTGGAGGCGGCCTACCGCCGGGGCGATCAATTCGCCAAGCGCCACGCCTTGATGGCTGACTGGGCCTTGGCCTGCGGGTTCAAGTCGGCCTGAGTTGCGAATGCGGGCGCGCCCGGCGATTCGACCGGTGCGTCTCGCGCGGTGGCATAGGGACACTGGCCTCGCCAGATCGGAAAAGAGGTTGGTGCCGACTGGAATCCGCCGGAAGGTGAGACTGGTCGCCCGCCTAAGTTAGAGGTCGGTGTCCACCCACGGTCACAGTCGGCCATCGGTGTTTGGGGTGGAAAAGGCCAACGGCGTTAGCGCCGACCGTGGGTAGGGACTGGGGTAGGGCGCGAAGAGCGGAAACTCTAAATCCTTGGAAAATAAGGGAAACCTTGTTGATCCGCCGGACTCCGTCTCCGCCAACTCCCTAAATTGCTGATTTTATTGGATAAAGCGCAAGCTTAAGCCCCTCGGGGCATGGCCCTTTGCCCCGGTCGCGGCGTGTGGACACCCGCGCTGGTTTAGATCGTCCGGCATAAGTATCTGTATTTAATAGAAAAGGGCACCGATTTTGGCGGTGGGCTCGACTCGGTGGAGGACGGGCTTCTCGCCGGGGGCCGCAGCGCGTCGATCGGGACGGGCCGGCGAAAAGACGTCCGACTCACCCCCGCCATTGGCAGGCACGCCCGCGTGGAGCCGAGCGGGCGTGTCGCGGCGGCCGAATCCGAGGCCTCGACGCCGCCTCGGGGCGCGAAGAATCAAAGCGGCCCCGGGACGTTCCGCTTCGGCGACGTGCGGGAGACCTCCGTGCCTAGACCAACGACTAGGTGACCTAGTCCCAGCGGGTCGGGCGAACGCTACGCCCGTCCAGATACGAAGCCGCCGCCCGCCGGGCTATTGCCTGGGAATGCGTTGAACGCTTTCGCCGAACGGTCGGCGGACGCGGAACGCGCGAGGTTCCGGCATGGCGACGCAGATTTCGAAGACGCGGCTGGAAGCCTTCAGCGACGGCGTGATCGCCATCATCATCACGATCATGGTGCTGGAGCTGCAGCCGCCCAAGGGCGGCGACCTGGCCGCGCTGATCCCGCTGCTGCCGACCTTCCTCGGCTATGCGCTGAGCTTCACCTATGTCGGCATCTACTGGAACAACCACCACCACCTGCTGCGCGCCGCCGGCGGCATCAACGGCTCGGTGATGTGGGCCAATCTGCACCTGCTGTTCTGGCTGTCGATGATCCCGTTCGCCACGGCCTGGATGGAGCAGAGCCATTTCGCCCGCGTGCCGGTGGTGACCTACGGCGTGCTGCTGCTGATCACCGGCGCGGCCTTTCGGGCCCTGGTCTGGCGGCTGGCGCGCCACGAGGGGCGGGGATCGCCGCTGGCCGCCGCGCTGGGCGGCGACTGGAAGACCAATCTCTCCATCGCGGGCTACGCGGCCGGCGTGCTCGTCGCCGTCGTGTCTCCGGCGGCCTCGCTGACGCTCTACGTGGCGGTCGCCGCGCTGTGGCTGCTTCCCGACCGACGCGTCGTCCACTTGGCCGACGGTCGTCACCCCGCCGCCGAAAACTGATCGGCGGCCTTCTCAAGATCGAGGACCACATGGATTTCGAAGGTGAACACCAGGGCAAGATCGCGCTGGTGCTGGGCGGGTCGCGCGGCATAGGCGCGGCGATCGTCGAACGGCTGGCCATGGACGGCGCCAAGGTGGTCTTCACCTACTTCGCCTCGCCGGACCAGGCGCAGGCCCTGGCGGGCCGGCTGGGCGGCCAGAGCTGCGAGGTCGCCGCCGTCCGGGCCGACAGCGGCGATGCGGGGCAGGTGGAGGCGGCGATCGACGAGACGCTGGCCCGGTTCGGCCGGCTGGACATCCTGGTGGCCAACACCGGCGTCCTGCATCGCGGGCCGATCGGGCAGATCTCGCTGGAGGAGTTCGACCGGGTGATGGCGGTGAACGTGCGCGGCGCCTTCGCGGCAGTGCGCCATGCCGCTCCGCACATGACGGACGGCGGGCGGATCGTCACCATCGGCAGCAACATCGTCGCCCGCGTCGGCTTCTCCGGCGCGACCCTCTACACCATGGCCAAGGCCGCCGTGGCCGCCATGGTCAAGGGCGTGGCGCTGGACCTCGCTCCGCGCGGGATCACGGTCAACAACATCCAGCCGGGCCCGACCACGACCGACATGACCTCGGCCCATGTCGAGATGATCCTGCCGTTGATCCCGCTGGGGCGCATGGGCCGGCCCAGCGAGGTGGCCGGACTGGTTTCCTACCTGGCGCGGGGCGAGGCGGGCTTCATCACCGGCGCGAGCCTGACGATCGACGGCGGCGTATCGGTCTAGGAAAGGCGGCGGGCCGCTTGCGGGCGGCCCGCTCGCAGGGGTCAGCGGCCGAGCGTGACGGCCAGCTTGCCGCGCCGGCGGGCGGCCCACAGGGTCGCGACCCAGCCCAGGATCGCCGGCAGGGTGACGGCCGGGAAGTCGCGCGGAAGCACCGAGGCCGAGCAGATGCCGACCGCCACTTCCCAGAAGTGGAACAGGGCGTGGCCCGACAGCCAGATCGTCGGCGCGGCCCACAGGAACAGGCGCAGGTCCGGTCGCGCCGCGCCGCACAGATAGGCCGCGCCGATCAGCATGAAGATCAGGCCGATGTCGCGGATGAAGTGCTGGTTGTAGGCGCCGGTCGAGGTCACGCCAGGAACGGCGAAGTACCAGGCCTCGGGCGCGATCAGCATGAACAGGCCGTTGGCGATGGCCGCCGCGCCCAGGACGGCGGCCAGGCCGATGATGAGGGATTTCGTCATGGTGTCTCCTCGGTGCGGACTTGAAGAGGCGGTGTCTGGAAAAGCGAAAGCCACGCCCCGGCTCGCTGGGGAGCCGGGGCGTGGCGGAAGACGGCCCAGGGTCGCGGGGTAGGGGGACCGGCCGTCTCCCGGCGTCGAACAATGGGGGAGAGTGTTCGACGCGTCTCAGGCCGCGGAAGCGGCCGGCTGCACGGCGTGGCCCGTGCGCGCGGCGACCTGCAGGCGGTTCCACGAGTTGATCTGGCCGATCAGCAGCGACAGGGCGGCGATCTCGGCGTCGCTGAACTGGGCCTTGACCAGGGCGTAGTCGGCGTCCGGGGCGCGGGTGGTGGCGATCCAGGTCAGGGACTCGGTCCAGGCCAGGGCCGCGCGCTCGCGGTCGGTGTAGAGTGGCGACTCGCGCCAGGCGTCGAGCATCTGGATCCGCAGGTCGGTCTCGCCGTGCGAACGGGCATCCTGCACGTGCATGTAGATGCAGAAGGCGCAGCCGTTGATCTGCGAGGCCCGCAGGCGGACCAGCTCGGCCAGGCTGTGCTCGAGGCTGGTCGCGGCGATGGCGGTCTCGACCGCCAGCATGGCCTTGGTCACTTCGGGAATGAGTTGGAAGGGGGCGAAGCGGGGCGTGTTGGTCATCGTCGTTTCCTCTGTGACGGTGAAGACGCCGTCACAGTGCTCGCCGGCCCGGGATGGGGGCCATCGTGCGCGAAGGGCGAGATCTTAGGCCCTTGGTCTAGGGGGCGAGGCCGACGCTTGCCGCCCAGGCCGGCAAGCTGTCCGGCGGGCGGGGGACGGTACGAAAGGCGACGGCGCCTCTACGCCTTTGGGCCAGGTCCGGCTCGCCGAAGGGGTGGGCTTGGCGGCGCGATCCCAGGCCTTCGATCCTGTCGGCTCGTCCTTGGGCGAGGGTTTCGGCGCCGCGGCATGCCCTGGCCGGCCGGTGGCATAGACTCTGGTACCGATGGTGCGTTCCGGCGCTTCTCCTAGGCTTTACGGGCTGTCCTTCTGGAGGAGAACCAAGATGAAGATCGTCGTTATCGGCGGCACCGGCCTGATCGGGTCGAACGTCGTCGCCAAGCTCGAGCGCCTGGGCCACGAGGCCGTCGCGGCCGCGCCCAACACCGGCGTCAACACCATCACCGGCGAAGGCCTGGCCGAGGCCCTGGCCGGCGCCGAGGTCGTCGTCGACGTGGCCAATTCGCCGGTCTTCGACACCGCGCCGGCCCTGGAGTTCTTCCTGGCTTCGGGCCGCAACCTGCTGGCGGCGGCCGCGGCCGCCGGGGTCAGGCATCATGTCGCCCTGTCGGTGGTCGGAACCGAGCGCCTGCAGGACAGCGGCTACTTCCGCGCCAAGATCGTGCAGGAGGCCCTGATCCGCGCGTCGCCGATCCCCCACACGATCCTGCGCTCGACCCAGTTCTTCCCGTTCGTGGCCGGCATCGTCCTGGCCGGGACGGTGGGAGAGGCGGTCCACGTCTCGCCCGCGCCGGTGCGGCCGATCTCGGCCTTCGACGTCGCCTCGGTCCTGACCGACGTGGCCCTGGGCGAACCGACGGGCGGCCTGCTGGAAGTGGCCGGGCCCGAAGCCTTCGGCCTCGACAAGTTCGTCGCCCGCTACCTCGCGGCCAAGGGCGACGCCCGCAGGATCGTCGCCGATCCCAAGGCGCTCTATTTCGGGGTCGAGCTCGACGAGCGGTCGCTGGTTCCCGGCGCTGATCCGATCCTGGGCTCGGCGACCTTCGAGGACTGGCTGAAGACCGCCGTCCCGGCGCCCGCGCCGGTCGGCTGATCCCTCGACCAGACCAAGACGGCGCCGGACACAGGCCATCGTGTCCGGCGCCGTTTTCATGTCCGCTCACCGGAGGCGCCGACGACGGCGGGGCAGGGGAGTTTCGGTCATAAACCGCGGAGGATGCGCGCGCCCAGGGTATCCCGGGCGCGCGCCGTTCTATCTCAGGCCCCGGCTGTGGAGGCGCGGCGCAGCCAGAGATCGAACTCGGTATGGCCAAAGCGCGGAACGCCGCCCGAAAGCAGGGTCTCGTCGCCCAGCGGCGTGCCGAAGTAGAGCGCCCGCGGGTCGGCCACGACGACGCGACCGTCGCGCCGGGCGGTCATGTAGCGCCGGACCAGGTCGTCCAGGCGGTAGGGGTCGGGACCCGCCACCTCGATGGTCCCGTTCACCGGCGCGCGCTCCACGAGGTCGGCCAGCGCGGCGGCGACGTCGTCTGCGGCGATGAACTGCACCCGAGCCGGATTCAGGCGCACCGTCTCGCCGTCCAGGCCGTCCTCGATGATCGCGCCCAGGAACTCGAAGAACTGCGTCGAGCGCAGGATCGAGAACGGCACGGCGCCGGCCTGGACCAGCTTCTCCTGGGCCAGCTTGGCGCGGAAATAGCCGCTGCCCTGCAGTCGCTCGCAGCCGACGATCGACAGCGCCAGGTAATGGCGCACCTCCTCTGAAGCGGCCGCGGCCAGGATGTTGCGGCTGGAGGCCTCGAAGAACGCCATGGCCGGCCCATCGTCGAACGACGGCGAGTTCAGCACGTCGACGACGACGTCGGCCCCGACCATGATCTCGTCCAGCCCCTGGCCGGAAACGACGTCGACGCCCGAGGCGCGGGACGCGACGCGGACCTCGTGGTTGCGGCGGCGCAAGATGTCCACCAGCCTGGATCCGACGACGCCGGTTCCGCCTGCGACTACGACCTTCATGATGCTCACCCTTGCTTGCGACGGTTCTGGTTGGCGGGGACGGGCGCCTGCAGGCTGGCCCGCAGCCAGTCGTGGAAGCGCGTCGGGGCCAGGCGAGGGGCCTCGCCGGGCAGCAGCGAGGCCTCCTCCAGGCGGGCGCCGAAATAGGGGGCCTCGACGTCGACGGTGACCCGGCGCGGGTCCTCGTAGGCGGTCAGCACCTCGGCGGCGAGTTCGTGCAGGGCGAAGCGCTCGGGTCCGGCGACCTCGACCGTCCCGTTCAACGGCTGACCCAGGGCCAGGTCGGCCAGGGCCTCGGCGACGTCCTCGGCCGCGATCGGCTGCACGCGGGCGGGCGACAGCACCACCTCGCGGGTCGAGCCGTCCTGCACCACGCCGCTGATGAATTCGAAGAACTGGGTCGAGCGCAGGATGCTGAAGGGCGCGCCGGAAGCCCGGACCAGGTCCTCCTGCCGTTTCTTGGCGCGGAAGTAGCCGCTGGCCTGCAGGCGGTCGGTTCCGACGATCGACAGGACGACATGGTGGCGCACGCCGGCGGCCTTGCCGGCGGCCAGCAGATTGCGCCCGGCGGTCTCGAAGAAGGCCATGGCCGCCTCGCCGTCGAGCGACGGCGACTGGGTCACGTCGACGACGACGCCCGCCCCCTCGAACGCGGCCTCCAGGCCCTGGCCCGTCACCGCGTCGACGCCGAAGGAGGGCGAGGCTTCGAGGACGCGATAGTCGTCCTGGCGCAGTTTGTAGACGAGCTTCTCCCCGATCCGCCCGCTGCCGCCAACCACCACGATCTTCATCTGCAAAGCCTCCCGTTGCGGCCCGAAGGCCTGGACGGGAAGGCTAGGGGGCCGGCGGGGATGGGAGCCATTGGGAGAAAGGGACAGGCCGACCTATACGGCCGTACAGGTCGGCCCTCGGTTTCGAGGGGGCGGCCTCGTCGTCAGGGCTCGGGCGGTCGGTGATGCGAGCAGCGGCTCAGGGCCGCGGCCAGATGCCGGAGCAGGACCTGGTCGCGGATGGGCTTGATCAGGTAGGCGACCGCGCCCGAGGTCAGGGCGCGCGAGCGGGTGACGGCGTCCGAATTGGCCGAGATGATGATCACCGGAAGCCCGGGATCGACGCGCCGCATGTGCTGCTGCAACAGCAGGCCGCTCCTGCCCGGCAGGTTGAGGTCGGTGACCAGTCCGGAGAACCGGCCGGGGACGTAGTCGCCCAGGAAGGCGTCCGCGTCGGCGAAGGTCAGGCAATCGAAGCCCGAGACCTCGAGCAGTTCGCCCAGCGCCTGACGCAGCGCCTCGTCGTCGTCGATGATCGCGAAAACAGGCACGGTGGACAAACTGGCGGCCCTTAGTCGGCGAACGGCGATCGCGGGTCTTATCCATCGTCCCGATCCGCGGCCGGTCCTATCTATCCAAAAGGTCTATCCCGGGATCTGGTCCCGCAGATGCTCGGGCAGGGACTGCCAGGCGCGCACCAGATGGGTGACGAACGGCGCGCGCATCTTCTTCATCACGCTGCTGCGATGCAGCTTCACGGTCACCTCGGTGATGCCGAGGTCGTAGGCGACCTGCTTGTTGAGCGCGCCCTGGACCACGGCGCGCATGACCTGCCGCTCGCGCGGGGTCAGGGTCAGGAACAGGCCCGCGTTCTCGCGAGCCGTCCGGGCGTCGCCGCGCTTGGCGAGGTCGGCGGTGATGGCCTTGTTGACGGCGTCCAGCAGGGTCTGGTCACGCGCCGGCTTGGTCAGGAACTCGACGGCCCCGGCCTTCATCGCCTGCACGGTCATGGGGATGTCGCCGTGGCCGGTGAGGAAGATGATCGAGGTCAGGATCCCGCTGGCGGCCAGTTGGCCCTGGAAGTCCAGCCCGCTGAGGCCGGGCATGCGCACGTCCAGGATCATGCATCCCGGGCGGTGCAGCACGTCGGCGTCCAGGAGTTCGCGCGTCGAGCCGAACCCCGCCGCCTCGATGCCCACCGACTCCAGCAGTTCGCAGATCGACAGGCGGACGGCGTCGTCGTCGTCGACCACGATGACCAGCGGCGCGAGGTCGCCGCCCCGGGCCTCGACGGACGCAAGGCTGCGCGGTTCGCCGGACGCCATCAGGCGAGCCGCCGGCGACCAGGCGTTGGCGTCGCGGACGCCGTGGTCCTGCGCATAAGAGACGAGCTCAGTCATCGGAAGACCTCCTGCGCGCTCCGGCCCTGACGGCCGTGATCCGTGTTTGCTCTCTGGTCCTGGCCCGATCGCCCAGCCAGCGGTCGGCCTCGGGACCGAATTGGGGCGGGGCGGGGATGTTCCGGACCACGTCGAGCAGGCTGGTCCGGGCCAGTTCGGCGCGCATGCTCTTCTCGGCGCGCAGCATGATGGCGTGGATCCCGCAGACGCTGCGGGTGGCCCAGGTCGGCGCCTCGCCGTCGAACAGCGCGCAGCCGCGGCGGACTTCCCGGCAGTTGAGCAGCGACTTGCGGCCGTCGATGGCGTCGGCGATGTCGAGCATCGAGATGGCGTCGGCTGGCCGCGCCAGGCGGTAGCCGCCGTTGATGCCGCTGCTGGCGACGACGATGCCGGCCTTTTCAAGCCTGGGCATGATCTTGGCGACCATCGCAGGGGGCACGCCCTGCAGGTCGGCCAGATCGCGGCTGCTGGCCGGAGCGTCCCGGGCCACCAGCCAGGTCAGGCAGTGCATCCCGTATTCCACCGCGACGCCATAGAGCGCGCCGCCCCCCGAGACCGCCGGCGGCGCCTGTTTCCGATGCTCGTGTGGGTGTGGCTGGGAGGGTTTCATCATAACGCGACCTTGATGGGTCTGCGTTGTAATCCCGGCGCCATCACCGCGTGCAAGGCCTAACCTATGCGGGCACCCTTCTGGGGGGAGGCGGCTTCCCCCCGGACCGGGCGAAAAGCGCGCCCGGCGCCTTCAGCCCTCGTTTTCGGCGTCGATTTCCGCCTCGGCCTCGGCGGCCGTGCGGCCGTCGACCTGGAACTCCACATGGGCGGCCAGGAAGGCGATGCGGCCGGCGAGAGCCTCGAACGGCGCCTTGGGCGCGCCTCGTAGCTCCAGGCCATGTTGTCGACGATGTGCTGGTCGCGATAGATCGTGAAGCAGCGCGCCTCGCCCCTGTGCGGATTGTGCACGACCTTGTCGGTCTGGCGCAGGAAGATCATGAACACGTCCCGGCGCGGGAAGTAGTGGACGGGCGTCCGTCCGGCCTCATGCACCGTGACCACGTCGTCGCTGTCGGCGATGTCGTGACCCTCGAACAGGGCTCTCACGCGTCCCGGCTCGCGCGTCAGGGTGAAGGTCTTGTCCGTGTCCTCGACAGTCATGGCCGTCTTGCCTTTCCACATTCGACGGGAGGGGTTGAGCCGGACAGGTAGGGTGCTCGCCTACCGCTTCGTTGGTCGCAGGATGAAATCGGAAAAAATCCTGCGTTCACCATCCCTGTCACGTCCGATTGACACGGCTCGCGCTCATTGGGGCGGCGATCGGGCGGCGGTTGTAGCTATCCGCTGGACGGGGCGCTGCGGCCTTCGCGACCGACGAACCGGCGGTCGATCCTCGAAGGAGGCCCAGGCGCGCCGATACCAAGGCATAGGGCCGCGCCGCCGTCGGGATTGATTTCGAGCGCCGCGCGGCCATCGCCGACGGCTTGTCCCGAAAGGGCTTCCAGCCTGCAAAGCCGGCGCCGAGCGCCAATCCGGCGGCCGGGAGACGGCCTAAGCGATCTGGAACGCGAGACGCTCTCGCGGACAATCCAGAGAGAAAGCCATGTCCAAGACCACCACCGTCGCCGCCGCGGCGCTCGCCGCGACCGCGTTGTCGGGCGCGGCCAGCGCCCAGCCCGTTCTCGATCCGGCCGCCCAGGCCTTCGTCGCCTCCCTGGCCGGCGGCAAGCCGATCTACACCATGACCCCGACCGAAGCGCGCGGCGCGCTGTCCGGCGCCCAGGCGATCCCGGTCGCCAAGCCGCCCGCCCGGATCGAGGACAAGGTGTTTCCCGTCGGCCCCACCGGCTCGGTCCGCGTGCGGATCGTCCGCCCCGAAGGGGCGAAGGGCAAGCTGCCGATCGTCGTCCACATCCACGGCGGCGGCTGGGTCCTGGGCGGGATCGACACCCATGACCGCCTGACCCGCGAGATCGCCGCCGGCGCCAAGGCCGCCGTGCTGTTCGTCGACTACGATCGCTCGCCCGAGGCGCGCTATCCCGTGGCCGTCGAGCAGGCCTACGCCGCCACCGAGTACTTCATCGCCCACGCCGCCCAGTTCGACGTCGATCCCTCGCGCGTGGCGATCGTCGGCGACAGCGTCGGCGGCAACATGTCGGCCGCGCTCACCCTGATGGCCAAGGCCCGCAACGGTCCGAAGTTCAAGCTGCAGGTCCTGCTCTACCCGGTCACCGACGCCAATTTCGAAACCGGGTCCTACACCACCTTCGCCGAGGGGCCGTGGCTGACCCGCAAGGCCATGCAATGGTTCTGGGACGCCTATGCGCCCGATGCCGCCAGCCGCAAGGAGCCGACGGTCGCGCCGCTGCAGGCCTCGCTCGACCAACTGAAGGGCCTGCCCGAGGCGGTGGTCATCGTCGACGAGAACGACGTCCTGCGCGACGAGGGCGAAGCCTATGCCCGCAAGCTGGTCCAGGCCGGCGTGCGGGTGACCTCGACCCGCTACAACGGAACGATCCACGACTTCATGATGCTGAACGCCGTCGCGGAGAGCCCGGCGACCCGAGCCGCCGTGCTGCAGGCCAACACCGCCCTCTACAAGGCGCTGCACGAGTAGCGGGCGACGGCGCGGCGGAACGGTCGAGGCCGCCGCGCCGGACCTGACGGGGCTTGGCCTTTCAGGCCTTAGCCCAGGCGCGGCCTTCGCGGACGACGCGGATAGGGGGGAGCAGCGCCCCCCGCTCGTGTGAGGGGCCGGGCCGCGCGAGGCGGTAGCCTTGAGGCCATGACGATGTTTCCCGCGCAATCCTTCGACGGCGTCGGCGCTCCGGCCTTGCGAGCCGCGCGGCCGATCGCATCCGGCGCGAGGCGCGGGCAGCGATGAGCAGCGTCTTCCGCAGTCTGGCGCGCGGCGAGCAGGGCGACCTCGTCGACCTCGCCTCCGAGGCGGTGATCGTCTGCGATCCGGCGGGCGTGGTGCGCTACTGGAACCCGGCGGCCGAGGCGCTCTATGGCTGGCCGGCCATCGCGATGGTGGGCCTTGGCCTTTCCGATCTGGCCGCCGACACGCTGCTGCACGACGAGGAGTGGGCGCTGCTGCTGCTGGAAGGCGCCTGGGAGGGCGAGGTCCGGCGGCGCGGCGCGGTCGGGCCGGCCGTAGTCGCCAACGCCCGACGCACCGTTCGCCGCAACCGCGACGGCTCGCCGCGCGACGTGGTCGAGTACAGCCAGCCGCTCGCCGAACCCACGATGGGAGAGACGCCCGAGGCGCGAGGCGACGGCCACCGCCGGGCCAGCGCCGCCTGCTGGGAACTGGATGTCTCGGGCGTCGTCGTTGCGAGCGCGCCCGGTTGCGTCTCCGCGCTGGCCCTGCTGGACGGCTGCAGGATCATCGACGCCAACACCCGCGCGGTCCGGCTGTTCGGCGCCGCCGTCGGCCGTGAACAGATGGCCGGACGCTCCCTGGTCGACTTCTGGCCGGCCGAGAGCCGCCAGAGCGTCGCCGAACTGCTCGACGCGGCCCTGCGCCAGCCCTCGGCCTCGCCCCTGGCCCGCACTCTGGGGACGCACGGTCCGCTGGCCGGCGCCACCGCCACCGCCTGGCGTTCGGCCGAGTCCGCGCGCCAGGACGTGCTGTTCCTGATGGTCAACGCCGCGGTCGGCGACGACCGCACGGCCTGGGAGCTGCAGGCCAGCGAGGACCGCTATCGCAAGCTGATCCACTTCTCGCCGACGCCGCTCTGGCACGTCGACGCGCGGCGCTCGGGCGACGAACTGCACCGCCTGCGGGCCGAGGGCGTCACCGACATCGCCGCCTTTCTCGACGCCAATCCGGCGCTGGTCGAACTGGCCAAGGACATCGTCGTCGTCACCGAGGTCAACCAGGCGGCGGTGTCGCTGTTCGGAGCGCGCAATCCGGCCGAACTGATCCAGTCGGTCCGTTACCTGTTCTCGGCCACGCCCGACATGGCCAAGCGGGTGATGAAGGCCCACTTCGACGGCGAGCGGACCTATGTCGAGCAGGCCAAGATGGCCACCTTCGACGGACGCGTCCTGGATGTCGTGTGCAGCATCACCTATCCGACGCCGCCGGAGTACATGGACACCACCTTCATCACCATCGAGGACATCACCGAGCGCCTGCGCACCGAGGTCGAGCTGCGCCGGCTGCAGTCCAACTTCGCCCATGCCGCCCGGGTCTCGACCCTGGGCGAGCTGGCCACCTCGATCGCGCATGAGGTCAACCAGCCGCTGTCGGCGATCCTGACCAACGCCGAGACCAGCCTCCGGTGGCTGGCCCAGGCGCGGCCCAACCTCGGCAAGGTGCGGACCCTGACCGAGCGCATCGCCGTCAGCGCCGGCCGCGCCAGCGAGATCATCCAGCGCATCCGGGGCATGGCGGTGAAGCGAGAGCCCCAGCCCGCCAGGCTGGAGCTGTGCAAGATCATCGAGGAGTCCCTGACGATCGTCCGGCACGACATCGAGACCAAGGCGATCGCCCTGACCCTGACGATCGAGCCTGGGCTTCCCGCGGTGCAGGGCGACCGGGTCCAGTTGCAGCAGGTGCTGGTCAACCTGCTGGTCAACAGCATCCAGGCCATCGAGAACGGCGGCGGCGCCGTGCGCGAGATCCGCCTGGGGGCCGCCCAGGCGGGGCAGGGCGTGGCGATCTGGGTCCACGACACCGGGCCGGGCGTCGCCGCCGAGCACCTGGCCAGCATCTTCGACGGCTTCTTCACCACCAAGGACAGCGGCATGGGCATGGGGCTGGCGATCTGCCAGTCGATCATCGCCGAGCATGGCGGCGAGATCTCCGCCGCCAACCACGAGGATGGCGGGGCGATCTTCCGGATCACCCTGCCGTTCGGCGACGGAACCTGACCTTCAGCGCACGGCCTGGCGCGGCTGGCCGTGCGCCCGCCGCCAGGCGTTGGGCGGGGCGCCGTACTCGCGGTGGAACAGCCGGGTCAGGTGCGGCTGGTCGGTGAGGCCGCAGGCCAGGGCCACCTGGCTGATCGGCGTGTCGGTCTCGACCAGCATCAGGCGCGCCCGCTCCAGGCGCGCGGTGATCACATAGCGCGAGAAGCACTGCTGGAACGTCCTCTTGAAGGCGCGCGAGAAGTGGCTGCGGCTGACCCGGACCATGGTCGCCAGGTCCTCGATGCGCAGGGCGGTCTCCAGGTGCGCGGCGATGTGCGCCTCGATGCGCCGGCTCTGCCACGGCGCGAAGCCGCCCTTGTGCATCTCCTGCGCGGGGACGCCGCCCACCAGCTGGATAGCCCTGGCGATCTTGGCGCGGGCGGCGGCCTGTTCCGAGGCCAGTTCGTCCAGGGCGGCCGCCAGCAGGCCTGCGACCAGGCGGGACGAACCGGCGCTGGGAATGAAATCGGTCGCTGGGCGCATGGCGAGGTTCCGTCTCTGCATCGCTGACGCCGGACCCGTGGGCGCGCCGAACGGGGCGGGCGGCTGGGGCGGCAGCTTCGATGAGCAGCGTACGGACGGCGTCGCCGGCGATCGATCCGGGCGATGGGCAGGGCGACCCTATACCGGCGGGTAGGATCAGGCTGGCAGCGGATCGTCCGCGGCCGCCGCGCCACGCCCCAGGTCGGTCAGGGCTCGGCCTGGGCCATGGCCGAGACCTGCTCGGCGACGAAGTCCGAGAACAGGCGGGCCCGCAACGGCAGGAAGCGGCCGAAGGCGTGCAGGATCCGCAGCGGCACGGCTGGCAAGGGGGCGTGCGGCATGACGATCTCCAGCCTCCCGGCCCGCAGGTCCTCGTCCACGGTCCAGCGCAGCAGCTGGGCGACGCCCACGCCGTTCACCGCCGCCGCCCGCAGCGCGAAGCCGGAGTCGCAGTCCAGCACGCTCCGCGGCGCCAGGATCGCGCCGTCGGCGAAGCGGATGGGGAAGGGGCGGCCGCCCAGGCGGTAGCCGATGTGGCGCGCGGCCGTCAGCTCGGCCAGGGTTTGCGGGCGTCCATGGCGGTCGAGGTGCTCGGGCGAGGCGACCAGCGCCAGCGGGGCGGCGCCCAGGGCGCGGACGACGAGGTCGCTTTCCTCGACCTGGCCGGCGCGCAGGGCCAGGTCGTAGCCCTCGCGGATCAGGTCGACGTGGCGGTCGCTCATGTCGAGCTCCAGCTTCACGCCCGGATGGCGGGCCATGAACACCCGGGTCAGGGGATCCAGCAGCAGGCGGCCGAAGTCCGTGGGCAGCGACACGCGCAGCCGGCCCGTGGCCGCGGCGGCGGTCTGGACCAAGTCCTGGGCCTCGCCCAGGGCGCGCAGCAGCGGCATGACCCGCTCGAAATAGGCCGCGCCCTCGGGCGTCAGGGTCAGGGTGCGGGTCGAGCGCACGAACAGCAACACGCCCAGGCGCGCCTCCAGCCGCGCCACGCTCTTGGACACCGCCGAGGGCGTCGCGCCGGCCTTGCGGGCGGCGGCGCTGAACGAGCCGGTCTCCACCGTGTCGATGAAGGCCGAAAGCCCGGCGGCGTTGTCGAGCGCGTTGTCCATCTTATCCATCGTGGAACAGAAGATATGCTTTCGGCCGGGCTTATACGAATTTTCTTCAAGGCTATCTAGGAGGCCGAACGAAACACACGCCATGGAGCGAAGTGAAATGCACACCCTCAAGGACAAGGTCGCGGTGGTCACCGGCGGCGCCAGCGGCATCGGCCTGGCCTCGGCCCGGCTGTTCGCCGAGCACGGCGCCAGCGTGATCGTCACCGGCCGTCGGCCCGAGGCGGTCAAGGCCGCCGTCGCCGAGATCGGCCCCAAGGCCTTCGGCGTCGTGGGCGACGTCGCCGACCTTTCCCACCACGCCGCCGTGGCCGACGCCGTGCGCGAGCGCTTCGGCGGGCTCGACATCTACATGGCCAATGCCGGGATCAACACGATCACGCCGTCGCCCCAGGTGTCGCAGGACGAGTACGACGCCCAGTTCGCCGTCAACACCCGGGGGGTGTTCTTCGGCGTCCAGAAGGTCGAGCCGCTGCTGCGCGACGGCGGGGCGATCATCCTGACCGGGTCGATCGCCGCCGAGAAGGCGCTGGACGGTCACGCGGCCTATGCCGGCTCCAAGGCCGCCCTCGGCGCCTTCGCGCGGGTCTGGGCCCTGGAGTTTAAGGCGCGCCGGATCCGCGTGAACCTGCTCAGCCCCGGACCCACCGACACCGCCATCCTCGAGAAGCTGGGCGTGCCGCTCGACCAACGCCCCTCGTTCGAGGCCGGCATGGCCGCCCGCATCCCGCTGGGGCGCATGGCCCGGCCGGAAGAGACGGCCCAGGCCGCGCTGTTCCTGGCCTCCGAGGCCAGCAGCTTCGTCACCGGCGTGAACCTCAAGGTCGACGGCGGCATGACTCTGCTCTGAGCGGCGATCCTAGACCTTGGCAGGGGAGGGGCTGGTCCATCCGCGAGATAGGCCGGCCCCTGGCCCGGCGCGCATCCTGCCTTCCGAGGGCCGTCCCGCCCGTCACGGAGATACCGATGCTCAAGTCCTTCCGAGCCCTGTCGCTCGCCACCGCCCTGGCCCTGTCGGCGGCCGTCTCGGCCCAGGCCGCGGACGCCGCCACCAAGAAGCCCACCATCGTGCTGGTCCATGGCGCCTTCGCCGACGCCTCCGGCTGGAACGGCGTGGTGAGCAGGCTCTCGCGGGACGGCTACACCGTCGTCGCGGCCGCCAATCCGCTTCGGAGCCTGAGCGCCGACGCGGCCTCGCTGTCGGCCCTGGTCGACTCCATTCCCGGCCCGGTCGTCCTGGTCGGCCACTCCTACGGCGGCGGGGTCATCACCGAGGCCGCCGCCGGCAAGGCCAACGTCTCGGCCCTGGTCTATGTCGCCGGCTTCCTGCCCGAGGTCGGGGAGTCGGCCCTCACCCTGTCGGGCAAGTTCCCGGGCAGCACCCTGGGCGAGGCCCTGACCTCGGTCGGCCTGCCCGACGGCGGCGAGGATTTCTACATTCAGCCGGTCAAGTTCCACGCCCAGTTCGCCGCTGACGTCAGCCCGGCGGTCGCCGCCCTGATGGCCGCGACCCAGCGCCCGGTGACCAGGGCGGCCCTGGCCGAGCCGGCCACCGCCGCGACCTGGAAGCAGCTGCCGTCCTACGTGGTCTACGGCACGGCCGACCGCAACATCCCGGCCCAGACCGAGCGCTTCATGGCCGAGCGCGCCAAGGCCCGGAAGACCGTCGCCGTCGAGGGCGGCTCGCACGCCCTGATGGTCTCGCACCCCGACAAGGTCGCCGCCCTGATCGAGGAAGCCGCCTCGACGCGCTGAGGTTCGCCCGCCCGTCGCCGACGTGGGCGGCGGGCGGTCTTGTACGATGACGCCGGCCGATCCGCGCTTCCGGATCAATCGGCGAAAGGGCCGGCGCGGCAGAATGGGCGCTGGTCCGCACATGTGACGCGGACAGCCTTGGAGGCTTCGATGAGCAGCGCCGACCCGATCCGGATTCTCTTGCAGACCACGATCCCCACTACCGAGGACGACTGGTCGATCGCCCGGTTCAGCGCGCTGCGCGATCTGCTGGCCGGCGCCGCCGACGAAGAGGGCCGGCCGCTCTACGCCGTCCAGGCGCGGGACCGCGCGCCGATGGGCGCGCCCGATCCGGTGCTGTCGCGCCTGGAGCATGGCGACTTCGACCAGCTGTGGCTGTTCGCCGTCGATGTCGGCGACGGCCTGGCCGATGAGGACTGCGTCAGCATTTCGCGGTTTCGCGAGATCGGCGGCGGCCTGATGATCGCCCGGGACCACATGGACCTCGGTTCATCGGTCTGCACCCTGGGCGGGGTCGGGGCCGCGCATCGCTTTCACAGCCGCAATCCCGAGCCGGACGCCGGACGTCACATCCGCGACGACGAGGAGACCCAGGCCATCTCCTGGCCCAACTACCGGTCCGGCGCCAATGGCGACTACCAGGAGATCTCGCCGGTCGACCCGATCCATCCGGTGCTGCGCGACCCGGCCTCGCCCACCGGCGCCCTGCGCTACCTGCCGGCCCATCCGCACGAGGGCGCGGTGATCGCGCCCGAAGGCGCCGACGCCCGGGTGATCGCCACCGGCCGCAGCGGGGCCACGGGCCGGGGCTTCAACCTCGCCGTGGCCTTCGAGCGCGGCCCGCAGGCCGGGCGGGCCATCGCCCAGAGCACGTTCCACCACTTCGCCGACTACAACTGGCACCTGTCGGCCGGCGCGCCGACCTTCGTCTCCGAAGCGCCCGGCGAGGGCATGGCCCGCCAGCCCCAGGCCCTGGCCGACACCCATCGCTATGCCCTGAACCTGGCCGCCTGGCTCGGCCGGCGAGCGCGCTCCGCCTAGAGTTCGATGATGCCGCGCCGCGCGGCGACGGTGACCGCGTGGGTGCGGTCGGCGACGTTGAGCTTGGTGAAGATGGTCTTCAGGTAGCCCTTCACGGTTTCCTCGGAGATCCCCAGTTCCCGGGCGATCTGCTTGTTGGCCTTGCCGATGGCGACCAACTGCAGAACCATGACCTCGCGCTCGCTGAGGCCGTCGTCGAGCACGTGGATGGCGATCTCGTCGGCGATGTTGCGATGCAGGTAGCGGCGGCCCTGCTTCACGCTGTGGATCGCGTCCAGCATCTCGGTGCGCAGGCTGCTCTTCAGGAGATAGCCCATGGCCCCGGCCTTCAGGGCGCGCACGGCCTGTACGTCGCCGTCATAGGTGGTCAGCACCACGATGCGGGCGTTGGGATGTTCGTCGCGGATCGCCTTGATCGCCTCGACGCCGCCCATGCCCGGCATCTGCAGGTCCATCAGGGTCACGTCGGGCTGCAGGTCGCGGTACTGCACGATCGCCTCGACCCCGTCGCGGGCCTCGCCGACGAGCACCATGTCGGTCCGGTCCTCCAGGATCGCGGCGACGCCCTCGCGGAGGATCGGATGGTCATCGACCACGAGGATGCGGATGGGACGCGAACTCGACTCAGCCAACCTGGGCTCTCCTGAAACGACGAAGGATATTGAGCAGCCACGACCTAGCCGGCGTCTCGGCGACGTAGGCCAGTCGGGCGGGTAGTCTCACGGTGATGTCGGCGCCGGCCGCCGGCCGGTTCTCGATCGACAGCGCGCCGCCGATCCGCTGGGCGCGCTCGCGCATGCCCATCAGGCCGAAGTGGCCCGGCTTGTGCCCCTTGGCCACGATCTCGGCGGGGATGCCCACGCCGTCGTCGCGGAAGCGCACGCTGAGCTGATGGCCCGTGAAGTCGATCGTGATCTCGACCGACCGGGCCTTGGCGTGGCGGGCGATGTTGAACAGCGCCTCGCCGGCGATCCGTCCGATCTCGGCGGCGACCAGCGGATGCACCGGACGCGCCGCTCCCTGGACGACGACTTGGACGGCGACGGCAGGGTCGAACCCGGTCGCGCCGGCCCGCTCCTCCAGGATCGCCGCAAGGTCGCCGGGGCTCTCGGCCGCCCGCAGGTCGCGCACCCGGTTGCGGCCGTCGATGATCACGTCGTCCGCCCGCTTCAGCGCCGATTCCAGCAGATCCCGCGACTGGTCGCCGGCCGGCATCTTGTTGGCCACCGACTGGAAGCGCAGCACCAGGCCCTGGACGCTCTGCAGCAGGGTGTCGTGCAGCTCGCGGGCGATCCGCTCGCGTTCGCTCAGCCGCGCTTCGTGGCCGACATGGATGCGCTGCTCGACCTGCGCCATCCGCAGCCGGTAGAGCAGCCAGAGCAGCGCCAGCATCAGGGCGACGCAGGCGGCCAGGAACCAGCGCGACTGCAGGAAGGTCGGCGGGATTTCGAAGGCGATCGCCGCCCCGGTCCGGTTCCACACCCCCTCGCTGCTGGCCGCGATCACATGGAAGCGGTACTTGCCGGGCTTGAGGTTTGTGTAGAAGGCCTGCCGCCGCGAACCCGGATCGATCCAGTCGTCGTCGAAGCCTTCGAGCTTGTAGCGCACGCTCGCCTGGCGCGGGTCGGCGAAGCTGAGCACCGCATAGTCGATCTCGATGCTGGAGGTTCCTTCCTTGAGGGCCAGGGTCTTGGGGTCGCGATGGAGGCGGCCGTCGGCCGTCACCGACTTGATCGCCACGCCCGGCGGCAGGCCGCCGCGGGCGATGCGCCGCGGATCCATCCAGAGCACGCCGGTCTCCGTCGCCACCCACAGCCGCCCGTCGCCGCCCTGCACCAGTGAGCGCTGGCTGTGCGAGTGCGGGCGACTGGTCAGCCCGTCTCCGAAGCCGAGGGAAAGCGTCGCCGGCGAGAAGGCGTGGTCGGCGAAGGCGCGCTCCAGGTCCTGGGGCGCGATCCGCACCAGGGCCCGGGGATAGGCCAGCCAGGTGTCGCCTTCGGGCGTCTGGACGACGCCGCTGATGCGGCCGCGCAGGGCGCCGCGATCGGCCTGGATGGTGTCGGTCCGCCCCTCGCGGAAGCGCGACAGCCCGAAGGCGCCGGCCGCCAGGACATCGCCGTTGGCGGTCGGATAGAGGGTCAGGGCCGTACCGTCGCGGCCGGGCTCGAGCGGCGCGAACCGGGGCGTGGGGCCGTCCAGCCAGGCCAGCCGCTTCAGGCCCCACTGCACCACCAGGCGCCCGTCGGCGTCGCGCACCATGGTCGTGGGGCGAAAGTCGTCGCCGCCGGGCGGCTCGAACATCGTTTTCCACCGCCCATGGCGATAGCGCAGCAGTCCTCCGGCGGCCGCGGAGAGCCAGAAGTCGCCCGAGGCGTCGAACGCGCAGTCGTAGAGCGTGCTGTCGGTGTCTGGGCGGTCGAAGGTCCGGAGCGTGCGGCCGTCCTTCCAGACGACGACGCGGGTGGCGAAGGCGATCCACACCGCCCCGTCCGGCGCTTCGCAGAGGCTCTGGGGTTCGCGCAGGCCGCGCAGCACGGGCTTGGGATCGCCCCCTGGCGCGACGCGATAGATCGTGTCGGCCTGGCCGATGAAGACGCCGCCGTCCGAGGCCGCCAGCAGCTTGTCGCCGAAGGCCGCCGGATGGGTCAGCGACGGCTCGGACCGCAGCGTCGCGGGGCGCAGCTTGTCCAGGCCCTTTTCCGAGCCGACCCAGATGTTGCCTTCCCGGTCCTCCAGAACCTGGCTGGTCAGGTCGGACGACAGTCCATCGCGCCCGCGCAGGACCTCGACGACAGGGCGGGTTCTGGCCGGCGCGGCGGCGCCCGCGACGCGCTGCAGCCCGCCGTAGCGCGTCGCGATCCAGAGGTTTCCCGAGTGGTCGAACAGCGGCGCGCCGCGGATCTGGGCGTCGTCGGTGGGGTAGGGCGCGCCGGGGCGCGGCGGGCCGCGTCCGCCGGGACCGGTCAGGGGATAGCTTCCCCGCTTTTCCGACAGCCAGACGCGTCCCTGCGGATCCTGCGACAGCATGCCGTTGGCGCGCGGCGTCCGGCGCACGATTTCGAAGCGCTGGCCGCCAGGAGGCAGGCGGGCGACGGCGTTGCTCAGCGAGACCCAGACCCCGCCGTCGGCCGCGACCAGCAGGCTCAGGGCGTCGTCGCGCGGCAGGCCGTCGGCGGCGTTGAACGCGCGCCAGCGGCCGTCGCGCAGCCGCAGCAGTTCGGCGTTGAACTTGGCGGTGAGCGCCCAGATCGCTCCGTCTGCGCCCTCGGCCATGGCCACCACCCGGTCGGGCGCGGCCGGCATGGGCGAGACCTTCAGCGCGCCGTCCCGATAGACGGCGAAGCGGCGCGATCCGGCGAAGTTGGTCCAGATATTTCCGTCGCGGGTCGCCAGCAGCGCGCTCGGCAGGTCATGGCGCTCCGGGGCGGTTTCGGCGCCGATCCGCTCGAACACGACGCCGTCGAATCGAAACAGGCCCACGCCCGTCGCCAGCCAGAGATAGCCGTCGGATCCCTGCGTCATGGCCAGCACCGGAGCGGGGGCCTCGCCTTCCTCGGTCCATCTCTGGTGCGTGTAGTGGGCGATGCGGCGCATCTGTTCCGCCGCCGTCGACGCCGCCGGGCAGAGCAGCATCGCCATGATGATGACGGCCTTGATCGATCGCACAGTCGGTTCCGCCGCTCCCCGGACTCCGGCGTTCGGAGCTGGTGCTACTTGCTCCTCTAAACGCGGCCCGTGACAAGCCCCGGTTGGGGGGAGTGCAGGCCCCTGGGACGGCGGCGGCCGACCTGGCGGCCCGCTCCGCCTGGCCGACGGCCTGATATGCCGGGCAAGGCGGCGAGGACATGCTGCGCGCCTAGTTCGGCCGCTTGTCGCCGTCCTCGGTCCAGAACCGGCGCATGCGCGCGACGACCGCTTCGGGCGGCGAGGATTTCCAGCCGGCGGCGCGGGCTTCGGGCGGGGGCCAGGCGCCGGTGAGGACCAGCCGTCGCGTCTGGCGGGCGTCGGGCGCGCCGGGCAGGCGCCAGCCGGCCTTCTTCAGGGTCTCGATCACGCGCGGACGGGCGGCCTGCTCCTCGGGCTCGCCGGGGCGCATGGGGCCGGCCAGCACGGTCGCGACCGTCTCGCCGTTGCTGCCGACCGCCCAGGGATCGGCGCCCTCGTCGAGCAGCAGCTGGGCGATGCGGAAGTTCTGCTGCTCGATCGCGATGCGCAGCGGCGTCGCGCCGGTGGGGTCATGGTCGTTCACCCGCGCGCCGTGCTGGAGCAGCAGGCGCACGGCGCCGAGGGAGTTGAGGCCGATGGCGGCCTTCAGCGGCCAGTAGGTCTCGCGCCGCTGCGGGCCGGCGCCGGCGGCCAGCAGCTGGGTGGCGAAGACGGGATCCTTGGCGCGCAGGGCGAGGCTCAGGGGGATGGCGTCGGCGTCGCCGTCGGGCGAGACGCCCAGGTCCAGCAACGCCGTGACCATCGGCTTGTCGCAGCGGGCGATCGCCAGGCTCAGAAGATCGCCGTTGGGACCGCCGCGCGTGGTCTTCAGGGGCGGATCGGCGCGCAGGCGGCGGCTCGCCTCCTCGACATCGCCAGTCAGCACCGCCGCCATCAGGTCGCGACCGGCCTGGCCGTGGTCGGCCGCGGCCAGGGCCGCGCGAGCGTCGGGCAGGGCGGTGCCGCCGACGAAGCATGAGGCCCCCCCACCAAAGGCATGAGCAGCGTCCGTCATCATCACCATCGAGGCCGCCAGGGCGGCGATCCGGGCCGAGCGGGTCACGGACCTCAGTTGGCCGCCGCGCGATAGGCCGAGTCAAGGCTGGAAGTCAGCCAGGCCTGGCCGTGCAGGTCCAGCAGCGAGGCGTCGTCGGCCGAATGGCCCTCGGGTCCGACCGGCGTCAGGGCGTGGCGCTCGCCATAGGCCGGCGGGGCGTCGAGGAACAGGCCGCCGATGATCGCGCCGGGGATCCCGCCCACGAGGCCGCCAAGGCCCGCGCCCAGCCAGCGGTCGCCGCCGTCCTGCACCCGGCTCAGCGGATCGCCGTCGATATAGTAGGCGTCGACCTGGGGCGCGGACGCGCCGCCGGCCTGGGCGGCCTCCAGCGTCTCCTCGTGCAGGCCCGCGGCGTTGAAGGTGTCGGCCGGCAGGCCCGAGGCCACGGCCGCCGCCGAGGCCAGGCCTCCGCCCAGCGAGTGGCCGGTCAGGGTGACGTCCTCGCCCGCCGTCCGCAGCCGCTCGCCGATCAGCAGGGCCTTGTCGTAGTGGCCGGAGTCCAGCCCCAGGCCCTGTTGCAGGTTGGCCTTCCAGTCGGCCGCGCTCTGGGTGCCGCGGAAGGCCACCACATAGTCGCCCGCCGTATCGACATAGACCCGGGCGCGGAAGTCGGAGCCTGACTCCTGCAGGTCGGTGGGATCCAGCCCCAGCCGCGCCAGGTCCTCGTCGCCGGCCACGCTCCAGCCGGCCGGCGGGTTGGGGGTGTCGTTGTAGACGTCGGCGGCCAGGGCCATGTGCACACGCGCCTGCGCCAGCTCGGCCGCCTTGCCGCCGCCGGCCGCGACGGCCGAGACCTTCGCATCCGCCTGGGCCGTGACCGACACGGCCGGCCGCGAGGCGGGGGCGTTCCACTCGGCCGCCACCTGGGCGTCGATCGCGACCTCGGCCTTCGGCCCGACCGTGCTCCGGTCGCTGACCGCCGTGATCCCCGATCCGCCGTCGATACGCATGACCCTGTCCCTCGATGCGAGCGTCGAGGCGGATGCTGCGCGCGGGTCGGGGGCTGGACTAGCTGGGGAATTCCCTAGTGTGGCGGGAGGTCAGGGACCTTCCACAGTCAAATCCACGATCGACAATAGATCCCGTCATTCCCGCCCTTGTGGCGGGAACCCCTCTGTCAGCCGCAAGGGCGGATGGGGCGGCGTGCTCAGCACGCCGCTTGCACTTCACCTGCGACCGGAACCAGGGGTTCCCGCCACAAGGGCGGGAATGACGGGAGAATAAGAGAAATTCACGCCGCCACGCGGCCCTCGTCGTCGAGGCTGACGCCCAGCCGCGCCTTCAGTTCCCGCGCGCCTTCGGGTGTCAGACGTACGGCTCGGCCCTTGGCCTCCAGGGCCAGCCAGCCGCGATCCGTCATCGTCGACAGCAGCCTGACCCCCAGCCGTCCGGCCAGGTGGCCGTAGCAGCAGCGGGCCTCGCGCAGGGCGCGGGCCTTGGGCGAGCGCGGGACTTCCAGCGACCGCACCGGCGTGGCGATCGCCGACAACGCCTCGATGGCGTGGGCCACCTCGGCCGAGGCCAGGCGGTAGTAGCGATGACGGCCCTCGCGTTCGACCGCCAGCAGCCCGCCCTCGACCAGCTTGGACAGGTGGTTGCTGGCCGCCTGGGCGCTGACCCCGGCGGCCCAGGCCAGGGCGCCGGCGGGTTGGGCGCGGCCGTCCTGCAAGGCCTGCAGCATGGCGGCGCGGACCGGGTCGCCGATCAGGGCGGCGGGGGTGGCGATATTGGCGTCCATGCGTCCACTCTAGACCCATCGTCGGCGCGATGGTTCATCGGCGCGTGTAGCATTCCATCGTCGGATCGGCGCATCACCGGGGCCATGAGCGCACAGACCTCCCGCCTGCCGTGGATCACGGCCGCCGCCAGCTTCGGTTTCCTGGTCACCCAGCTGGACGTCACCATCGTCAATTTCGCCCTCGACGCGATCGGCGACGCCTTCGACGCGCCGACGGCCCAGCTGCAATGGGTGGTCGACGCCTATGTGCTGGCTCTGGCGGCCATGCTGCTGTCGGCCGGCGCGATCGGCGACCGGATCGGACCTCGGCGCGCCTTCCTGGCCGGGCTGATGTTGTTCGGCGTGGCTTCCGCCGCCTGCGGGTTCGCGACGAGCCCACTGGCCCTGATCCTGGCCCGCGTGGCGCAAGGCGCGGCCGGCGCGCTGCTGATCCCGCCGTCCCTGGCCCTGATCGCCCACGCCGCCCATGGCGACGACCGCCGGCGCGCGGCCGCGGTCGGCTGGTGGACGGCGGCCGGCGGCGTCTCGATCGCCGCCGGGCCGGTGCTGGGCGGACTGCTGGTCGAGACGCTCGGCTGGCGCTGGGTGTTCTTCGTCAACCTGCCGCTCTGCGCGGCCGGCGTGGTCCTGACCCTGCTGGTCGCTCCGCCGAGCCCGCCCAAGCCCAAGGTCCCGTTCGACCTGGTCGGCCAGGCCCTGGCCGCGGCGGCCGTCACCCTGCTGATCGGCGGGCTGATCGAAGGCGGACACCGTGGCTGGGGCGGCGCGCCGCTGGCGGCCCTGGTCGCCGGCCTGATCCTGGCGCTGGCCTTCGTGCTGTTCGAGCGGCGGGCGGCCCATCCGGCCATGCCGTTGTCGGTCTTCCGCCGTCGTCCCGCCTGGAGCGCGGTGGTCGTCGGCTCGGCCCTGAACTTCACCTATTACGGCCTGATCTTCGTGCTGGGCCTCTACATGCTGCGGGCGCTGCACTGGACACCGGGCAAGGCGGGCCTGGCCTTCCTGCCGCTGACGGCGACCTTTATCGTCTCCAACCTAGCGAGCGGATCCCTGGTCGGACGCTTCGGGGCCAAGGCCGTCACCAGCGTCGGGGTGCTGGTCGCCGCCTGCGGCTACGCCCTGACCGCGCGGCTGGGGCAGGACAGCGGCCTCTTGGAAATGCTGCCCGGTTTCGCCTTGATCCCCGGCGGCATGGGCCTGGCGATCCCCGCCCTGACCAGCGGCCTGCTGGCCGGCGTCGACCGCCACGACGCCGGCGCGGCCTCGGGCGTGCTCAACGCCTGCCGACAGGTCGGCGGCGCGGCCGGGGTGGCGATCTTCGGCGCGCTGGCCGGGGCGGGGATCGTGAGCGGCTTGAAGGCCTCGGCGATCGTGTCGGCGGCGATGCTGGTCGTCGCGGCGGGCGTGCTGCTGGCGCCGGCGCGGAAGACATAGCGACGTCTTTCTTTCTCCCGTGATTCCCGCCCTTGTGGCGGGAACCCCTCTGTCAGCCGCAGGGGCAGTAGAGGCGGATCGCTGGCGATCCGCTTGCGCCTCACATGCGAGCGGAACCAGGGGTTCCCGCCACAAGGGCGGGAATGACGGGAGTATTTTTAGATTTAAGCCGCCGCGTAGTCGTACTTCAGGTCGAAGGCTCCGTCCGACTTCAGCGAGAACACCGCCTTCGACCACGGCTCGTGGGCGCTGGAGGCGGTGAGGCGGTGCAGGTTGCGCAGGGCCTTCGACACCGAATAGTCGAGCTTGCGCACGTCGAGGTCGGCCACCTCGCCGGCGGCCTTGGTGTAGTCGCCGGTCAGGCCCACCGAGCCGTCGATCACGTCGACATGCAGGCGGATCTCCGACCAGGGCTCGGCCACGCTGCCGGCCAGGGCCTGGCCGACATGGCGGTAGATGCCTTCGGGGGTGTCGATGTCGGCCATGGAATCCTCCGCGGCTCAGATTAGTCGTTGAAGAAGGTTCGGGTCGAGGGCTTGCCGTCGATGACGTACTCCACCCTGAACGCCTCGGGTCGCTTGGAGGCGCCGTCGAACACCGCCTTGATGTCGACGTCGACGCTCTTGCTGTCCTTCAGGGCGGCGGCCCACTCGTTCTCCATGGTCTTCCAGCCGCTCTTGTTCAGCGTGCCGTCCATGGCGTGGTAGTTGATCTGCTCGCCGGGGCCGTTGAAGATCGCCGCGATCAGGTGGCCGCCCTCGTCGCTCTCGACCCCGTCCTTGATCCCGCCTTCCTGGCCCGCCTTGGTCTGCTGGTAGCCGTTGCGGTCGGCGTGCTTGAGGTCGAGCGTGCCCGTCACCTGCTCGACCCGGCCCTTGGCGTCGGTGTGATAGGTGTAGCGGCCGCTGACCACGTAATCTGTGTTGGGCGCCAGTTCGCCGTTCAGCTTGGCGTTCCAGCCGCCCTTGGCGCCTTGCTCCAGCTCGACGCGCGGGCGGGCGCTCAGCGCCTCGTCCAGCTTGCGGCTGGCGGTCTCCAGGGTGTTGCGGGCGCTTTCGGGCAGCTTGTCCAGCGGCAGGGCGTCGATGGCGCCCTTCAGCTTCTCCAGCGCCGGCCTGGCGGCCGCGGCGAAGGCGCTGTCGACCTTGGCGAGATCCGCGGCCTTGCTCACCGTCTCGGCCCACTTGCCGAGCTTGCCCAGTTTCGCCGCGTCGCCGATGTACGGGATCATGCTGACGGCCGACAGGCCCGCGCCCAGGAAGTCGCACCGGAACAGCGAGATGACGCCGTTGGCGCCGTCCGAGATCGGGGTCGGGTCGAACAGGCCCGCGACGTCCAGCGCCATCTGGCCCAGGTCGAGCATCAGCTCCTGCTTCTGGGCGGCGCTGGCCGCGTCCAGGTCGTCGGCCAGCCGCTTCTGGTCGGTCGGCGACAGGTCGGCCTCGATCTCCGCCCGCAGGCTCTGGGCCTTGGCGGGATCGGATTTGGCGATCTCGGAAAGCTGGCCGGCCAGCTCGCTGGTGTTCAGCTGGCCGCCGGTGCGGCTGGCGGCGACCAGGCTGGAGGCCTCGCTCGCGGCGCCGGCCGCGCTCGACGCGGCGCGGCTGGAGGCTCCGAGGGACTCGGCTGCGTTCAGGGCGGACATGCGGGGCCTCCGTTGCGCCTTGGTGGCCAACGATGGCGGCGGGGAGGGGCGTCCGGATAGCTGGGAGCGTCCCTAGCTAGGGATGTCCCTAGTTATGCAGCGGACGGGGGAGGGCTAGCGTCCCCGGCAGGAAAGCGTCCGTACCAGGAGTTGCCGATGACCGCCGTGTCCCTCAACACCCAGTCATCCGTGTCCGGCGCGGGCGGCGGGCGGTCCGACGACTATGTCGTCAAGTCCGGCGACACCCTGTCGGGGATCGCCGACAAGCACGGCGTCTCGCTGGACGCCCTGATCCGGGCCAATCCGCAGATCACCAATCCCAACGTCATCCGACCGGGTCAGACCGTGACCCTTCCGCAGGGCGCAGCCGCGGAGCCGCGGAGCTACGAGGTCGCGGCCGGCGACAACCTCTCCAGCATCGGCGCCCAGTTCGGGGTCTCATGGCAGGCGATCGCCCAGGCCAACCATCTGGCCAACCCCAACCTGATCCATGTCGGCCAGGCCTTGCAGATACCGGGGGGAGGGACGGCGGCGCGTCCGATCCCGCAGACGACCGAGACGACGCCATCGACCACGACCGGCCAGGCGACCGGCGTCCTGCCGTCGACCGAGGGGCTGAGCCAGGCCCAGAAGTACGACCTCTACGCCGGTTACGTGAACGCCTATGGAGACGCCCAGGCCAAGGCCGATCTGGCCGCCGGCAAGCAGGTGATCCTGGGCCTGCGCACCGAGACCAGCCTGAACACGAACGGCGGCAAGGGCGCCTATGATGACCGGGTCGTCGTGCTGCAGCAGGGGAAGGTCCAGGAATACGCCGCCAACACCGAGCCCTCGGCCCAGTACGACGGCCGCTACGGCGCCGACTTCAACGGCGACGGCCGCAAGGAACTGGGCCGCATCGCCGAGGGCACGGTGACCTTCCAGAAGAGCACCAGCTCGACCCTGGGGAACGTGCTTCGCCCGACCGAAAGCCATGCCGTCCAGCGCGACACCAACCACGACGGCCTGATCGACGCCAAGGACGGCAAGGGAACCGGCGTCAGCACTGACAACTCGTTCCTGTTCCACGCCGGCGGCAACACCAACACCGGCTCGGCGGGCTGCCAGACCCTCAAGCCCGGCGACTTCCAGTCGTTCTGGAACGGCTTGGGCGACCAGAAGAGCTTCAACTACGTGCTCGTGAACGTCGACCGCCAAGGACCGCCCGGCGGCGCGACGACCACGACGCCGGCCGATGTCTCCGGCGACGCTCGCATCGGCGCCCTGTCGGAGCAGTACGAGACCGGCGGGCGCGGTCCCGGCACGGTGTCGAGCGGGGCGGGCGATCCGGGCGGCGTCTCCTACGGCACCTACCAGCTGGCCGGCAATCGCGGCCGGCCGCAGGAGTTCCTCGCCGCCGAGGGCCGCCAGTGGGCCGCCGAGTTCGGCGGCGCCAGCCCCGGTTCTGCCAGCTTCACGGCCACGTGGAAGGCGATTGCCGCCCGCGAGCCCGAAAAGTTCGAGGCCGCCCAGCACGACTACATCCAGCGTACGCACTACCAGGTGCAGCTAGACAAGGTGAAGACCGACACGGGCGTGGATCTGTCGACCCGCTCGGCGGCGATCCGCGACGTCGTCTGGTCCACCTCGGTGCAGCACGGGCCGGAGACCGGCGCGGTGGTCAAGGCCATGGCGCGGGTGGAAGGGCAGGGGCTCACCCCGGCCGACGGCCAGACCTATGACCGCGCCCTGATCAACGCCATCTACGACGAGCGCGGCAAGCGCGACGCCAGCGGGGCGCTGGCCTACTTCACCAGCGCCTCGGCCGACGTCCAGGCCTCGGTCGCCAACCGTTTCGCCAGCGAACGCCGGGACGCCCTGGCCATGCTGGGCCGATGAGACCGCCGCGGCGGGCCGGCGTTGATCCGCCAGGCCCGTTCCGGATGACCCCGACGATGAAGCTTGCTCCCCCAACCCTCATCGCCCTCGCGCTGGCCTTCGCCGGTTGTGAGCGACCGGCGGCGGCCGTCCCCCCCCTACCCATGGCCGCCGCCGGCACCGCTGACGCATCCGACGCGTCGGCGGCTGGGGCGTATCTGATGAGCGGCCAGCGTCGCGGTCGGCTGACCCTGACGCCCAAGGGCGAGGTCTGGCGGATCAGCCTGTCGGGCGGGGCGATCGCCGACGGCGCGTCCACGGCGGCCGACTGCCAGCTCGAGGCAGAGGGGACGCTGAAGGACGGCCGCATCGACGCTCAGGTCGTGCCTTTCGACGGGGCCAACATCTCGCTCACCGCCGCCGACCTGGCTGCGCGGCCGGCCACGGCGAGCGTGGCGCTGAACGGGGAGACCGCGACCGTGACCACCGATTTCAAGGGCTGCGGCGCCGGCGCGGATCTCTCAGGCCGCTATGTGCGCCCGGCGTCGGGCGCGATCGCGCAGGGCGCCATTTCTCAGGGGGCGAGCGTGGCCGACCTGTCGGCGGCGCTGCCCGACGCGCGGTTGATGATCCTGGAGGGCTATCCCTGGGCGCGGTTCGCGATCGCGCGCGGCGGCAAGCGGCTGGCGGTGGTGCAGTTCGACGGCGAGAACGAGGAACTGGCCGACGGCCGCAACAGCCAGCAGGCGATCGGTTCGGAGGTGGGCTGGAGCGCGCTGAAGCCCGGCCTGCGGGTGGTCAAGGTCGAGGGAGGCGCGTCGTGATCCGCCCCGTAGAGCGCGCCTCGGGAGTCGATCTCTCCTCTTCGACCCCCTCCACCACGGCCGCCCGCGCCGGCGCGGCCCGGCTGGCGCTCGAGGCGATGGCCACCATCGCCGGCGCGGCGGTGGTCGATCCCCTGCGCGGCGGCGATCGCGGCCAGGCCGCCGCCTTCGTCTGGGCCGAGCATGGCCAGCCCGGCGCCGCCAGCGTCGGCGGCGACCTGCGGACCCTGGCGGCCCAGAGCGGCCAGTCGGTGGCCGGCCGTTTGTCGGCGACCTCGCCGGTCGACGCCGGCCGCATCGAACGCGTGCTGGCCGACTTCGCCCGCGAACTGCGCGCCCAGGCCGCCGACCGGCCGCACATGACGCCCTCGGGCCTGGTCGAGCCCCTGATCCGCTCGCTCGCCGCCGGCCTGCAGCGCGAGCCCGCGCCCGGGACCGCGCGCAGCGACGCCGTCGAGCAGTTCGTGCGGATCGTCGAAGGCGCGACGGAGAGCCTGCGGGCGGCGGGTTAGGTCACCTCGATTGGCATTACTTCAGCCGTCATCCCGGCCGAAGGTCCGCGCAGCGGACCGTAGAGCCGGGACCCAGGGGCCGCCTCACTGCGCTTGGCCCCTGGGTCCCGGATAAGCCCTTCGGGCTTTCCGGGATGACGAATGAATAGAGCGCCGGGGCCGGGTCCTACCGCGGATCCGCCCGCAGGGCCGGCTGGTCGACGGGACTCGGGAAGGCCGCGGCCCAGTCCAGCGGGGCCGGCGGGGTGTTAAGGCGGCGGCCGGGCGAGAGCACGGCGTCGAAATGCGACTGGGCCTGGATGCTGCTCATCCGCTGGTCCTGGCCGTTCTCGCGGGCGTCCTCGACCTGGCGTTCGGAGCGGGTCTCCACCGCGCCGTCGGCGGCGACGTCGACCACGCCTACGGCCGTATCCACCGTCCCGCCCACCAGCGAGCCGGCGGTGTCGCCGACCAGGCCCAGCAGACCCTTGTCGGCCAGGGCGCCTTGCAGCGCGCCGCGCCGGGCGGGCGGCAGGCGGTCCAGGCGCTGGGCGAAGGCTTCGCCGCCGGCGGCCCGGGCTTCTTCCACGAGGCCCTGCGAGACCTCGCCGGTCGCCTCGAAGCGGTCGATCTCGCGGTCCAGCCGGTCGGGGCCGGCGCCCGAGGAGGCGGAGGTGGAGGAACTGGTCGAGACGGGGGCGACGGTCATCGAAGGAGGCTCCTCTAGCGCCGCTGCACGAGGCCGCGGTCGGTCAGGGTCAGGGTGCGCAGATCGACGCCCATCTCGTTCTTGAAGCGGGCCACGGCCGCGTCGCCCAACTGCTGCTGGGCGCGCTGATCGCCGCGCTTCATGGCGTCGACATAGGCGGCCTGCTGGATCAGGAAGTTCAGCATCAGCACCTCGGAGAACTCCTGGCGCTGGCCCTCGTTGAGGTTGGAATAGGCCGGGTTGGCGGCGATCATCGGCCGGACCTGCTCGCGCACCGCCAGGGTCTGGGCGCGGTTGTTGTCGCCGCGGTTGGCCATCACCCAGTTCAGCACCCAGTAGGCGGCCAGGGCGTCGGCGCTGTCGCCGGGGCGCAGGCCGTCGGAGGCCACCAGCTGGCTCCAGTTGCGCACCGGGTCGGTGCGGCGCATGGCGTCGGCCACCTGGCGGCCGCCGTCGGCGCCGGCCTGTCTGGCCATGAATTCGGAGAACTGCTTCTGCACCCGCGCGCTGACGGCCGGCGAGGCGCGATAGGTGGTCGGGGTGGTCCCGCGCGTCGCCTGGCGGGCGGTCGCCGCCGCGCCGGCCTGCGGGAACAGCGGCCGGGCGCCGGCCGCGACGCCGTTGCGCCCCGGATTGCCGCCGCCGCGCCCGAAGGCCCGGTCGTTGGACTGCAGGACGTTCTTGAACACCTGGGTGTTGAACTGCGGGGTGACCATGTCGAGCTGGGCGAAGGCGGGACCCTGAAGGCCCAGGCCGGCTGCGGCGACGATGGCGGCGAAAGTGCGAACTCGCATGCTGCGCTTCCTTTTTTACCCCTGAAACGTGAAGTCGCGGGCGCCGTTGAACGGCGCCCGCGTGCTCCACAACGCTCGGTCGTACTATTGTTTCCGGGCGATACCCGCGATGGCTTCGCCGATGGTCTTCAGCGAGGTGTTGAGGGCGTTGCTCATGATGTTCGCCTCCTGACCGTAGGCGGTCATCTTGGCGCTCATCTCGGTGACCTTCGACTCGTCCTTGTTGGACTTGGCGTTGTCGATCTCCTTGGCGATGTCGAGCATGTCGTTCATCTTGTTGTCGACCGCCGTGCCGAGCGCGATGGCCAGCTTCACCAGGAAGCTCTCGCCGCCGCCGGCCGCCGCCAGGGCGCTGGCGCCCTTGCCGCGCTTGGAGCCTTCGGCGTCCGAACCGGCCTGCAGCTCTTCCTGGGCGTTCTTCACGATCCAGTCCACCGCGTCGAAGGTGTCGCGCTGGGCCTGGCCGGCCTGGAAGTTGTCGAAGCCCGCGGCGTTGCTGAAGCCCTGGACGGCCTCGCTGACGTTCTGGGCCGCGCCGCCCGGATCGCCGGCGGCGCTATGGAAGGCCGCCTGGGCCAGGTCGATGGCGCCTTGCGGCAGGCCCAGCTGTTGGCCCAGCTGCTGCAGGACCTGGTCGCCGACCGCCGTCAGCACGCTCTTCAGAGCCGTGGTGACCAGCAGGGAGGCCCCGCCGGTGGCGACGCCCAGGGCGCCTTGCAGCGCGATGTTGGCGATGCTGCTGAACAGGTTGCCGCCGCCGCCGATACCCAGGAAAGACATGTGATGCTCCTTCGATTTCCGTCTGCTCGGAGGGCCTTGGGAGCGTCGCTCCGTCGCCCGGCAAATCGAGACAACCACCTCGCCGCGGCGGTCAGTAGTCGGGTCGTTCCCTAGCTAGGGTTTTCCCTATCAGCTGGCGCACCGCCGCCGCCGGGCGTGCGGCGCGCGTGCGGGCCTCGTCGCTCGCCCGCGCCTCGGCGGCGATCTCCTCGGGCGTGCGGGCGCGGCGATCCAGCACCGTGATCTGGCCGGCCGTCACCCCCAGCAGGAACACCTCGTCGCGATAGGCTACCAGGGTCAGCCGCTCGCGCTGGCCCACGGGCAGGGCGCGCAGGTAGCGGATCTGGTCGTCGGTCGCCGGCCCCGCCTGCACCTGCTTGAGCAGCTTCAGCGAGAAGAAGGCCAGGCCCAGCACGATGGCCAGGGCCAGGGCGACGGTCAGCAGGTCGAGTACGGCGCTCAAGCTGTGGCTCCAGGCTAGGGTAGGGGCGGGAAGGTGGGACCGGGCGGCGGCTGGTCGCCCGGCGAATCTTGTGCGTCCGCCTGGACCTGCTCGTCCTTGAGCCGGCGCGCCCAGAGGATCACCTCGGCGACGGCGGCGAACAGGTCCTGCGGGATGATGTCGTCGACGGCGGCCTTGTCGCGCAGGGCGCGGGCCAGCTCGACGTTGCGGATGATCGGCACGCCCTCGGTTTCGGCCGCCTCGCGCATGGCCTGGGCGATCAGCCCCTCGCCCTTGCCCAGCAGCACCGGCACGGCGTGCTCGGCCGGGTCGTAGGCCAGGGCGCAGGCGATGTGGGTCGGGTTGACCACCAGCACCGAGGCGTCGCGCGCGGCCTGCACCGCGTTCTGCTGCGCCCACTCCTGGTGCAGCTGCCGGCGGTGGGCCTTCACGTGCGGGTCGCCCTCGGAATCCTTGGCTTCCTGGCGGATGTCGCGCCGGCTCATGCGCATCTTCTTGGTGAAGGAAAAGCGCTGGTAGGCCAGGTCCAGCAGCGACACGAAGACGAACAGCACCGCCGTTCCCGCCAGCAGCTGGAAGGTCAGGCCGCCATAGGCCGACAGCGCCCCGTCGGCCTCGCTGGCGGGTAGGGCCAGCAGTTTGTCGAACGTCATCGCCACGACGATCCAGGTGAACACGCCCAGCAGCAGGGTCTTGGCCAGCGACTTGGCCACCTCGAACAGGTTGTCGACGCTGAACATCCGCTTGAGCCCCTCGCCGGGGTTCATGTGCGACATCTTCGGGCTCATCTTCTCGAAGGTGAAGACCGGCCCGACCTGTCCGAACTCGGCCAGCATGCCCAGGATCGCCACGGGGATGAAGGTGACGGCCGTCAGGGCCACGAACACCTTGCCGCTGGCGGCCGCCGCGATCGGCCAGGCCTCGGCGAACGGGCGGTCCATGACCGCGAACACCTCGTCGAACAGGCCGCCCAGCCGGTCGAAGGCCCAGCCCGCCGTCATCGCCCCCAACAGCACCCAGGCGCCGAGCACGATGGTCGAGGTCAGGTCCTTGCTCTTGGGAACGTCGCCCTTCTTGCGGGCGTCGGTCAGGCGCTTGGGTGTCGGTTTCTCTGTCTTGTCCCCGCCGTCGTTCTTTTCAGCCATAGCGTGTGTCTGTCGACGATCGTGACCAAACCAACCGGCGCCGAAGGACCGGCAAAGCCGACAAGCGCGCCAAAAATGGCCAAAAAGAGGCGAGCTTAGCCATAGTAGTTCTTAAGCTGAGCCATAGAATATGATGCCTGTAAGGCAGTATACTGAGTATGAAAATTGTTTTAATTCCGTGGTTGACAGGATTGATACACGAAAGCTAGCTTTTGAACGGGTAGTATGCACAGGCGGGGCGCTGCATAGAGGGACAGATTTATGCGCAAGTTCCGCGTAGTGGCGTCGAGCGTGTGTTTAGTCTTATTTTGTTCAAGTCCAGTGTTCGCATATGAATGTGTGACCGCTGACGGCTTGAAATTCAGCAGCGCCCTTCCGATCAACGAAAAGTTTTCCCTGGCGCGCATAGATTGCGTCGCTGAAACACAACCGACAGGGGTGTCTGAACAGCTTCGGCTCTATGACGGACCCCAACTGGCCAGCGCCGTGATCTCGGCGGGACGCATCTCGCCGGCGCCGGTCGTGCTGGTCCGGGGCGCCTCCGGATCCACCCTCTACGCCCCGCTGGTGGCGGCCGCCGGCCGCGACTTCGACATCGATCCCGACCTGCTGCGCGCCGTGATGCACGTGGAGTCCCGCGCCAATCCGGGGGCGATCTCGCCCAAGGGCGCCCGGGGGCTGATGCAGATCATGCCGGCCACGGCCAAGCGCTTCGGGGTGCGCGACCCTGCCGTCGAGCTGGGCGATCCGATGGTCAACATCCGCACCGGCGCGGCCTATCTGAAGACCCTGCAGGGCCAGTTCGGCAACGACCTGGAGCTGGTGCTGGCGGCCTACAACGCCGGCGAGGGCGCGGTCATGAAGTACGGCCGCAAGATCCCGCCCTATCGCGAGACGCAGGGCTACGTGTCCAGCGTGCTCGACCGGTATCGCGGCCTGGTTTCGGCGCGCGGCGGCTTCTGAGGACAGCCCCATGAGCGTCGAAACCTATCTCAAGCGCCTTCAGGGGCGGCCGCGCCAGGGAGTCGTCGCACGGTTCAGCGACCTGTTCCTGGTGGCCGGCGTCGTGGCCATCGTCGCCCTGATGATCCTGCCGATGCCGGCCCTGGCGCTCGACGCCCTGGTGGCGGTCAACATCTGCTTCGGCGTCATGCTGCTGCTGGTGGCGATCTACATCTCGACCATCGTCGAGTTCTCGGTGTTTCCGAGCCTGCTGCTGATCACCACGCTCTATCGGCTGGCCCTGTCGATCGCCACGACCCGGATGATCCTGATCGAGGGCCATGCCGGGCACATCATCGACACCTTCGGCAACATGGTCGCCGGCGGCAATCTGGTGGTCGGGCTGGTGGTGTTCCTGATCATCACCGTCGTGCAGTTCATCGTCATCGCCAAGGGCGCCGAGCGG
This sequence comes from Caulobacter sp. GW821-FHT09B11, assembly GCF_059418205.1. Lineage (NCBI taxonomy): Bacteria > Pseudomonadati > Pseudomonadota > Alphaproteobacteria > Caulobacterales > Caulobacteraceae > Caulobacter > Caulobacter sp. GW821-FHT09B11. The sequence continues at coordinate 101,716 of NZ_JBWKPK010000003.1, read as the reverse complement.
GTGGCCGAGGTCGCCGCGCGCTTCAGCCTCGACGCCATGCCGGGCAAGCAGCTGTCGATCGACAGCGACCTGCGCTCGGGTATGATCGACAAGGACGAGGCCAAGCGCCGCCGGCGCGTGCTGGAGATGGAGAGCAAGCTCCACGGCAGCCTCGATGGCGCGATGAAGTTCGTCAAAGGCGACGCCATCGCCAGCATCATCATCGTGGTCATCAACCTCTTGGGCGGCCTGGCTATCGGCATGCTGCAGCAGGGCCTCGACTTCGGCTCGGCGATCCACAAGTACTCGATCCTGACCATCGGCGACGGCATGGTCACCCAGATCCCGGCGCTGCTGGGGGCCATGGCCGCCGGCCTGATCGTCACCCGCACCACCGACGAGGACAGCGAGACCCACCTGGGCGACGCCATGCGCCGGCAGTTTTCGGCCAAGCCCCGGGTGTTCCTGGTGGCTGGCGGCATCTGCTGGCTGATGGCCCTGGTGCCCGGCTTCCCGGCGGTGATCTTCCTGCTGCTGGGCGGCGCGGCCATGATCACCGGCGCCCTGGTCGACGTCGACATGCGCGCGCGCCTGACCCGCAAGCTCGCGCCGGCCCGCGCCGCCGCCGACGAGGCCAAGGCCTCGCCCGCCGCCGCCCGCACCAAGATCCAGGAAGCCCAGCCGGTGGTGCCGCTGCTGCTCGAGCTCGACGGCGACAACGCCCGCCGCCACGAGAGCGCTGTCCTGACCCGTGGCCTGGAGGAGGTGCTGGAGGAGTTCGAGCTGCGCCTGGGCGTGGCCCTGCCCCGCGCCTCGTTCCACTACGGCGAGGGTTCTGGCGCTCCCCGCTGGCGGCTGCTGGCTTTCGAGGCCCCGATCGGCGCGGGCGATCTGGTTCATCCGGCGGACCTCTCCGAGCTTCAGGACGCCGTGCGCCAGGCCCTGCGCCGGAACGCCGGCCTGTTCGTGGGCATCCAGGAGGCCAGTAACCTGCTGACCCGCGCCGGCGCCGACTATCCCGAGGTGGTCAAGGAAGCCGCCCGCGCCCTGCCTCTGGCCCGCATCGCCGAGGTTATGCGCCGCCTGGCCGAGGAAGAGGTGCCGCTGCGCAACCAGCGCGACATCCTCGAGGCCCTGGCCGACGCCGGTCAGCGCGAGAAGGACCCGTTCGCCCTCACCGAGTTCGCCCGCGTCGCCCTGCGCCGCCAGATCAGCCACCGCTACGCCCCCGACGGCGCCCTCAGCGCCGTGGTGCTGGAGCCGCCGCTGGAGCAGCACCTGCGCGAAGCCATCCGCACCGGCGCCGGCGCCCAGCAGCTGGCTCTCGACCCCGACATGGCCCGCCGCGTCACCGACGCGATCCTGGCCAAGGTCGACGAGAGCGGCGCGGCCGTCGTCCTGGCCGCCATCGACCTGCGCCGGCACGTGCGCAAGCTGGTCGAGGCCCGCCGCTTCGACCTCGGCGTCCTGTCGTTCCACGAACTCCTGCCGACCCTGAAGCTCGACGTGGCCGGCCGCGTGGCCTTCCCGCGCGAGCCGCTGACCGTCGTGCCCAACGATCCCGAACCGCCGCCGCCCGCTTCGGCGGCCGCCTGAACCCGGAGACAGAATGTCCCTTCAGAAGGATAGACCCAGCGTTCGCCGCGCCGCCCGGATGGGCGTTGCCGCGGCGGTCGCCGCCGCCCTGGCCGCCACCGCGCCCCAGGTTCGCGCCGGCGAGGTCCCGCTGGGCGGCCGCACCATCGACCTGACCGCCCGCGAGCAGCCGATCGCCCAGTTCCTGCAGAACTTCTACAATCAGGTCGGCGTGCCGGTGATCGTCTCCTCGCAAGTGGCCGGCACGATCAACGGCGTGTTCCGCGGCCCGGCCGCCAAGATCGACGCCGACGTCTCCAAGGCCTTCGACCTCGTCACCTATTACGACGGCGGCGCGGCCTATGTTTACACCGCCGCCCAGCTTTCCAGCCGCAGCTTCCCGATCTCCGGCTCGGCCTCGCGCCGGGTCGACCGCGCCGCGCGGCAACTGGGTCTGCTGGACGGCCGCAACACCCTGCGCGCCACGGGCGACATGCTGGTGGCCACCGGTTCGCCGCGCTTCCTGCAGCAGGTGGACGAGCTGGCGCGGGGCGGCGTCCAGGCCGAGGCCGCGTCGCCGACCCTGCAGTACCGGGTCTTCTACCTGCGCTACGGCTGGGCCGACGACGTGAACCTGACGGTGGGCGCCAAGCAGGTGACCATCCCGGGCGTGGCCTCGATCATCCGCTCGCTGGTCAGCTCCGAGACCAACGAGCGCTCCGGCGCGGCCGCCCGCAGCGAAAGCGCCATCCCCGCCGCCGTCCAGGGCCTGCGCGGCCAGGGGCTGGCGACCTTGGGCACGCCCAATGCGGGCGGTTCGTTCTACGGCAATGAAGGGCAGGGGACCCTGGGCCAGCCGCTCGCCAACGAGCAGACCGGCGTCTACGCCCCGCCCAACCCCGTGCGTGTGCAGGCCGACAGTCGGCTCAACGCCATCATCGTCCGCGACGTCGCCGAGCGCATGTCGGCCTACGAGGAGCTGGTCCGCGCCCTCGATGTCGAGCCGCAGCTGCTCGAGGTCGAGGCGGCGATCATCGACATCGACACCACCAAGGCCCGGGATCTCGGGATCAACTGGCGCTTCGACGACGGCAACGGCGGCGTCCAGTTCGGCCGGGGTCCCAATGCACCGGCCGGCCTGGAGGACACCAACCTCACCCGGGGAAACACCTCGCCCAAGCCCTACCAGGGCCTGATCGCCTCGACGATCATCGGCAACGGCGACTATTTCGCCGCCCGCCTCAACGCCCTGGAGACCGAGGGCGTCGCCCGCGTCGTCTCGCGGCCGCAGATCGTCACCCTGTCGAACGTCGAGGCGGTGTTCGAGAACAGCCGCGACTTCTACGTCCGTCTGGCCGGCGAGCGCGACGTCGACCTCTTCAACGTCACCGCCGGCACCACCCTGCGCGTCACCCCGCACGTCACCCGCGACGCCGGCCAGACCCGCATCCGCATGCTGGTGACCATCGAGGACGGCTCGCTGACCAACGCCAGCGTCGACAACATCCCGGTGGTCCGCCGCGCGGCGCTCAACACCCAGGCCCTGATCGTCGAGGGGCAGAGCCTGCTGCTGGGCGGCATGACCGTGCAGTCCGACACCACCGGCTCGTCGAAGATCCCAGTGCTGGGCTCGATCCCGGTGCTGGGCAACCTCTTCAAGGTGCAGCAGCGCAGCAGCGGCCGCATCGAGCGGATGTTCCTGATCACCCCGCGCCTGGCCTCGATCGGCTCGCGATCGCCGTCGCCGGCGGGCGTGCGCTACGACGCGCCGGCCTCGGGCTTCGAGAACGCTCCGCTGCCCGCCGCGCCGGCCCTGCCCAGCGACCGCAAGCCCGTCAAGGGCGCGCGGCGCGGTCCCGCCCAGCCGCTGCCGCCGGCGCCGCCCCCCGTGGCGGCGCAGCCTGACGGCACGATGAAACCCATCCCCAATCCGAGCTAGGCCCATGACCCATCAAGCCCTGCCGCCCGAAGACACCACGGAAGACCTGGCGAAGGTCCGCGCCGCGACCCTCGTCCTCAAGGTGCTGTCCGGCCGCGTCGCCGGCGCCCTGCTGCCCATGCCGCCGGGCGATGCCGCCGAACTCGGCCACGGCTTCGACGCCGACATCGTCCTGCGCGACGCCAGCGCCAAGGGCATTCGCGTGCGGCTCACTGCAGGCGAGGAGGCCGCCGACATCGAGGTGCTGTCGGGCCAGGTCGAGATGCTCGGCCATCGTCTGGAGGCGCCGGCCCGCGCCGTGCTGCCCTGCTACGTGCCGCTGATCGTCGGCGACAACGCCCTGGCCCTGGGCGTCGAGGAGAGCCCCCGCTGGCGCGAGGCCGAGCGCCTGCTGAACGCCGCCGCGCCCGCCGAGGCCCCGCCGGCCGAGGAGGAGGGCGGACTGTTCGAGGACGGCCGCAGCCTGCTGCGGCGCACGCTGGATCGCGGCGTGCGGGTCGTCGTCGCCACGCCGCATCTGGTGCCGGTGCTGGTGTTCGGCGCGGCCCTGGCCTGCGTCACCTACGCCGTCGCCAACGTGCCCCGCTTCGGCGGCCAGGAGGCCAGCCCCTCCAAGCTCCACGCCCTGCTGCGCCAGGAGGGCTACGGCGCCCTGGCCGTGCGGCCCGAGGAGAACGGCAAGCTGGTCATCGCCGGCGTGCTCAATCGCGACGCCGAGAAGGCCCGCCTGACCCGTCTGGTCAGCAACCGCGATCTGCCGGCCAGGGTCGAGGTCGTGACCAGCGAAAGCCTGGCCCAGAACGTCGAGGACGTCTTCCAGGCCAACGGCCTGGCCGCCACCGCCCGCCCCAACGGCCTGGCCCGCGTGCAGGTGCAGGTCACCGGCCCGGCCCAGGACGTGGACAAGGTCGAGAAGATCGCCCTGCACGACGTCAAGGGCCTGCGCGCCCTCGACGTCGAGCGGGCCGGCGGCGGCGATCGCCTGGGCCAGGTGTTCGACCAGGGTCCCGGCAAGCGCGTGGTGGCGGTGGTCGGCGGCGAGGCCGGCTACGTCGCCACCGCCGACGGCGCCCGCTACTTCGCCGGCTCGATGCTGCCCACGGGCGACCGCATCATCGGCGTCGAGAGCCAGGCCGTGCTGGTCGAGAAGGGCGGCGAGACCACCCGCCTGATGTTCTGAGAGCGAGCAAAGCAACCCGATAGAATTCAAGGAGAAGCGACGATGACCGACACGATTTCGAACTACGCGACCATGTCCGTGGCCTCCAGCCTCCAGGGCTCCAACACCAAGAACCGCCCGGGCAGCTGGTTCGAGGCCATGGCCCACGCCTGGGGCCAGGTGCTCGACTCCCAGGCCGTGCGCATCACCGAGCTGTCCGACCAGGTCGGCACGGGCGGCGACGACAAGCCCTCGGTCATGGCCATGCTGACGGCCGAAAGCCTGCGCATGAACTTCATGGCCAATTCGGAAAGCACCTCGGTCGACAGCGTCGGCCGCGCCCTCGAAACCATGGCCCGCAAGAACTAAGCGGCCTCTTCAGCGGAGAGGACGCCCATGTCCTTCGACCCCATATCGGCGGCCGCCCTGGCCGTCCCCCAGGAAGCATCGCCCCAGGTCGCCCAGGTCGGCTACGGCGCCAGCCTGACCGACGCCGTCCAGTTCCAGAACGCCCTGCACACGGCCGGCGCGTCGGGCGTGTCCGGCCTGTCCGGTCCCGAAGCCCTGGCCCCGGCCATGAAGGGGATCTTCAACCAGCTGGAGTTCGTCAACGGCCAGGCCTCGAACCTGGCCGCCCACGCCAAGGCGGCCGAGGCCAAGGGCGCGGCGATCACGCCGGGCGAGATGATCGGCCTGACCGTCCAGTGCCACGAGTTCATGTTCAACTGCCAACTGACCTCGAACATCGCCAACCGCACGTCCGACGGCCTGCAGCAGCTCTTCCGGCAGCAGTCCTGAGGGAGGCGACGATGCGCAAGATCCTGTCGGCGTTGCTGGTCGCCACGGCCCTGGGCCTCACCGCCTGCGCGGAGAAGGAGCTCTATGGCGGGCTTTCCGAGCGCGAGGCCAACGAGATGGTCGCCGTGCTCCAGAACGCCAATGTCTCGGCTTCGAAGAGCAGCAAGGACGGCAAGGTCTGGGCGCTGAAGACTCGGGCCGAGCAGTTCTCCTCGGCCGTGGCCGTGCTGCACGACCAGGGCTATCCGCGCGACAAGTTCGAGAGCCTGGGCGAGGTGTTCAAGAAGGAAGGCTTCGTCTCCTCGCCGATGGAGCAGCGGGCCCGGCTGATGTACGGCCTGAGCCAGGAACTCAGCCAGACCATCTCGTCGATCGACGGGGTGGTTCAGGCCCGGGTGCACATCGCCGTGCCCGAGGCCGACCCGCTGGCCGAGCAGCAGAAGCCGTCCTCGGCCTCGGTGTTCATCCGCCACAACCCAGACGTCGACCTCTCCGGCCAGGTGGGGTCGATCAAGGCCCTGGTCACCAACTCCATCGAGGGCCTGCCCTACGACAAGGTGACGGTGGTGATGTTCCCCGCCAAGCCGGTGATGGCCGCCGCCCCGGTATCGCCGATCAAGAGCTTCACTATGCCGGCCATCGCCATACTGGCGGCGATCGGCGGGGTGGGGGCCTATGTCGTCAGCCGCACCAGCCGTTTCAGGCCGCGCCGCAAGCTGCGGACCCTGGCCGAGCCGACGGGCCCCACCGCATGAGCGCCCGGGCTGATCGCGAACGGCTGGGCGCCCAGGCCAGGCTGCTGACGAGCGTCGGCGCGCCGGGCGGCGTGGGTCCGCGCGCGGCGCGCCTGGCCCGGCGGCTGGCCGGCCGACCCGAAACCGTCCTGGCCTTCGCCGACATCGCCGCCGCGCCCGACTGGGCCGCCTGGCCGGCCGAGCGTCGCGCCCGCCTGGCCGACTTCGCGGCGGCGGCGGCCTGCACGGCGGCGCTGCAACGCTCGATCGACGGCCGGCGGCTGGCCCGTGTGGCGCGGCGCATCGGCGAGGCGGCGCTGGACGCGGTCCTGGCCTCGCCCCCGGGCCTCGTGCCCGCCATCCCCCAGGCCGAGGCGGCCCTGGCCGACGACACGGCCTTCGCGGCGCTCGGCGCGGCCGTCCTGCTGGCCGAGGTCGCCGACCGGCCCGCTGCCGCCGATCGCCTGCGCGATCTCTTCGACGTCGTCCCCCTGGCGCTCGATCCCGAGCGTGGACGCAGCGCGGCCCACGCCGCGCGGGGACTTTTCATGGCCTTCGAGGCCGGCGCGCTGGAGGCCGCCGCATGACCTATCTGCTGCTTTCCTCGGGTCCCTCGGGCGCGCTGCTGACCGACCAGCCGGTGATCCGCCGCGAGGACGTCGGCGCGGTGCGCGACGCGGCCGAGCTGACCGCGACCCTCGACGCCCTGCGCCAGGCGACCCGCGAGGCCGCCCTGCGCGACGGCTTCGCCCAGGGCCATGCCGAGGGAACCGCCGCCGCCGCCCGCGAGACCGCCCAGGTGCTGGCGAGCGTCCACGCTGCGCTCCAGGTCGAACGCGACCGCCTGCGGACCAGCGCCGGCGCCCTGGCCCTCGACATCGTCCGCCGCATCGCCGCCGGCCTCGCGCCCGACGAGGTGCTGGCCGCCCTGGCCGAGCAGGCCGCCCGCGACCTGCTGCCCGAAGAGCCGATCCGTGTCCGCGTCGCGCCCGAGGCGGCCGGAGCGGTGACCCGCCGCCTGTGGTCGATCGACGCCCGCATCGAGGTGGTCGGCGACGTCGACCTGCCGGCGGGCGACTGCGTGCTCGACACCCCCTCGGGCCGTACCCACGCCGGCCTCGAAACCCAGCTGCGGGCTCTCGAAGCCGTGTTCGCCGCCCCCGCCGGCGAGGCCGCCGCATGAGCCTGGACGCCGATACCGACGCCCGCCTTCGCGACGTCCTGCGCGGCGCCCGCACCGTCGAGCGGCGAGGGCGTGTGGCCCAGGCCTTCGGCACCACCGTCCGCGCCACGGGACTGGACGTCCGCATCGGCCAGGAGTGCGAGATCGTCGACCGCGCCGGCGGCCACGTGGTCAAGGCCCAGGTGGTCGGCCTCGACGGCGGGGCTGCGATCCTGACGCCCCTGGCGCGGCTGGAGGGCGTGGCGGTCGACGCCGAGGTGGTGGCCGGTCCGCGCCGCAGCGAGATCGGGGTGGGCGAGGGCCTGCTCGGCCGAGTGCTCGACGCCCATGGCGAGCCGCTCGATGGCCTCGGTCCCATCACCGGCCTGCTGCGGCCGTTCCCGGTCTATGGCGAGGCGCCAAACCCGTTGGCCCGCCCGCCGATCGCCAAGCCCTTCGCCACCGGCGTGCGCAGCGTCGACGCCTTGCTGACCACGGGCGAGGGCCAGCGCGTGGGCCTGTTCGCCATGGCCGGCGGCGGCAAGTCGACCCTGCTGGGCATGTTCGCCCGCCACGCCCGCAGCGACGTCAACGTCATCGCCCTGATCGGCGAACGCGGGCGGGAGGTGCGCGAGTTCCTCGACGACTGCCTGGGGCCGGAGGGCCTGGCCCGCTCGGTGGTCATCGTCTCGACCTCCGACCGCCCGGCCATGGAGCGGGTGCGCGCCGCGCACGTCGCCACCGCCATTGCGGAAGGGTTCCGGGCCGAGGGGCGTAGGGTCATGTTGCAGATGGACAGCGTCACCCGCTTCGCCCGCGCCCTGCGCGAGATCGGCCTGTCGGTCGGCGAGCCGGCCGTGCGCCGGGGCTTTCCGCCGTCGGTCTTCGCCGAACTGCCGCGCCTGTTCGAACGGGCGGGGGCGATCGAGGGCGGGGCGATCACCGCCTTCTACACCGTGCTGATCGAGGACGAGGAGGGCGGCGATCCGGTCGGCGAGGAAGTCCGCTCGATCCTCGACGGCCACATCTATCTGTCGCGCAAGCTCGGCCAGGCCGGCCATTATCCTGCCATCGACGTCGCCGCCAGCCTCAGCCGGGTCTTCCCGCGCGTCACGGGGCCGGAGCAGCAGGCCGCAGCTTCGAAGGTGCGCGGCTGGATGGCCAAGTACGCCGAGATCGAGTTCCTGCTCCAGATCGGCGAGTACAAGCCCGGCGGCGACCCGCTGGCCGACGAGGCCATCGCCCGCCGCACCTTCATCACCAACCTGCTGCGCCAGGGCGCGCACGAGGCCGTCGCCTTCGACCAGGCCCTCGCCGCCCTGATGGAGACGGCCGCATGAGCGCCGCCCGCGTCCAGGTCCAGGCCCTGACCCCGGTGGTCAAGCTGCGCGAGCGCCGCGTAGAGAGGGCCATGCGCGAGGCCGCGCAGGCCCGCCGCAAGGTCGCCGACGCCGTCATGGCGCTGGAGACCCGCGACCGGGTGATCGCCGCCCACGACCTGGCCAAGGCCCGGCTCGACGACTGGTTCGCCGGCGGCCTGTCGGGCGCGGCCCACCTGATCGAGGCCGCCCTGGCCCGCCGCGAGGCGATCGCCACGGCCCGCGACGCCGACCAGCGCCTGCGCGACCAGGAGGCCGTGGCCCTGGATCTGGCCCGCGAGGATCTCGCCGTCGCCCTGCGCGACCTCGCCCGCGCCCAGGGCCGCTTCGACGCCATGAGCGGCCGCCTGGATCTCGCTCGCGCCCTGGTCGCCGCCGACCGCGAGGCCCGCGAGCAGCTTGAGATCGAGGACGCCGGCGCCCTGAGGAGAATTCGATGACCGCCATCCGTGACAGCGCCCCGTCCGAGCGTTCCAGCCCGTCCAGCCAGCGGTCGTCCTCGTCCGACCAGGCCGCGCCCTGGCGCGGCGCCGAGTTCCAGGCCGCCCTGCAACAGGCCGCCGAACGTCGCGAACCCGCCGCCCGCCAGCCCGCCCGCGCCGAGCGCCAGAAGGAGGCCAAGCGCGACGAGAAGGAGGAGGGCGCGAGTGTGGATCTTTCCGCCCTGCTGGGACCCGCCCGCGAGTTCAAGGATATCGCCTCGAACTCCGAACCCGCCGGCGTCGACGCCCTCGCGGCCCTGACCCGCCAAGGCGGCGAGGCGGTCGACATCCCGGTGACCGGGCCGGCCACGGCCAGCGCCGCCGAGATCGAGGCCTTCGCCGCGGCCATGGACCAGGCTTGGCTGGCGGCCGGCGGCGACCGCAAGGCGCTGGCCCTTGGTCTGGCCGACAAGAACTCGCTGCTGACGGGCCTTGGCCTGGCGCGCGGTCCCGACGGCGCCGTCTCCCTGACCCTGGCCGCCCGGCCGGACGCCACGCCCGAGGTGACCAAGGCCCTGGAGGCCCTGCGCAAGCGGCTGGAGGTGCGGGGCCTGGCCCTGGCCGACCTCTTCGTCGAGGCCGACGACGGCCTGGATCCGGAAGCGTTGATCCGGAGGGTGCGGTGACGCAACGCGCCCCCCCTCAACTCCCGTCATTCCCGCCCTTGTGGCGGGAACCCCTCTGTCAGCCGCTAGGGCAGCCGAGGCGGCGTGCCGAGCACGCCGCTAGCATCTCACGTGTCAGCGGAACCAGGGGTTCCCGCCACAAGGGCGGGAATGACGGGATCATTTTGGCTGGGGGTCGTTCCTCCCTACCTCAACGGCAACCCGAACCGCCCCCGATCGGCCTCCGCAGCCCGAGCCACGGCCCGGGCCACCTCGGCCGGGGGATCGCCGGCGCCCCAGCGGTCGGCCAGGATCTCGATCAGCCGGCGGCTCTGGGCGTTGTGCAGGCCCTCGGTCGGGTCGGCGGCGTCGGCCCGCAGCTTGTCGATGTAGAGGCCGGCCGCCTTGGGCGAGGCCGAGACGAGGTCCAGCAGGTAGGTCGCCGCCGTCTCGAAGGCCTCCGCGTCCAGCGGCGCGTCGGCGATGTCGCGCACCAGCCAGACGCACAGGAACTCCAGCGGGCCGACCTTGCGGCTGTTGCTCAGCAGCGGCCCACCCATGCCCAGACTGGAGAAACCGCCCGCGCCCCAGGCCGGCACGCGCGCGGCGGGCAGGCGGGCGGTCAGCAGGGCCTGGGCCAGGGTGTCGGCGACCAGCGCCTTGACGTCCGGCTCGCCGAAATGGGCCACGGCCGCCAGCAGCTTGGCGAAGCCGGGATAGAGCGCGTCGCCCAGGTCGGTGCAGACGCGCTCCAGCACGTCGACGCGCCGGTCCAGGCTCGGCTGGCCCTGCAGGCCCTCGACCAGGGCCTGGGCGGCGCCGAACCAGTCGGGCTCGGATTTGAGGATGCGGTCGGCGGTCACGCCCTGACGCTAGCGTCAGACGAAGCCGTTGTCGCGGGCGTCGGTGAGGCGGTCGGCCACGGCGCGAGCCGCGTCGTCCAGATCGCGCGAGACGCGCGACAGGCTGATGCGGCCGTCCTGGCGCGAGAAGCCGGAGAAGTCGCCGAAGGCCTGGGCGCGCGAGGGCTCGCCGGCCGGGGAAATCCCCGAAAGGCCGTGGCTCCAGACGCCGGAAACGGACGGGGCGTCGATGCGGCTGGCGGACATGGCAAACTCCTTCAGTCTCTCGATACGAAGATCAACGCGCCGCCGCCAGTCGGGTTTTCCCTAGGAGGAAGGCCCGTCGGGGTCTCCCGACACAGGGGGAAGGTCGCATGACCGGTCTCGCCACCTTGCTGGCCCACTCGGCCGAGGCTGAGGCCCTGGAGGCGCTCGACCTCGCCGTCGCCGCCTTCGAGGACGCCGCTGTCCCGCGCCTGGCTTGGCGCACGGCCGCCTTCGCGCGGCTGACGCCGGGGCTCGCCCCCGGCCAGGCCCCGGCCGGCGGCCTGCTGGCGGCGGTCGAGGCCGCCCAGCGCGGGGAGGGCGGGCTGCATCCGCTCGACCTCGACGGCCAGGCCTTCGAGGCCCGCACCGTCGCCGGCGACGGCCGCGTCCACCTGATCCTCTCCAGCGCCGCCGAGCGCCGGCAGGCCGAGGCCCGGCGCCTCGCCGACCGCGAACGCCTGCTGCTGACCTCGCGCGTCATGTCGGTGGGCGAGATGGCGACCATGATCGCCCACGAGCTGAACCAGCCGATCGGCTCGATCGCCAACATCGCCCGGGGGCTGAAGGCCCGGCTGTCGCGCGGCGCGCTGTCGAAGGAGGAGGGCGTCGAGGCCCTCGACCGCGCCGCCGAGCAGGCGCTCTACGCTTCGGGCGTCATCCAGCGGATGCGCTCCTTCGTCGAGCAGCGCCAGCCCCAGGTGGAGCCGCTGGATCTGCCCAAGCTGGTCCGCGCCACGCGGGACCTGCTCGACTGGGAGATCGCCCGCGACAAGGTCGTCGCCCGCGTCCGCTTCGACGCCCTGCCGCCGGTGCTGGGCGACGCGGTGATGATCCAGCAGGTGCTGGTCAACCTGGCCCGCAACGGCCTGGACGCCATGCGCGGCCGGCCCGGCCCGCGCCGCCTGACCATCGCCGCCGGACCCATGGAAGGCTCCGACCGCATGGTCGAGCTGACCGTCGCCGACAGCGGTCCCGGCGTCGACGCGGCCGCCGCCGACAAGATGTTCTCGCCGTTCTTCTCGACCAAGCCCGGCGGCATGGGGGTGGGGCTCGGCATCTGCCGCTCGATCGTCGAACTGCATCGCGGGCGGCTCTGGCACGCCCCGGATCCCGAGGGGGGAACCGTATTCCACATCGCGCTGCCCGCGGCGCGCCAGGAGGAGCCATGACGACCCCCTCGACATCCACACTGGACGTTCCGCCGCCGCCCCTGGGCGCGGTCTGCCTGGTCGACGACCACGGCGAGTTCCGCCAGTCCGCAGCCTGGTGGCTGGAAAGCCTGGGCTACGCCGTCTCCACCTTCGACGGCGCCCGGGCCTTCCTCGACGCCGGCGAGCCGCCGGCCGGCGCCTGCCTGCTGCTCGACGTACGCATGCCCGACATGTCGGGGCTGGAGCTGCTCGACGCCCTGAAGGCTCGCGGCTGCCAGCGGCCGGTGATCTTCATGACCGGCCACGGCGACGTGCCCCTGGCCGTCGAGGCCATGCAGAAGGGCGCCGTCACCTTCCTGGAGAAGCCCTTCCAGGAAGCGGCCTTGGAGGCTGCCCTCGAACGCGCCTTCGCCCAGGCGCGCCCGGCGCTCCGCCCCGGCCAGGAGGCCTACGCCGGGCGCGTCGCCGGCCTCACCGACCGCGAGCGCGAGGTCATGGCCCTGGTGGTGGCCGGCAAGGTCAACAAGGTCATCGCCTACGAGCTGGGCATCAGCCCCAAGACCGTCGAGCTGCACCGCTCGCGGATCATGACCAAGATGGAGGCCGCCAGCCTGACCCGGCTGGTGCGCATGGCCGTCACCGGCAGCGTGGACGACGACGCATGAGCGCCTTCCTCGACCTCGAAGCGGGGGAGGGCGCCGGTCCCGCCGCCGACCTGTCCGACCTCGTCGCCCGCAACCGCGCCCTGGCCATGCTGGCCGCCCTGCGCGCGCCGGGCCTCGTCACCCGCGTCGCCCTCGATCCCGAGCCCGGCCCCGGTCCCTGGATCCTGTTCGAAGCCGGCCAGCGTCTGGCGATCCGCGAGCTTGCCGGCGCCGCCTTCGCTCCGGCCGACGACGCCGAACTGCTGATCGGCCTCGACCGCATCGAGCCGGTCGTGGCCGCCATCGAAGCGGCGACTACCGAGAGCCTCGCGCCCCTGAGCGTCGAGGCCGATGCGCCCGACGGCCTGCTGGCCCTGTCGATCGAAGCCCTGGCCCAGGACGGCGCGCCCTTCGCCCGCTTGGTCCTGGCCGTCGATCCGCAGGCCGCCCGCGCCTGGCCCGAGCCGATCTTCGACCCCTGGGCGCCGGGCGCGCACCTGGCCGTGCCCGCCGCCGGCCCGCTGGTGCTGGACGGCCCGGAGCTGCCGGCGGCGACCGCCGCCTCCCTGCGCCCCGGCGACATCGTGCTGACGCCGCTGTCGGCCTCGCGCCCGGGCCTGGCCAGCCTGACCCTGTTCGACCGTCGCCTGGTCGGCCGGTTCGACCTTTCCCACCATCGCTTCACGCTCAACGCCATCGAGGAGAGCGCCATGGCCCCGCCGCCGCTCGACATCGCCGTCGTCCCCACGCAGGACGTTCCCACCGACGCCGCGCCGGTCGCGCCCGCCGACCTGCCCGTGCCGCTGAAGGTGCTGCTGGGCGAGGCCAGCCTGCCGCTGTCGGAGCTGTCGGGCCTGCGGCCCGGCGCGACCGTCGTCCTGGCCGGCCCGCGCGAGGACGCCCCCGCCGTGCTGCTGGCCGGCGGCCGCCCGATCGCCCGCGGCCGCCTGGTGCCGGTCGGCGAGGCCTGGGGCGTGCTGGTCGAAACCATAGGCGGCGAGGGCTGAGCGCAGATGGACCTCTCGCAGTTCTCGCCCGGCTCGGCCCTCATCACCGTCATCCTGCTGGCGCTGGCGCCGTTCGTGGCGGTGATGGTCACCTCGTTCACCAAGATCGTCGTCACGCTCAGCCTGCTGCGCAATGCGCTGGGCCTGCAGCAGGTGCCGCCCAACATCGTGCTCAACGGCCTGGCTTTGATCCTGACGCTCTACGTCATGTACCCGGTCGGCCAGCAGATGGCCGCCGCCAACCAGGGCGTCAAACCGATCGCCGCCGTCAGCAGCGACACGCAGGCCCTGTTCACCTACGCCGACAAGGCCAAGGAGCCGCTGCGCGAGTTCCTGATCAAGCACTCCACGCCGCGCGAGCGCGCCTTCTTCCTGAAGACCGCCCAGCGCATCAACGGCCCGGAAACGGCCCGCGCCCTGACCCAGCGCGACTTCATCGTCGTCGTCCCGGCCTTCACCGTCTCGGAGCTGGCGGCCGCCTTCCAGATCGGCTTCCTGATCTTCCTGCCATTCCTGATCATCGACCTCGTGGTGTCCAACATCCTGCTGGCCATGGGCATGATGATGCTGTCGCCAACGACCGTGTCGCTGCCGTTCAAGCTGCTGCTGTTCGTGCTGATCGACGGCTGGGTGAAGCTCGCCCACGGCCTCGTGCTGTCCTACACGTAGGGAGGGCCGCGTCATGCTGAACGCCCAGGCCATCGAGCTCGTCAACCAGGCCCTGTGGCTGGTGCTGATCCTGTCGGCCCCGCCGATCATCGCCGCCTCGCTGGTCGGGCTGTTGGTGGCGGTGATCCAGTCGGCCACCCAACTGCAGGAGCAGACCCTGCAGTACGCGGCCAAGTTCTTCGCCATCGTGCTGACTATCTTCGTCACCGCCAGCCTGCTGGGCGGCACGCTCTATCGCTTCGGCGACCGGGTGTTCACCGAGTTCCCGGCCATGGTCCGCCGATGAACACGCCCGACTGGCTGGGCGCGATCTTCTCCAACACGATGGTGCTCGCGGTCGGCGCGACCCGGGTGGCGGCCGCCTTCATGCTGCTGCCGCTGCTGTCGCCCGAGACCGTGCCGGCCCTGGTGCGCAACTCGATCTTCCTGGCCTTCGGGATCATCGTCATCACCCTCCAGCCGCAGGTCGCCCAGATGGAGCTGCCGACGGTCCAGTGGATCCTGATCTTCGGCAAGGAGGCGGTGATCGGCCTGGTCATCGGCTTCTTCTTCGGGACCATGCTGTGGGCGCTGGAGGCGGCCGGCCAGATCATCGACGCCAAGGTCGGGGCGACCATGGCCCAGGTCGTCGATCCGCTCAGCGGCCACCAGACCTCGCTGACCGGCGAGTTCCTGGGCCGCCTGGCCAACTTCGTCTTCATGTTCTCGGGCGGCCTGCTACTGATGGTCGGGGTGATCCTCGACAGCTACGCCATCTGGCCGATCGGCAGCCTGACCCCGGTGCTGTCCTTGCGCAGCCTTTCCCTGTTCGAGGGCGAGTTCTCGCGACTGATGGTGATGGCGGTGATGCTGTCGACCCCGGCGCTGATCGTGCTCTACCTTGTCGACGTCGGCCTTGGCCTGATCAACCGCTACGCCCCCCAGCTCAACGTCTTCTCCCTGGGCCTGGCCATCAAGTCGTGGATCGCCACGGCGGTGGTCCTGGCCATGCTGACGGGCCTCGTCCAGCTGCTCCTCAACGAGATCGGCGCGCGGCCGGCGACGATCTTGCAGGTGCTGCGGGGGCTGGACGGGAAGGGGTAGGGCGCTTCGCGCGCCCCCTCAGTCGCTTCGCGACAGCTCCCCCAGAGGGGGCGCATCTTGAAGCCGGCGCTCATAGATCCTCCCCCTCTGGGGGAGGTGGCCCGAAGGGCCGGAGGGGGCGCCGCAGGCGCTAGGGTTTTCCCTGATGGGGTACGCCCCAGCTATCTCGACGGCCCCGCTCGGCGCCACCTTTCGTCGCAGGCCGCGCGGCGGCGATGAGAGAGGGTAGGAGCGATGACCACCATCAACGGGTCGCTGAGCACGGCGATCAACAGCGCGATCCTGACCGGGATCGGGGCCGAGCTCGGCAAGTCGCTGGGCAGCTTCGGCGCCATGCAGTTCACCCTGGGCGCCATCGTCGCCGGCCTGTTCCAGCCCGCGCCCGCCCAGCAGCCCTTCACCGCGACCATGCCCGGCGAGGGCAAGGCCGAGATCGACATCGGCGACGGCTACACCCTGTCGATCAACGAGGCCAATTCCGAGATCGTCGTGCGCGACGCCGACGGCAACGCCACCCGCGTCTGGGGCGACCCCCACGTCAGCTACAACGGCGAGCACATCGGCGACTTCTGGGGCACGACCACCTTCCAGCTCGAGAACGGCACGAAGATCACCATCAACACCGAGACCTCGAAGTGGAACAACATGACCTACGCCGAGCAGGTGGTGGTCACCCGCGGCGACCAGGCGATCGTCATCGACGGGGTCAGCGAGCAGACCAGGGGCGACTTCTCCGTCACCCTGGGCGGCAACGGCTACGCCCTCGACGCGGCGCATGACGACGGCCTGGTGATCCACGAGGACGACGCCTCGGCCACGGGGTGGACCAGCAGCATCGACGGCGGCGCGGTCGGCCAGGCCGATTTCGACCTCACCAAGCCCGGGGCCGAGGGCCTGCGCGAGACCCTGCAGACCTTCCATGCGGGCCTGGGCCTGCTGCTGACCGGCTGGCTGCTGGGCGCCGGCGCGGGTCTTGGCCTGTCGGCCGACGCCTCGGTCTCCGCCCGCGCCGCCGAGCGGTTCCCGCTGCTGAACCTCTAGCCGCGATCTCCGTCCGGTCCTTTCCGCCGCGCTTGATTTGCCAAACGCCGCAAATCATCGTCGGTAGGCGGAAAGGATCTGGGGGCGGTCGATGCGCGCGCGAATGAAGTTGCTGGCGAGTGGTCTCGCGATGGCGGCCGGGCTGTTGACGCTCTCGTCCGCCCTGACCCCCGCCCTGGCGGCTCCGCCGGCCCCCTCGGCCGAGGCGCGCGCATCGGCCGCCTTCGACGCGGCGCTGAAGAACCGCGCCGCCCTGCGCCTGTTCCTCCAGGCCATGCCCAAGGGCGGCGACCTGCACAATCACCTGTCGGGGACGCCGTACGCCGAGGACTTCCTGGCCTGGGCCGACGCCGACGGCCTGTGCGTGACCACCGACGTCCAGCCGGCCCTGGCCAGCGGACCGTGCGACGCCCCCGGCCGCAAGCCCGCGCGCGGGCTGGCCAAGGCCGATCCGGCCCTCTACGCCCGAGCGGTCAACTCGCTGTCGATGCTGAACTACAACGCCGGCGCCGACGGGGCCCAGGCTTCCGGTCACGACCAGTTCTTCTCGACCTTCGGCCGGTTCGGGGCGGTGACCGAGAACAACCTGCCGGCCATGCTGGCGGTGGTCCGCGAATACGCCGCCGGCGACCGTGTCGGCTATGTCGAGACCTCGGTGAACCCCGGCGCCATCTACGATCTAGTGAACAAGGTCCGCGGT
The DNA here is from genome assembly GCF_059418205.1 of Caulobacter sp. GW821-FHT09B11. Lineage (NCBI taxonomy): Bacteria > Pseudomonadati > Pseudomonadota > Alphaproteobacteria > Caulobacterales > Caulobacteraceae > Caulobacter > Caulobacter sp. GW821-FHT09B11. The sequence goes on along the minus strand of NZ_JBWKPK010000003.1, from coordinate 84,500 downwards.
TCCGCATGGGACGGCGACATGGCCAAGGCCTTCGCCGCGCTGGAGCCGGGCATCCCCGACCTCGTCGCCAAGGTCCGCGCCGAGATGGACGCCGCCGAGGCCGAGTCCGACCGCCGCCTGGGCTGCCAGGTCCAGAAGCCGCGCCAGGGCGCCTGCGCCGTGGCGCTGGGCTACCAGGCCTTCGCCGTGCGCATCCTGGCGCCGCAGGTGGTGTTCGCCCAGCTGACGGCCGCCTTCGCCCTGGCCGACGCCGACCCGCGCTTCGTCGGGGTCAACATCGTCGCCCCGGAGGACAACCCGACCTCCCTGGCCGACTACCGGCTGCACATGCAGATGCTGGCCTTCCTGCACGCCCGCTATCCGAAGGTGAAGCTGTCGCTGCACGCCGGCGAGCTGACCCTGGGCCTGGTGCCGCCGCGCGATCTGTCGTTCCACATCCGCGAGGCGGTCGAGGTGGCGGGCGCGGCGCGCATCGGCCACGGCGTCGACATCGCCCATGAGGCCGACGCGCGGGAGCTGCTCGCGCGCATGGCCCGCGACAAGGTCGCCGTCGAGATCAACCTGACCAGCAACGACGTCATCCTGGGCGTGAAGGGCGCCGACCACCCGCTGCACCTCTACCGCAAGGCCGGCGTGCCGGTGGTGCTGTCGACCGACGACGAGGGCGTCTCGCGCATCGACCTGACCAACGAGTATCTGCGCGCCGCCACCGAGCAGGGCCTGACCTACCGCGACCTCAAGGCCATCGCCCGCGACAGCCTGGAATACGCCTTCGTGCCGGGGAAAAGCCTGCGCGGAACCACCGTGTGCGCCAAGCCGGGCAACGCCTGCGAGGCGTTCCTGGGCGCCAACCCGAAGGCGCAGCTGCAATGGAAGCTGGAGCGGGAATTCGAGGCGTTCGAAGCGACCCACTGATCCCTCTCCCCTTGCGGGAGAGGGTGGCCTCGCGGAGCGAGGTCGGGTGAGGGGTCTCTCAGAAACCAGACGCCGCGCGACCCCTCATCCGTCGGCTTCGCCGCCACCTTCTCCCGCAAGGGGAGAAGGATCACCGTGGACAGCCCGCCGCCGGCCGCAGCACCAGCGCGTCCAGCGCCACGCCCGGATCCAGCTGCGCCACCCGCACTGTCCGCGCGCCGCCGCACAGCGTCACGCCCGACGACACCCGCACCCGCCCGTCCAGCACCCCCTCGGCCCAGGCCTTGTCGCCGACCTTGCGCGGCGCGGCGACCTCGACGGGCGCGCCGCCGTCGGCCGAGATTGCCAGCCGCAGCGCCGTCTGGCCGTTCAATGGGAAGGTCGGCAGCAAATCGAGGTCCAGCGACCAGGCGCCGGCCGGCAGGGTCACCGCGTAGTCCAGCGCCGGGCCAAGCTGCGCCAGGGTCCGCGACGGCTCTGTGACGACCCCGGCGACCATCACCGCCCCGCCACGCCCCACGCCGTCCAGCCGCCGCCAGCCCGCGCCCCGCGCCGTCTCGGCCTCGACCACGATCACGTCGGTGTCGGTCGGCGGGAAGGGCGCCAGGCGCGGCGCGGTCGCGTCCGCGGCCGGGGCGACGAACGGCTTCTGCCGGAACGAGGTCCACTGGCCGTCGGCCGGCTCAACCGACAGGACGCCGCGCCACTTCCCCCCGGCGGTCTCGTCGTTGTAGCGGCGGGTGAGGGCGGCGATCTGCGTGTCGGCCGCCCGGGCCTTTTCGGCGCGGCGGCGAGCTTCCTCGGGCCGGCCGCCGATCAGCCGGTCGAAGGCCTCGGCGTCGAAGAAGCGGTGGTTGGCCGCCGCTGCCGCCCGCACCGGATACTCCACCAGCTCGAACCAGGCGTCGCGCTGCTCGGCCGGGATCTTGGCGCCCTCGCGGTCCAGTCGCGCCACCAGGGCGTCGAACCGCGCCAGCCGCGTATCCGCCTGTTCCACCGACAGCGGGCTCGAGCGTGGCGTCGCGCCCCGGCCCCAGAACCATTGCAGGTGCTCGGGCTTGCGCTCGAAGTTCAGCTGGTGGTGCTCGGCCAGGATTCCGGCGACCGCTTCGGCGCGCTCCGGTCCGAAGGTCTCGCGGGCGAACCGCGCTTCGTAGCCGTGAGCGCCCAGCTTGCGCACCCCGTCCACGTCCCAGGCCATGTCGAGGAACAGCTGCGTTCCCAGCTCCGCCGGCTTGATGTCGCCGACATTGGCGATCCACAGCTGGCGCGCGTCCAGGTCCCAGGCCCGGCCCATCTCCTCGATCACCAGGGCCGGCGGCGTGGTCGACAGCCAGAGGTCCGACAGCGGCGCGCCCAGATAGGACAGGTGGTAGTAGACGCCCGATCCGCCCGAGCGCTTTCGCTCTTCCGCATTGGGCAGCTGGCGGATGTAGCCGAAATTGTCGTCCGGCCAGACCAGGGTCACGTCGTCCGGAATCTTCAGCCCCGAGCGATAGACGTCCAGCACCTCCTTGTAGGCGGTGAAGGCCTGCGGGACGGTCTCGACCTTGGGATCGACGTGATCGCGGATCAGGCCGCGCTGGTCGGCGATGATCTTCTCCAGCAGCGCTCGCTGGCCGTCGATGTCGCCGCCGCCGACCATGCCGGAGTCGTGGATGCCCCGCATGCCCAGGGTGTAGATGTTCTCGTAGCCGCCGTTGGCCTTCACCCGCTGGCGCCAGTAGTCGAGCACGCCGCCCGGATTGGCCGCGTAGTTGTAGGCCTCGGCGCCCGCCTTCCACTCGCCGACATTGTTGCGCAGCATCGGCTCGGCGTGGGACGAGCCCATGATTATCCCCCAGCGGTCGGCCAGGGCGGCGTTGGCCGGATCGGCGTTGAACGGCTTGCTGACCTCGTGCATGGCCGGCCACAGGGTATTGGCCTTCAGCCGCAGCAGGAGCTGGAACACCTTCTCGTAGGTCCTGGGGCCGATGTCGCCATAGGCCGGGTCGAAGGTCCTGGCCGCCCAGGGCTGCAGGCCCCAGTCCTCGTCGTTGATGAAGATCCCGCGATACTTCACCGACGGCGCCTCGACGCGGCGTGTACCGGCGGCGACGTAGAGCGTCTTTCGTTTGATCGGCCTGACGTCGGCCCACCAGATCCAGGGCGAGACGCCGATGGCGCGGCTGAACTCATAGACGCCGTAGGCCGTTCCCCTTCGGTCGCCGCCGGCGATGACCAAGGCGCGGTCGAGGCCGGGCGCGGGGTTCTCGACCACGGTGATCAGAAAGCCCTCCCAACGGCCGCGCAGGTCGTCGACCTTCAGTTTCCCGTCGCGCACGAGGCCGTCGATCAGCGGGCTCTTGCCCAGCGTACCGACCAGGATCGCCGTCCGGCCCTTGGGCGCGCCGGTCGAGAGGAGAGGGGTCTTGCTCGTGACGGCCGCCAGGTCGTCGCGCAGGTCCTGGACCGCTAGGCCCACGAGCGGATCGTCGCTTTCCGAATAAAGGATCTCGGCGCCGGCGATTTGAAAGGCGCCGCGCGAGGCTTTGTCAGTGACCCAGGCCTCCTGCGCCCAGGCGGGCAGGGCGAACGCGGCGAGAACCAGACTGATGACAAGCGACGCCAGCCGCATGAGCTTCCTCCAGATCGCTTCGCTGTCAGGCAGCTTGGTCGAATTGGTCAGACCATAGGGTGGTCTGGAGGAATGGGCATCTATTTTGTGAGATTCAATCTCACTATGTGGAGGTGGGGTGGCGCGTCGTGCCGACCCCCTCCGGCCCTCCGGGCCACCTCCCCCAGAGGGGGAGGATCTATTCAGCGCCGCGCTTCAGATGCTCCCCCTCTGGGGGAGCTGTCGCGCAGCGACTGAGGTGGCCGCGCAGCGGAACCTCCCCTCTGGGGGAGGCGGCCGAAGGCCGATGGGGGACGTTTTCAGCTTCCGAGGCGGTGGCCGATTTCGCATCCCCCCTACCGATCGCTGCGCGATCACCTCCCCCAGAGGGGGAGGTTCCTCGCCAAGGGGGAAGGATCACTTCAGCCCCAGCGCTCCCGCGATCGCCGACCACGGCACGAGCTTGAAGTTCTGGTGCTCGGGCGGGAAGACGTTGCGGCCGTCCTGGGCGACGAAGGCGCCGCCTTCCAGGCCCGCGCCGAGCGAGGCGCTGGTCACCTCCAGGCCGTCGGTCTCGGAGATCCCGTCGATGCCCTTGGCTCCGTCGGCAACGACCGAGAAGCTGCCGACATAGGCGTTGTCGCCCTCGCGGCGATAGACGGCGTAGCTGTCGTTGCCCTGGCTGGAGACGACGATGAAGCCCTTGCCGCCCGGCTGGGCGTAGATGCCGACGCCTTCCAGGTCGTCCTTCAGGGCCGGGTTGGCGGCCACGCGGTCGACGGCGTGGGGCGCGCGCTTGTCCGACGGCTCGGCGCCCAGCCGCCACAGGGCGACGTCCTCTTCGGCCACGTAGAGGGCGCCGGTCTCGTCGTCGGCGACGCAGCCTTCGGTCTGGGTGTCGAACTTCACGTCGCGCACCTGGACGGCGCGGACCTTGCCGTTGGCTTGCGCGACCAGCTTCCACTGCCGCACCAGCCCGTCGGGATCGCTGATGAAGAGGTAGGTCGCACCCTTTTTGCCGCGATACATGCAAAGCCCGTACGGGTCCGAAAGCCCCGTGGCCTGCACGCCGTCGGCGACCGAGGTCAGCTGGCGGGTGGCCGGGTCCAGCGTGTAGATGGCGATCGACTTGTGGGTGCGGTCGCTGGCCGTGACCAGGATCGTGTCTTTGCCGCCCAGCTTGAAGCCGGACCGCAGGTCGACATTGTTCATCTTGCCGTCGGCCAGGTACTGCAAGGGCTTGCCGGCCAGATCGTAGACCAGCAGGCCGCCCTTCTTGTCGGTGGCGATGATGGCGCTCTTGGACGGATCGGCCGGGTTGGCCCAGATGGCCGGGTCGTCGGCGGCGTCGCCGTCATGGGCGACCGGCGTGGTCTCCATGGTCGGGCGGACCACGGCGAAGTCGGCCTTGGGCCTGGAGCCGGCCGCGTCGCCCGTGGCCAGCTTCAGCCCGGCGGCGACGTCGGCCCACGACACGACCTTCATGTTCGCGCCCGACTTGCGGTCGTCGGCGACCAGCAGGGCGCCGGCCGGCAGGCGCTCGCCCAGGGGCGCGCGAACCGCGAACAGGCCCGACGGGTTCTCGACGGCGTTCTGCTCGCCAGCCTGGATGCGGAAGAGGCCCGCGAAAGCGTCGTCCTGGGAGCGATCGTAGACGGCGTAGTCGCCGGCTGTGGCGTTGGCGGCCACCAGGAAGCGGGCGCTGTCGCCGCCGTCGACCAGGGCCAAGCCCGCCACCTCGCCGGCGATCTGGCCCAGGCGGTTGGCGTCGATCAGGGTCGGTACCGGATCGGACTCCGGATCGGCCGCGTAGCGCCAGATGCCGACCGCTTCCTGGGCGACATAGAGCGATCCGGTCACGTCGTCGGCGACGCAGTACTTGGCCTCGGACGACAGGTGCAGGCGGCGCACGATGCGGCCGTCCAGCTTGCCGTCGGCGGTGGGGAACAGCAGCCACTGGTCCATCTGGCCGGCCACGCCCAGGGTGAAGGCGTAGAGCGAGCGGTCGCGCGACCCGCGCCACAGGCAGACGCCTTCGCCGGCGTAGTCGAGGCTCAGCGGCTTGGCGTCGAGATTGGCGGCCTGGCCCGTGGCGAAGTCGTAAGACGCCAGGCGCAGGCGGCCTCCCTTGCGGTCGAGCAGCGCCACCAGCGGCTTGCCCTCGTGCTCGCGCACGTCGACGCCGTAGACCTCGCCGCCGGGGATCGCGCCGACCCGCTGGCCGTCGAGGCCGTAGAGCTCCAGCCCGCCGCCTTCGCCGGTGGCGGCGATCAGGCTCTTTTCCGGCGCGGCCGGATTACGCAGCAGGGCCACGCCGTTAGCGCCGCCCTCGGTGGTCGGAGCGGTCGAGATCGCCGGCGCGACGGCCGGGGCCTCGGCGAGGGCGGATCCGGCGCCGAGCAGGAAGGCGAGCACGCCGACGGCGGCGCTGGCGCGAAGATGGGTCATTCTGCGGATCCCCCAGGGTCGTTCGGACAGGTCATGCGGCCAGCCCCGGCCTGCGCGTGGCTTATGCGACGATTTCAAAACGGATTGATGACGCCAAAGTCCTTTCACCGACACGGGCGTTTCTCCGCGCCGGGGCGGCTATAGTCCGACCCGAGTCTTTCGCCGCCCTGGAGCCGCCATGTTCGACGCCCCCATTGAGGCGATCCCCGTTTCCGAAGCGACCGTATCGGAAGTCATCGTCACCGGCGCGCGCCTGCCGCCGTCGGCGGGCGAGGGGGCCTTCGCCATCTCGACCCTGGCCGATCCGGCCTGGGCGCGATCGACCCGGCTCGACGAGCAGCTGGCGCGGGCGCCGGGCGTGTCGCTGTTTCGGCGCACATCGAGCCTGGCGGCCAACCCGACCACGCAGGGGCTGTCGCTGCGGGCCATCGCCCCGTCAGGGGCGGGGCGGGCGCTGGTCACCCTCGACGGGGTGCCGCAGAACGACCCCTTCGGCGGCTGGGTGATCTGGGGCGGCCTGCCGTCCGAGACCATCCAGGACGTCCGCATCGTCCGCGGCGCCGGGGCCCAGGCCTATGGCGCGGGCGCCCTGACCGGCGTCGTCGCCCTGACCGGCCGCGACGGCGGCGCCGAGGTGCTGGAAGCCGGCGCCGAGGCCGGCGAGCTTGGCTATCGCCGCGCGGCGCTCACCGCCGGGGCCGGCGGCGTCCTGGCCAGCGTCTCGGCGGAGCGTTCCGGCGGCTGGACCCCGGTGCGCGAGGGGCGTGGCGCGGCCGACGAGCCCCTGGCCATGCAGGCCTGGTCGGCGTCCCTGCGCTACGATACGCGCCTGGCCGCCGGCCCGGCCCTGGCCGCCCGCGTCGCTGTCCATGACGAGAACCGCCGCTCGGGCCTTTTCGGCGCCGACGCCCGCTCGCGCGGCGCCCAGGCCAGCCTGACCCTCGCTCAGGCCCCTTCGCAGGACCGCAAGGGCTGGCGGCTGCAGGCCTGGACCCTGGTCAGCGACCTGCAGAACCGCTCGGTCGCCGTCGGCGCCGGCCGCGCCTTCACCACCCCGGCCAACGACCAGTACGAGACGCCGGCCTACGGCGTGGGCTTCAACGCCGCCCTGCGCGGCGTGCGCGGCCCGCTGGAGTGGGAGCTTGGCGCCGACATCCGCGCCGCCGAGGGCGAGACCCACGAGCGCTTCCGCTACATGTCCGGCCAGTTCACCCGCCGGCGCGAGGCCGGCGGTCGCACCACCACCGCCGGGATCTACGCCGACGCCAGCTGGACCGCCGGGCCGTGGCTCGCCACCGGCGACCTGCGCCTTGATCAGTGGCGGGCCTTCGACGCCCGCCGCCGCGAGTTCGACGCCCAGACCGGGGCCGCCACCCTCGATGAGACGCCGGCCGGCCGCAGCGCGACCACGCCCACCGGCCGTATCGGCCTGCGCCGCGATCTTGGCCCCGGCTTCCTGCGCGCCGCCGCCTATGCCGGCTTCCGTCCGCCCAGCCTCAACGAGCTGCACCGCCCGTTCCGGGTCGGCAACGACGTCACCGAGGCCAACGCCGCCCTCAAGCCCGAACGACTCTACGGCGTCGAGGCCGGCGGCGGCGTCGAGGGCAGGGCGGGGAGCCTGACCGCCACCCTGTTCCTCAACCGCCTCGACGATCCGGTGGCCAACGTCACGATCGGCGAGGGGCCGGCGACCTTCCCGACGGCCGGCTTCATCCCGGCCGGCGGCGTGCTGCGCCAGCGCCGGAACGTCGGCCGCATCGACGCGGTTGGGCTGGAGCTGGAAGGCCGCGCCGACCTTTCCGAACGCCTCGCCCTGACCGGCGCGGTGATGGCTACCCGGGCCGAGGTCGACGGCGGCGCCGACGCCCCGCAGCTGACCGGCAAGCGCCCCGCCCAGGCCCCGCGCCTCGCGGCTTCCGCCGGCCTGGAGTGGAAGGCGGCGCAGCACCTCGACCTCTTCCTCGCCGCCCGTCACGAGGGGGCGCGGTTCGACGACGACCTCAACACGCGTCGCTTGCAAGCCGCCACGACCCTGAACCTCTCGGCCCGCTACGCCGTCAATGCGGCGACCCGGCTGGAGGTCGAGCTGCGCAACGCCCTCGACGCCGGGGTCGCCACCGGCCGCACCGGTGACGGCGTCATCAGCTACGACGCGCCGCGCAGCCTGCGGGTGGGCGTCGTCTACGTTCGCTGAGGAATGTTAGCGTTAAAAACAAAAACAAATTTGCTTATTCTATTGACGGCGCCCCGCCCGGCGTGATGACTTCGTTCTCAAGCGATCCGGATGCGGCCTCGACGCCGCTCCAGGATCCGGGAGGGAACCATGACTTTCAGGCCTAGCCCTGGCGCGTCCGCGCGCAACCGATCTTCCCGCAGTAACGACTGAGGCCTTCGTCGCCTCGCGGTCCGCCGGTTCACCCGCGCCTTTCCCATATTTCCTGCACGCGGGAGCCAAGGGATCGGCGGACCGTCTTCCTTCTTCTTTCCCTTTCCGCGTGAGCCCATGAAGCGCCTCGTCTCGACCCTGGCGGCCGCCTCCCTGCTGGTCGCCGCCGCGCCGGCCCTGGCCGACGACCCGCCGCCGCCGCTGCCCGACAACGGCCTGGCCCGCACCCCGCCGATGGGCTGGAACAGCTGGAACAAGTTCGGCTGCAACGTCGACGAGACGTTGATCAAGCGCATGGCCGACGCCATGGTCTCGTCGGGCATGAAGGACGCCGGCTACGACTACGTCGTCATCGACGACTGCTGGCACGGCGAGCGCGACGCGCGGGGCGACATCCAGCCGGACGCCAAGCGCTTCCCGAGCGGCATGAAGGCCCTGGGCGACTACATCCACGCCAGGGGCCTGAAGTTCGGCATCTATTCCGACGCCGGCCTTAAGACCTGCGCCGGCCGTCCCGGCAGCCGCGGCTACGAGTACCAGGACGCCCGCCAGTACGCCGCCTGGGGCGTCGATTACCTGAAGTACGACTGGTGCATGGCCGGCACGCAGGATGCGCCGTCGTCCTACTACATCATGTCGGCCGCGCTTCAGGCCACGGGCCGCGACATCGTCTTCTCGATCTGCGAGTGGGGCGGCTCCAAGCCCTGGCTGTGGGGCGCCCAGGTGGGCAACCTCTGGCGCACCACCGGCGACATCTACGACGCCTGGGAGGGCGTGAAGGGCTACAGCCTGGGGATGCTCAACATCCTCGACAAGCAGGCCGAGCTCCATCCCTACGCAAAATCCGGCCACTGGAACGACCCCGACATGCTCGAGGTCGGCAACGGCGGCATGACCACGCAGGAATACCGCTCGCACTTCAGCCTATGGGCTATGCTGGCCGCGCCGCTGATCGCCGGCAACGACATCGGCCACATGGACGCCGACACCAAGGCGATCCTGACCAACAAGGAAGTCATCGCCGTCGACCAGGATCCGCTCGGCGCCCAGGCGCGGCGGGTGTCCAGGCAGGGCGACCTCGAGGTCTGGGCGCGGCCGCTGAAGGGCGGCGGCCGGGCGGTGGTGCTGCTCAATCGCGGCGCGGCGCCGGCGGAGGTGCGGGTGGACTGGTCGATGCTCGACTATCCTGCTACTCTGTCGGGCAGAGTTCGTGATCTGTGGGCGGGGAAGGACCTGGGCCCGCGCAAGGGCGGCTACGCGGCGCAGGTCGCGCCGCACGGCGTGGTCATGGTCACGGTCTCGCCGTGACCTTATGAATAAATAAAAAGCGTTTTTTAATTCTGGCGCGCCTGGCGGACGCAGGGTAAGCCATCGGCGGAATATGTGTCGGCGCGCAGTCGCCGAGCGTGCGACAGGGAGTATTGGGTGATCCAGATCGGGATCGATTTCGGTGGAACCAAGATCGAGGCGACCGCCCTGTCGTCTGACGGTCGCGTGCTTTCGACCCTCCGCACCCCTACGCCCGGCGACTACGACAGCGCCCTGGCCGCCGTGCGCGACCTGGTGGCCCGCACCGAGCAGGCGGCCGGCGGCCGCGGCACGATCGGGGTCGGCGCCCCGGGCTCGGTGTCGCCGCGCACCGGCCTCGTGCGCAACGCCAACACCACCTACCTGAACGGCCGTCGGTTCCGCGAGGACCTGGAGACCGCGCTCGATCGCCAGGTGCGCCTGGCCAACGACGCCAACTGCCTGGCCCTGTCCGAAGCCATCGACGGCGCGGCCGCGGGCGCGCGGGTGACCTTCGCGGTGATCATCGGCACCGGCTGCGGCGGCGGCCTCGCCGTCGACGGCAAGCTGGTCGAGGGCGGCAACGGCGTCGGCGGCGAGTGGGGCCACGTCCCGCTGCCCTGGCCCAAGGCCGAGGAAAGCCCCGGTCCGCAATGCTGGTGCGGCCGTCACGGCTGCCTGGAGACCTGGATCTCGGGCACCGGCTTCCGCCGCGATTTCCGTGAGCACGGCGGCGCCGATCTCAGCGGCGCGGCCATCGTCGAGGCCGCCGCCGGCGGCGACCCGGTCGCCCAGGCCGCCCTCGACCGCTATCTCGACCGCCTGGCCCGGGGCCTGGCGGTGATCGCCGACATCGTCGACCCGGACGTCTTCGTGCTGGGCGGCGGCATGTCCAATGTCGAGGTGCTGTACGACCGCCTGCCGGGCTTGGTGGGGCCGCACGTCTTCACCGACCGCTGGGAGAGCCGCATCGTCAAGGCGCGCTGGGGCGACTCCTCGGGCGTGCGCGGCGCGGCCCGGCTGTGGAACCAGGCCGACTGGTCCAGCGATGTCGCCGCCTGACGGCGCAAGGAGGAGGGATCGCCCGATGCGGACGCCCCGCCTCCTTTTCGCGGCGCTCCTGACAGCGCTGGCAACCCAAGCGGCCGCCGAGCCGGCGCGGGTCGCGACCAAGGCCGGCGTCCTGGTCGGCGAGCAGCGGGCGGACGCAAGCACGGCCTTCCTCGGCGTTCCCTTCGCCAGCCCGCCGGTCGGCGATCTGCGCTGGAAGGCGCCTAGCCCGCTCCCGGCCTGGACCGGCGAGCGTCCGGCCCTGAAGTCCGGTCCCGCCTGCCTGCAGACCTCGCGCGGCTGGAACGCCGCCGACACCGCGCGCGCCAGCGAGGACTGCCTTTATCTCGATATCCGAGTTCCCAAGCACGCCCCTGGGGCGCGCCTGCCGGTGATGGTCTGGGTGCACGGCGGGGCCAACCACGCCGGCTCCGGCGCGGGCACGGTGGAGTCCGCCCTGGTCGATCAGGGCGTCATCCTGGTCAGCGTGCAGTACCGCCTGGGCGTCTTCGGCTTCCTGTCGCATCCGGGCCTGACCCGCGAGCAGGGCGGGGCCTCGGGCAACTATGCCCTGATGGACCTGATCGCGGCCCTGCGCTGGGTGCACGACAACGCCGGCGCGTTCGGCGGCGACCCGGACAACGTCACCCTGTTCGGCCACTCGGCCGGCGGCCAGGACGTCGGCCTCGTCATGCTGTCGCCGCAGGCCCGGGGCCTGTTCGCGCGCGGGATCCTGCAGAGCGGCCTGCCGGGCTTCGGCTTTGCGCCGCGCAGCCTGAAAGAGAACGAGGCGATCGGCCGTCGGCTGGCCAAGAACGTCGGCGCGCGGTCGCTGGCCGAGCTGCGCCGGGTTTCCGGTCCCGACCTGCTGAAGGCCGCCGAGCACCTGAAGGCCCCGATCGACGACCAGGGCTTCATCTGGACCCAGGCGGTGGTCGACGGCGCTGTACTGCCCAAGTCCCCGGAAACGCTGTTGTCCGACCCGGCCGTCAAGCCGATGATCGTCGGCTCCAGCGCCCGCGAGATCGCCCTGTTCGGCGGTGATCCGAAGCGGGCAAGGGCCTGGGTGGCGGCCACTTTCGGCGCGCGGGCGCGGCAGGTGCTGGCGCTCTATGGTCTCGATCGCGGCCCGCCGCCTGCTGTCGATCCGCTGCGCGGCGACGCCGTGCTGCAATTGGCCACCGACCGCATGTTCCGCTGCCCGGCCGCCGCGGTCGCCGCCTTGCGCGCGAAATCGGGCGGCAAGGTCTGGCGCTATGAGCTGGCGACGCCTTCGCCCGGCGAGGCGCAGGTGCGCCACGGTTCGGAACTGGCCTTCGTCTTCGACCGGCCCGTCGAGGGCCGGCCGCCGATCCAGGCTTACTGGGCCGCCTTCGCCCGCACCGGCGATCCCAACACCGCCGGCCTGCCGCTCTGGCCGGCCGAGGACGGCGCTGGCCGCCGCCTGGTCTTCGCCCCGGATGGGCCGAGGGCCGAGCAGAGCGGCGAGCCGGCCTGCCGGTTCCTGACCCGGCCCTAGAACACCCAGCAACAAGCGGCGACCAAGCCGCGCGCGGAGGAGGAAACGGAAATGACGACCCGCTCGAAGTCCGCCTTTAGGCACGGTCTTTTGGCCGGCTGCGCCCTGGCCCTGATGGCCTCCGCCGCGCTGGCCCAATCTTGGGGACCCTATAACGCCGAGTTCCCGGCCGGGGGCGACGGACTGTCGCGTCCGCTGGCGGGCGCGAGCGAAGGCCAGGCCCTGCCGGCCGGCGCGCCGTGGTCGCTGTCGGCCTGGGTCAAGGTTTCCGAACCGCCGGTCGCTCCAGCCCTCGCGGCCGGGATCGGCGATCCCGCCAGCGGCCGCTTCCTCGCGGTCGGTCCGGACGGCTTCGCCGCCGTCGCCGCCGGAACCCAGACCCGGGGCGGCGAGGCGCCCAGGCCCGGCGACTGGCGCTTCGTCGCCGCCGTCTCGGACGGCGCCAAGGTCACGCTCTATGTCGACGGCAAGCCGGCAGGGCAGGGGACGGCGCCGGCCGCCGCCACGCCCGCCGTCGTCGCCCTGGCGCCGCGCAAGGCGCCCGGCTTCGCGCCCTTCGCCGGCCAGGTGGCGGGCTTCCGCGCCGAGGCCCGCGCCCTGTCGGCCGATGAGGTCAAGGCCCTGGCCGCCGCCAGGCCCGACCCGCTGACCGTGTTCGAGACCGGTAGCCCGACCTGGCCCGTCCAGGTGCGCCAGATGTATGGCCAGGTCAGCCCGCAGGAGGCGTGGACCCGGCCCCAGGGCAAGGGCGCGATCTCGGCCCCGGTCGCCAAGCCCGCCTATGCCGGCCCGGCCTTGGTCGAGGCCGGCCCCGGCGCCTGGACCCTGAAGCGCTGGAGCCTGGTCGAGGCGCCCAAGGTCGCCGAAGGCGGCGAGGCGATCACATCGCCCGGCTTCGACGCCAAGGCCTGGTACGCCGCCACCGTGCCCGGCACGGTGCTGACCACCCTGGTCGATCGCGGCGTCTATCCCGACCCCGACTACGGCCTCAACAACACCGCCATCCCGGAAAGCCTCAACAAGCAGGCCTACTGGTACCGCACCAGCTTCGACGCGCCGGCCGCCGTCGCCGGCAAGCGTCCGCGCCTGACCTTCAAGGGCGTCAACTACGCCGCCGAGGTGTGGCTCAACGGCGAAAAGCTGGGCGACATGAAGGGGGCCTTCGTGCGCGGCCGCTTCGACGTGGCCGGCAAGCTGAAGCCGACCGGAAACGTGCTGGCCGTCAAGGTCTCGCCGCCGACCCATCCGGGCTTGGCGCACGAGGAATCCCTGACCGCCGGGGTCGGCGAGAACGGCGGCATGATGGCCCTGGACGGCCCGACCTTCGTCGCCAGCGAGGGCTGGGACTGGATCCCCAGCGTCCGCGACCGCAACACCGGCCTCTGGCAGGACGTGGTGCTGGAAGCCTCCGGCGACGCGCGCCTGGGCGATCCGCAGGTGGTCACGATGCTGCCCAAAGCCGACAACAGCCTCGCCGAGATCGAGATCGTCGCGCCGGTCGACAACCTTTCCGACCACCCCGTCCAGGCCACGGTCACGGCGGCCTTCGACGGCGTCCGCGTCAGCAAGACGGTGACCGTCGCCCCCGGCGCCTCCACCGTCCGCCTGACGCCCGCCGAGTTCCCGCAGCTGGCGGTCGCCAACCCCAAGCTCTGGTGGCCCAACGGCTATGGCGACCAGGCGCTGCACGACCTTGTCCTGACCGCCACGATCGACGGCCAGCTCTCCGACGAGAAGCGCCTGCGGTTCGGTATCCGCCAGATCACCTACGAACTCTCCCTGATGAACCCGTCCGGCCACCTGCGTCGCGTCGAGGTCGACTTCAGCAAGGCCCGGCAGCTGGGTCAGGACGTCACCGACGGCTCCCACGAGGGCATCCGCAAGGTGGTCGACGGCTGGGCGACTTCGCTGACCGCCCAGGGCGACGCCTCCGAAGCCGTCAAGGACGTGCCCGAGACCGGTCTCGCGCCGTACCTCGTGCTCAAGGTCAACGGCGTGAAGATTGCCGCGCGCGGCGGCAACTGGGGCACGGACGACTGGCGCAAGCGGATCGAGCGCGAGCGCCTCGAACCCTATTTCCGCCTGCACAAGGAGGCGGGCCTCAACACGATCCGCAACTGGGTGGGCCAGAACACCGAGGAGCCGTTCTACGACCTGGCCGACGAGTACGGCCTGCTGGTGCTCAACGACTTCTGGGCCTCGACCCAGGACTACCAGCTCGAACCGCAGGACGTGCCGCTGTTCCTCAGGAACGCCGCCGACGTCATCGCGCGCTACCGCAACCACCCCTCGATCGCCCTGTGGTTCGGCCGCAACGAGGGCGTGCCGCAGCCGATCCTCAACGAGGGGCTGGAGGCGCTGGTCCACGATCTGGACGGCACGCGCTGGTACACCGGCAGCTCCAACCGCGTGAACCTGCAGAACAGCGGCCCCTACAACTACCGGGAGCCCGAGACCTATTTCAGCGACCACGCCAAGGGCTTCTCGGTGGAGGTCGGCACGCCGTCGTTCCCGACACTGGAAGCCTTCCAGGCCGCCGTGCCCGCGCCCGATCGCTGGCCGATAAGCGACACGTGGGCCTATCACGACTGGCACCCCACCGGTAACGGCGCGACCAGGACCTTCACCGACGCCATGGCCCGCAAGCTCGGCGCGCCGACCAGCCTCGAGGACTTCGAGCGCAAGGCCCAGCTGATGAACTACGAGACCCACCGGGCGATGTTCGAGGGCATGAACCAGGAGCTGTGGACCAAGTCTTCGGGCCGCCTGCTGTGGATGACCCAGCCGGCCTGGCCCAGCACGATGTGGCAGATCCTCAGCCACGACTACGACACCCACGGCGCCTTCTATGGAACCAAGGCGGCTTCGGAGCGCGTCCACGCCCAGATGAGCCTGGCCGACCACGCCCTGGCGGTGGTCAACAACACGACCGCGCCGGTGGCGGGCGCCAGCCTGCGAACCCGGGTGCTCGACCTGTCGGGCAAGGTGCTGTCCGACCGGACCGACGCGGTCGACGCCGCCGCAAACGCCGTGACGCCTGGCCGGACGCTCGACCTTGGCCTCAAGGCCGGAGAGGCGGCCGTGGTCCGCCTCGACCTGACGGCCGCCGACGGCGCCGTGCTGTCGCGCAACCTCTACTGGATCGGCCGGGACGACGTCGGCGAGCGCCGCCTGGCCGACATGCCGGCCCAGCCGGTGACCCTGGCGGCCCGGTCCGGCAAGGCCGCGAACGGGGAGAGCGTCGTGACGGTCGCGCTGGCCAACGCCGGCTCGGCCCCGGCCCTGAACGCCAAGCTGACCCTCGTGGACGCCAAGGGAAACCGCATCCTGCCGGCCTACTATTCCGACAATTACGTCTCGCTGCTGCCGGGCGAGAGCCGCACGGTCGAGATCCGCTTCCCGGCGGGCTCGGCCAAGGGGGTCAAGGTCGCACTGCGCGGCTGGAACGTGAAGCCCCGCGTGGAAACCGTCCGATGAACCGCCGCCAGATGCTGTCCGCGGGCCTCTTGGCCGGTTTCGCCCTGCCTGGCGTCGCCCTGGCCCAGACGCCGCCGAGCGAGGAGGAGGTCCGCCTCCGCACCGACTGGCCGTGGCTGGCCCGTTACCGCGACGCCAATGCCGCCGACGCCGCCCTGCCGCCCGAGCGACGGCGCTGCGTGTTCATCGGCGACTCGATCACCCAGGGCTGGAAGGACGCGCGGCCCGGCTTCTTCGAGGCCAACGGCTTCGTCGGTCGCGGCATCGGCGGCCAGACGACGCCGCAGATGCTGCTGCGCTTCACCCCCGATGTCGTGGCGCTGAAGCCCGCCGCCGTGCACATCCTGGCCGGAACCAACGACATCGCCGGCAACACCGGTCCCTTCGATCCGGCGGCGACGAGGAACAATCTCTCGGCCATGGTCGTCTTGGCCAAGGCGGCGGGGATCCGGGTGATCCTGGGCTCGATCACTCCGGCCGCGACCTATCCCTGGAAGCCGGCCCTGCATCCCGACGCCGAGATCCCGCGCCTCAACGCCTGGATCCGCGCCTTCGCCGCCGAGCAGGGCTGCGTGTTCGCCGACTACACGGCGGTGATGGACGACGGTCGCGCGGGCATGAAGCCCGGCCTGGCCTACGACCAGGTGCACCCCACGCAGGACGGTTACGCGGTGATGGAGCCGGTGGCCCTGGCGGCGGTGAAGGCGGCCCTGGGGGGCTAGATCGCTAGGAGCGTCGCTTAAATAATCCGAGCATCCCCGCGAAGGCGGGGATCCAAGCTGCGGTAGCCGGCCGAACGCGGCGCATGACCCTGGACTCGGCTTGGGCCCCCGCCTTCGCGGGGGAAATCGGAGCAGGGGACCGAGAGTGAAGAGAACCCTAGCCCTCGCCCCGCAGCTGCTTGTTCAGCGCCACGCTGGCCTCCATGCGCGCCAACTGCTCGGGAGAGGCCGGCGCCTGATGCCTGGCCTTCCACTCGGACTGCGGCATGCCGTAGATCGCCTCGCGGGCCTGCTCCTTGTCGAGCGACCCTTCCGAGGCCTCGTGCACCCAGTCGGCCAGGCAGTTGCGGCAGAAGCCGGCCAGGCCCATCAGGTCGACGTTCTGGGCGTCGGTGCGCAGGCGCAGGTGTTCGACCAGCCGGCGGAAGGCGGCGGCGGCGAGGCGGTCGTCGATCTCTACGGACATCGGTGCTCTCAGGTCTTTTGCAGGGCCGCGCGCGAGGGCAGCAGGCGCTCGATGATCGGCAGGATGGCCGCGCCCATGGCCGGGGCGTCGGCCGCCAGGGCCGCGCGCTGCACCGGGGCCAGCGACGGTACGCCGGGCACGGCGGCCAGCTTGGCGTTCAGGGCCTCGGCCAGACGATCGACCAGTGTCTCGGGCAGGCGGCCGCCCACATAGACGGCCTGCGGGTTGATCAGGCAGCTTACGGCGACCATCGGTCCGGTCAGCAGGTCGGCGGCCAAGTCGATCCAGGCCTCGATCATCGCCTGGCCGTCGGCCGGCAGGGCCTCCAGCTCGCCCGGGGCGGCGATGGCGAAGCCGTTGTTCTCTAGGAACTGGGCCAGGGCCGACAGCGACACCGCCTCCTGCAGGGTGGCCACGTCGATGCGCGGCGAAGTCACCGGCAGGAAGCCCAGCTCGCCGCTGCGTCCCTGGGCGCCACGGAAATACTCGCCCTCGACCACGAGGCCCCCGCCCAGGCCCGAGGTCACCAGCACGTAGAAGAAGCTCGGCGCGTTCAGGCCGTGGCCGAAATGCAGCTCGCCCAGGGCCGCGGCGGCCGCATCGTTCTCGACGGTGACCGGCAGGTCGTGGCGGCGCGACAGCAGCTCGCGCACGTCGGTGCTGTTCCAGGCCCCATAGTCGGCGGGGCGGTGGGGCAGGTCAACGCGAGCCATGTCGTCGGGCATGGCCACGCCCACGCCGATGATCCGCTCGGCCTGCACGCCCTCGGTCTCGAGGAAGGCGTTCCAGTTGGTCTCGAAGAACTCGACCACGGCGTCCGGGCCGGCGAAGGCCACTTCCCAGGTCGAGCGCGCCCGCACCTGGCCGGCGAAGTCCAGCAGCAGGATGGTGACGTGGTCGCGGTCGATGTTGAGGCCGATCGAGAAGCAGCCGTCCGGATTGACCGCCAGGGTCATGGCCGGCTGGCCCCGGCCGCCGTGTAGCTTGCCGGCTTCCAGGATCAGGCCGTCGTCGAGCAGGCGCTTGGTGATGTTGGTGATGGCCGGCACCGTCAGCCCGGTCAGGGCGGCGATCTCGGGCTTGGTCTTGGCCCCGCCGATGCGGATCGACTGCAGGGTGACGCGCTGATTGTAGTCGCCGGCGCGCTCCAGGTTCGTACCCGACAGGCTGGGGCCGGCTTGCGAGGTCTTGCGGGCGGGGCTTTTGGGCGACTGGCTCATATGCGGTCTGGCTTAGCACCTGCGGGGCGAATGACGAAACCGACTTGGTCGACTGGACGACACCGAGGGAGGTGGGTGGCGGCAATAAGCAAAGTCCCTTTCTTTTATCCCTTGCGCCGCCGATGCGCCATCGTCACGGTCCAGCCCGATCAATTGGGGGAGACGATCGGGTGAGGGCGAGGATCTCGCGATGGGCGGGCGCCGTGGCGGCCGTGGCCTCGATCATGGCGGCGAGCCCGGCCCTGGCCGGCTTTTCCGTGCGCGACGGCAAGCTGGTCGACGCCTGCGGCGACGTCTTCACGGCGCGCGGCGTCAATCTTCCCCATGCTTGGCGACCCAGGGCCACGGGCAAGGCGGTCCGCGAGTCTGCGGCCTTGGGTTCCAACACCGTGCGGGTGGTGCTGAGCGACGGCACGCGCTGGCGACGGACCTCGCCTTCGACCGTCCGCCGGATCATCGCCAAGGCCCGCCGCGCCGGCCAGGTCGTCATCCTCGAAGTCCACGACACCACCGGCTATGGCCTGGAGCCGAAGGCCGCCCACATCGGCTCGGCCGTGGCCTACTGGACCAGCCTGGCTCCCGTGCTGCGCGGCCAGGAGGACTATGTCCTGGTCAATATCGGCAACGAGCCGACGGCCGGAACCACCACCGGGGTCCAGTGGCTGGAGGCCCACCGCACGGCGGTGATCGCCCTGCGCGCGGCGGGCCTGCGCCACGTGCTGGTGATCGACGCCCACGACTACGGCCAGGACCGCTCCGGAACCATGCGCGACAAGGCCGCCGAGCTCTTCGCCGCCGATCCGCTGAAGGCCCTCGTCTTCGACATCCACATGTATGAGGCCTACGGGACCGAGGAGACCGTGCGGGCCTATCTCCAGGCCTTCGCCGAGGCGCGCCTGCCGCTGATCGTCGGCGAGTTCGGACCCGACCACCGGGGCGAGCCGGTCGACGACGAGGCGATCTTCCGCCTGTCGAACGCGATGGGCGTCGGCTACCTGGCCTGGTCCTGGTCGGGCAACGCCCCCGAGGTCGCCGACCTTGATCTGGTCGAGCGCTTCGACGGCCGCCGGCTGACGCCCTGGGGCGAGCGGTTCTTCCACGGTCCGGGCGGGGTGGGCGAGACGGCGCGCAGGTCGCGGGTGTTCAAGGGCTGCCGCTAGGGGGCGCGGTCTCCAATCTGAAAATCATCGTCATCCCGGCCGAAGGGCCGCGTAGCGGGCCGCAGAGCCGGGACCCAGGGGACTGGGCGCCGCGCCCGAGTTCTCCGCCCGGCGGTGGCCGCTGCACTGCGGTCGCCCCTGGGTCCCGGCTCTCCGCTACGCTGCGGCCGGGATGACGACCTGAAGAATTGCAGGGGAGCTTGGCTAGCCCTTCTTCCCCGCCGACTCCGCCAGTACGCGCGACAGGATGGTCAGCAGCTCGCGGCCGGCGGTCTCGTCGAGGTCGCCCAGTATGCCGCGGGCTTCGACCGGCAGGTGGTCGGCGGCGTCGCCGTCGGTGCGGAAGACGTAGTGGTCGAACATCGCCTTCCAGGCCTGGCGGTGGGCCGGGGGCAGGCCGCGCAGGGTCAGCATGGCGTGCATGAAGGCGTCGCGCGGCGCGCCCCGGCCTTGGTTGTGCGCGGGCCACCAGTAGTTCACCAGCATGTTGACCGGGTCTAGCGAGCGCACGTGGTGCCACCACAGGTACGGCACGTAGATGGCGTCGCCGGCCTCCAGTTCGACGGTCTGGGCCGCCTCCAGCGCCTTGGCGAAGCGGGGGAAGCGCTCCAGGTCCGGGTTCTCGAACTCCACCAGGCTGATGGTCGCCCCGGCCGGGGTGCGCTCGAACGGGCCGATATAGAGGTTCTCGACCTGGTCGGGCGGGAACAGGGTGAAGCGGCGGCGGCCGGCGACCACGCAGGCGATGTTCTCGTACGGGTCGTTGTGGGCCGCGACGATGACCCGGTTGCCGATCCACACCCGCGGTTCGATCTCGGGGCCGAGCAGGGGCAGGGGATTGGCCTCGGCGAAGCCGGGCAGGGCGTTCCAGGCCGGCGCCGACTGGGCGGCCAGGGCGTCCTGCTCGCCGCTGGCGGCGTACTGGGCCAGGAACGCGAAGGTCTTGCCCAGCCGCGCCCGGCCGCTGCGGAAGTTCATGTTGAACAGGTCGTCGCCGTAGAACAGCCGGCCGCCCGCCTCGGCGGGGGCGAAGACCGTGCCCACCGACTGGCCGGCGTCGAAGCGCGACAGGTAGTCGAACAGGGCCGCATGGCCCCGGCGGCCGGCCTCGACCACCGGCCAATGCGAGGCCAGGCCCCGGATGACGACCGGTTCGGCGGCGGCCGTCAGGGCGGCGAGCGCCTCCGGAGACGCCGCGTCCGATTCGCGGATCTGTTTCACTGGCGAAGCCCCCCCCTCGAAGGTCGTCACCCTTCGGCGGGGCGTACGGAACGCGGAATGTGTCTGTCAGGCAACAGCGGTTGGCAAGGCTCGCCGATTAAACAAAATAATTTTATAAAATGCTGGCGCGCGGACATTTGCTGCGGTTATGAAACGATAAGCGCCCGCGTTGAGACGGGCGCGACGGGAGGAAGCGCGACGCCGAGTTCGCTTGGCCAAGGCTTCCCACACATCGGCGGCGAACGCCGTCATTGCCAAGGCGAAAGTCTTGGAAACTTGAGGGGACGCGCCCACGCGCGACCTGGGAGGGGACGAGCTATGAGAACTACGCGAATCCGCATGGCCGGATGGATGGGCGGCGCTTCGGTCGCGGTGCTGCTGAGCGCGGCGCCGGCCTTGGCGCAGGAAACGGTGTCGACCGCTCCGGCCGCATCCCAGGCATCGCCTTCCGACGCCGTCGAAGACAACGCTGTCGACGTCGTCATCGTCACCGGCCAGCGCGCGGCGCTGAAGTCGGCCCAGCAGATCAAGCGCGACGCCGACACGATCGTCGACTCCATCACCGCCAACGACATCGGCGCGTTCCCCGACAAGTCGGTCGCCGAAGCGCTGCAGCGCGTGCCCGGCATCACCGTCAACCGCTACGCCTCGACCAGCGACACCACCCACTTCTCGGCCGAGCCCTCGGGCGTCATCGTCCGCGGCCTGTCGCAGGTGCGTTCGGAGTTCAACGGCCGCGACACCTTCAGCGCCAACTCCTCGCGCGGCCTGTCCTGGGGCGACGTCTCGCCCGAACTGATGGGCGGGGTCGACACCTACAAGAACCAGACGGCCGAACTGATCGAAGGCGGCATCGCCGGCAGCATCAATCTGCGTACGCGTCTGCCTTTTGACAGCGCTGGCCGCACGATCGGCCTCACCACCTCGCTGAACTACGGCACCCTGTCCGAGCAGCTGACGCCGGAAATCTCGGGCATCTACAGCAACCGCTGGGAGACCGAGATCGGCGAGTTCGGCCTGATGGTGAACGGCTCGCACTCCGAGCTGAACACGATCTCCGAAAGCGCCCAGTACGGCCGCATGGGGGTCTTCCAGGACACCGCCGCCTACGGCGCGGGCAAGAAGTACATCCCGTCGTGGTACCGCCTGGCCCACACCGAGTTCGACCGCACCCGCAACGGCATCTCGGCGGCCGGCCAGTGGCAGGACAAGGACCGCAAGTTCCTGGCCACCGTCCAGTACAACAAGTCGAGCTACGAGAACGTCTGGAACGAGCGCTCCGTCCAGGGCAGCGCCTTCAGCCTCTACGCCCAAGACCCGCGGATGGTGATCAGCAACGCCAGCAGCTGGCTGCTGCCGGCGTCCGGCTCCAAGTTCACCTTCGACGACGAGGGCAACTTCGAGAGCGGCATCATGACCTCGCCGCTGGGCTGGGTCGGCAACACCACCTCGGCCAGCCCCGATTGGGCCGGCTACCTGATCGGCCAGACTTCGACCGGCCAGCCGATCATCGATCCCTGCTACGGCTGGACCGGCCGGACCGACTGCGTGGCCGAGCAGCGCGGCGCGGAAATCTCGACCGACACCCGCTACAACTACAACAAGCAGTCCACCCAGGACCTGTCGTTGAATCTGAAGTGGGAGGCGACCGACCGCCTGCGCTTCAACTTCGACGTCCAGAAGGTCGACGCCAGCGTCCACAACTACGACGCCGACGTCGGCATGGTGGCCTATGGCAACCTGCAGATCGACGCCACCGGCGATCATCCGAAGATGACCTTCCTGCCGGGCACCAACATCAACTACGCCGCCGGGGGCCTCGGCAATCCGAACGCCTGGCGCTTCAACAACGTCAACAACCACCTCGAGGACAGCGAAGGCGAGCAGACGGCCCTTCGCTTCGACGTCAACTACGACCTCGGCGACGGCTGGCTGAACACGCTGAAGGTCGGCGCCCGCTACGCCGACCGCGAGCAGACCGTCCGCTGGAGCGCCTATAACTGGGGCGGCATCGCCAACGCCTGGGGCTGCGACAACCGCGGCGTCAACAGCACCGACTACCTCTGGTACAACGCCGACCGCAGCTCGCCGGCCACGAACGTCAACGGCGACTGCGACTCCGCGACGGCCAACACCACCTTCAGCGGCTGGTCGCCCAACCTCAGCGACGTGCGCTCCTTCAACAACATCTTCGACGGCAACGTCCTGAACGCCGGCCTGCTGACCTTCGCCGGCATGGACACGGTCAAGGACCTGGCCGCCCTGCAGAAGGCGTTCGGCTACGCCAACACCGGCGTCGGCTCGTCGAAGTGGAACGCGGTCTGCTACCGCGCCGGCGAGACCAACTGCTACCTGCCCGAGGAAATCGCCGACGTCGAAGAGAAAACCCAGGCCGTCTACGCCATGCTGAAGTTCGGCGGCGGCGACCACACGGTGTTCGGCTTCCCGGTCAGCGGCAACCTCGGCGTCCGCTACGTCGAGACCGAGAACACCAGCAACGGCGCGACGATCTACGCCGACATGTCGACGCTGACCTCGCGCACCTGCACCACCAACGCGCCGCCGACCGATCCGATCACCGGCCTGCCGCTGAACACGCCGTACCTGCCTCGGACCATGGGCTGCTACGTCTCGGCCAACGACTTCGCCTTCGCCAGCGGCGGCGGCACCACCGGTTCGGCCAAGGCCAAGCACCACAACGTGCTGCCGAGCTTCAACCTGAAGGTCGATCTGAACGACGAATGGCAGGTGCGCCTGGCCATCTCGCGGGCCATGTCGCGTCCCGACATCGGCTACATGAAGAAGTACCTGAAGATCAGCGCCACCCTGCCGAGCACGACCAACCTCAGCGATCCGCTGTGGGTCAAGGACTCGGCCGGCAACATCACCGCCGCCAACGTCCAGTACACGGCCGACGCCTACAATCCGTACCTGAAGCCGATGACGGCCGACCAGATCGACATCAGCCTCGAGCACTATTTCTCCGAGGTCGGCTCGCTGACGGTCGCGCTCTTCTACAAGAAGTTCAACGACTACATCCAGTACGGCGGCTTCTACCAGGACATCACCAACAACGGCGTGACCCGCTCGGTCTTCACCCGTGGCCCGATGAACGGCGACGGCGCCAAGATCCGCGGTGCGGAAGTGGCCTACCAGCGCTACTTCGACTTCCTGCCCGCGCCCTTCGACGGGCTGGGCGTCCAGGCCAACTTCACCTACCTGGAAAACAAGGGCGTCAAGAACCAGAACCTGACCAACGCCTCGGGCAGCGGCAGCTCCAACACCAGCGGCGGCGGCATCTCGCAGTCCGCGGGCGCCATCCGGGTGGACAGCCTCGAAGGTCTCTCGAAGTACTCCTACAACGTCGTGGGCATGTACGAGAAAGGCCGCTGGGCCCTGCGCGCCGCCTACAACTGGCGCTCCAAGTACCTGCTGACGGCCATGGACTGCTGCCTGCTCTATCCGATCTGGCAGGACGACGCCGGCTATCTCGACGCCTCGATCCGTTACCGGGCCACCGACAACCTCGAGATCAGCCTGCAGGGCAGCAACCTGCTGAACACCGAGTCGGTGCTCAAGCAGCAGGTCACCGACGCCGACGCCGGCGGCCTGCTGAAGGACAACGCCTGGAACCGCACGGACCAGCGTTACCTGCTGACCTTCCGCTTCAAGTACTAGCGGCGATCAAGGAGGGGCGGGCCATCGGTCCGCCCCTTCGATTTTGCGAGACAAACGGCCTGGGGACGGCGAACTTCAGGCCCGGTTCCTGGGGAGGAAGTCCGTCGGTCATGGAAGCCAATACGCCTCTTGATATCGTCATTGTCGGCGGCGGCACCGCCGGCTGGATGGTGGCGACCGCCCTGGTCAGCGGCCTGCGGCCGCATCAGGCCCGGGTTCGCCTGATCGAGTCCGACGATATCGCCACCGTCGGGGTGGGCGAGGCCACGATCCCCGCCATGCGCGACTACAACCGCTTCGTCGGCATCGACGAGGTCGAGATGCTGCGGGCGACCAACGGCACATTCAAGCTGGGCATCGAGTTCCTCGACTGGGGCTTCAAGGGCTCGAACTACCACCACCCGTTCGGCGTGCACGGCCAGTCGATCGGCGGCGCGGGCTTCCACCACCAGTGGAACCGGGCGCGGCTGGCGGGCCACGAGTTCGACATCGAGGACTTCTCCTACGCCATCGCCGCTTCGCGGGCCGACCGCTTCGAGTTCCCCAACGCCAACCCCGAGGCGATCGATTCCACCTACAGCTACGCCTACCATTTCGACGCCAGCCTCTATGCGAAGTTCCTGCGCAAGGTGGCCGAGAGCCGGGGCCTCAAGCGCACCGAGGGCAAGGTGGTCGACGTCACGCTGGAGGGCGCGAGCGGCGACGTCGCCTCGATCACCCTGGCCTCGGGCGAGGTGGTCAAGGGTGACTTCTTCGTCGACTGCACCGGCTTTCGCGGCCTGCTGATCGGCCAGACCCTGAACAGCCCGTTCGAGGACTGGACCCACTGGCTGCCCTGCGACCGGGCCTGGGCCGTGCCCTGCGCCCGCGCCGGGCGCTTCACGCCCTTCACCCGCTCGACCGCCCGCGAGGCCGGCTGGCAGTGGCGGATCCCGCTGCAGCACCGCACCGGCAACGGCTACGTCTATTCCAGCGCCCATATCAGCGACGACGAGGCCGCCGCCGTCCTGCTGGCCAATCTCGACGGCGAGGCCCTCGACGATCCGCGCCCGATCAAGTTCAAGGCCGGCCGCCGCACCGCCTCCTGGACCCGCAACGTCATGGCCGCCGGCCTGTCGAGCGGCTTCCTCGAGCCCCTGGAGTCGACCAGCATCTACCTGATCCAGATCGCGGTCATGAACCTCTTGAAGCTCTTCCCCGGCAAGCGGATCGAGCCGGCCCTAGTCGAGGACTTCAACCGCCGGGTCGACATGGAATACGACCGGGTGCGCGACTTCCTCATCCTGCACTACCACGCCAACACCCGCACCGACGGGACGCTGTGGAAGCAGTGCCGCGAGATGCCGATCCCCGACAGCCTGCGCGAGAAGCTGGAGCTGTTCCGCCATCGCGGTCACGCGCCCAACTATCGTGACGGCCTGTTCGCCATGCCCAGCTGGATCTCGGTGCTGCTGGGGCAGGGGGTGACGCCGCAGGGCTACGATCCCATGGCCGACAACGCGCCCCTGGCCCAGACCCTGGCCGAGCTGGAGCGCCAGCGCGAGGCCATCGCCCGCCGGGTTCCGGCCATGCCCAGCCACGCCGAGTTCATCGACCGCCACTGCGCCATCCCCGCCCGCGCCGCCGCGGAGGCGATGGCGTGAGCGGGCCGGTGAAGACCGTCGTCGTCGTTGGCCGAGGCACGACCCCGTGGCTCACCGCCCTGGCCCTGCGCCGCGCCTTCGGGGCCGGCGGCCTGGCCGTCCGCGTCGTCGAGACCGGGCCGCCGACGCCCGGCCTGTCGCACGCCGGCGTGCCGGCCCTGGGCAACCTGCACCAGTTGCTGGGCCTGCCTGAGGCTGAAGTGGCGCGGCGCTGCGGCGCGGTTCCGTCGCTGGGCCAGAGGTTCGCGGGCTTCGCCGGCGACGGGACGGCCTTCCTGCATCCCTACGACACCCACGGCCAGTCGATCGACTATGTCGACTTCACCCACCACTGGGTGCTTGCCCGCCGGCGCGGCCTGCAGGCGGCGCTGGAGGACTTCTCGCTCGGGGCGGCCGCCGCCAAGCAGGGCCGCATCGTCGAGGGCGACGATCCCGGCCGGCTGTCGGTTCCCGGCGTGGGCCTGCACGTGGACGCCACGGCCTACGCCGCGCTGTTGCGCCAGCACGCCCTGGCGGCCGGCGTCGCCGTCGACCAGGGCGCGGTCGCCGAGATCGACCGCACGGGCGACCTGATCGCCGCCGTGGTGCTGGAGGGCGGGACGCGGGTCGTCGGCGACCTGTTCATCGACGCCGGCGACGGCGCGCTGATCGGCCAGATGCCGGGGGCTGGGTTCGAGTCCTGGAGGGACTGGCTGCCCTTCGACCGCGTGCTGCCGCTGGCCGGCCGCCGCCTCAGCCCCGCGCCGGCCTTCGCCCACATCGAGGCCGTCGACGGCGGCTGGATCGGGCTCTATCCGCTGCTGGACCGCACGGCGGGCCTGGCCGTCTACGACTCCGGCACGACCGACGGCGAGGCCATGCTGCGCCGCGCCGAGACCGTCTCGGCCCTGGGCTGGCGGGCTGGCGAGCCCCTGGCCCTGTCGCCCGGCGTCCAGACCCGTCCCTGGATCGGCAACTGCGTGGCCGTGGGCGAGGCGGCGGTCGCGCTCGATCCATCCGACGCCGGACCGCTCTACAGCCTGCAGGCGGCGATCTCGCACCTGGTGACGCTGTTTCCGGTCGACGCCGCCGGCGGGCCGGAGGCGGGCGCCTACAACGCCGCCGTGCGCGCGCATGCGGCCAGCCTACGCGACTTCCAGGCCATGCACTACCGCCTGGCCAAACGCGCCGGCGCGCCGTGGGAAGCCGTCCGCGCCGTCGAACCTCCAGCCGATCTCGCCGCCAAGCTGCGCCTGTTCGCGGCGCGCGGCGTCGTGCCTGCCCGCGAGGACGAGGCCTACCAGGCCGCCAACTGGGCCGCCTGCATGATCGGCCACGGCCTGATCCCGCGGGCCCACGACCCCCTGGCCGAAGGCGTCGCCGAGGCCGAGCAGATCCAGGTCTTCCAGACCATCCTGCGCCGCATCGCTGTTGAGGTGGGCCAGATGCGCCCGCTGGAGGCCAGGCTCGCGGCCCTCGCGCCGCGTCTGGCCCCGGCTGCTCCCGCGCCCCTGAGGTTCACGTGACCCAAGCTGTCCGCAACATCGTGGTCGTCGGCGGCGGCACCGCCGGCTGGATGACGGCCGCCGCCCTGTCCCAGGTCGTCGGCACGCAGCGCTATTCGATCACCCTGGTGGAGTCCGAGCAGATCGGCACCGTCGGGGTGGGCGAGGCGACCATCCCGATGATCCTGCTCTTCAACAAGGTGCTGGGTCTCGACGAGGACGTCTTCATCCGCGAGACCAACGCCACCTTCAAGCTGGGCATCGAGTTCGTCGACTGGCGCCGCCGCGGCCACAGCTACTTCCACCCGTTCGGCCTCTACGGCGCCGACATGGACGGCGTCGGCTTCCAGCACTTCTGGCTGCGCTGGGCGCGCGAGAGCGGCCAGACCGACCACAGCCTGTTCAACGCCGAGTCCCTGGCCGCCAAGGCCGGGCGGTTCCTGCGCGCGCCGCCGCAGAGTCTCGCGACACTGCCCAAGATCAACTACGCCTTCCAGTTCGACGCGGCGCTCTACGCGGCCTTCCTGCGCCGCTACGCCGAGGCCCGGGGCGTGGTCCGCGTCGAGGGCAAGATCTCGGGCGTCGAGCGCGACGGGCAAAGCGGCCACGTCTCGCGCCTGGTGCTCGACGACGGCCGGACGATCGAGGGCGACTTCTTCGTCGATTGCTCGGGCTTCCGGGGCCTGCTGATCGAGGAGACCCTCGGCGCCGGCTATGACGACTGGAGCCGCTGGCTGCCCTGCAACCGCGCCGCCGCCATGCCCTGCGCCCGAGCCGGCGAACTGACCCCCTACACCCGCGCCACCGCCCGCGAGGCCGGTTGGCAGTGGCGGATCCCGCTGCAGCACCGCACCGGCAACGGCTATGTGTTCAGCGACGCCTTCATCGCCGAGGACGAGGCCGTGCGCCTGCTGGGCGAGCGCCTGGACGGCGCGGCGCTGGCCGATGCGAAGGTTCTGAAGTTCACCGCCGGCCGCCGCCGCAAGAGCTGGATCGGCAACGTCCTGGCCATCGGCCTGTCGAGCGGCTTCCTGGAACCGCTGGAGTCGACCAGCATCCACTTGGTCCAGGCGGCGATCGCCAAGCTGCTGGCCCTGTTCCCCAAGACCGGTTTCGACCCCTGGGTCGTCGACAAGTTCAATCGCGAGATGTCGCTGGAGTACGAGCAGGTCCGCGACTTCATCATCGCCCACTACAAGGTCACCGAGCGCGACGACACCGAGTTCTGGCGCTGGTGCCAGGCCATGGTCCCGCCCGACAGCCTGACCCAGCGGCTGGAGGTGTTCCGCACCCGCGGCGAGGTGCTGGTCGGCCAGCAGGAGCTGTTCAAGGAGACCAACTGGTTCGCCATCCTGGCGGGGCAGGGGCTGATCCCGCAGGACTATCACGCCGTCGCCGACACCATCTCGTCGGACGAACTGCGCCGGCGTGTCGGCATGATCCGCTCGGCGATCAACGAGCGCGTGGCCGGTATGCCGCCGCACGACCTCTATCTCGACAAGGCCGGCCTGCTGGGCGCGGCGGCGAGGGCCGCTGTTCCCGCCTGATTGGTCGGACCATCCTTGCGATTGGTATGACTTCTCGTTGACAAGCCGGCCTCCGTCGTCCGAATGCTAGCGGTAACAAAGAGCGTTGGCGGGAGGCGTGGGTGAGGGGCTTGAAGACCTGGTTCGGGGCGGGCGCGGCCGTCGTTGCGCTGCTGGCGGCGCAAATCGCTTCCGCCGAGATCCCGCGCCTCGAAAAGCACGGAACCAGCGCCCGCCTGGTCGTCGACGGCAAGCCGATGCTGGTGCTCGGCGGCGAGCTGGGCAATTCCAGCGCTTCCAGCCGTGCCTACATGGCCCGCCACTGGCCGCGCCTGAAGGCGATGAACCTCAACACCGTGCTCGCCCCCGTGTCCTGGGAACTGGTCGAACCCAAGGAGGGCGCCTACGACTTCTCCAGCGTCGATGACCTGATCGCCGACGCCCGCGCCCAGGACATCAAGCTCGTCCTGCTGTGGTTCGGGGCCTGGAAGAACAGCATGTCGACCTACGTCCCGGCCTGGGTGAAGCGCGACCAGGCCCGCTTCCCGCGCGTGCGGTCGCAGGACGGTTCGAGCGTCGAGATCCTCTCGGCCTTCTCCGACGACACCCGCAAGGCCGACGCCAGGGCCTACGCCGCCCTGCTGGCCCACCTGAAGACGGTCGACGCCGACCGAAACACCGTCCTGATGGTCCAGGTCGAGAACGAGATCGGCATGCTGCCCTCGGCCCGCGAGCATGGCCCGGCCGCCGACAAGGCCTATGCCGGCGAGGTCCCCGTCGCCCTGATCCAGCGCCTGAAGACCGGCGGCGAGGCGGTCGAGCCGGAGCTGCGCGACCTCTGGAAGCGCAACGGGTCCAAGGAAAAGGGATCCTGGGCCGCCGTCTTCGGCCCGGACGAGGCCGGGCAGGAGGTGTTCACCGCCTGGTCCTACGCCCGATACACCGAGGCCGTCACCGCCGCCGGCAAGGCGGCGTATCCGCTGCCGATGTACGTCAACGCCGCCCTCAATCGCACCGGTAAGAAGCCCGGCGAATACCCCAGCGGCGGGCCGCTGCCGCACCTGCTGGACGTCTGGAAGGCCGGCGCGCCGAGCCTGGATCTGCTGTCGCCCGACATCTACTTCCCGAACTTCAGCGACTTGGCCGCCCGGTTCGTGCGGCCCGACAACGCGCTCTTCATCCCCGAGGCCAACAACGCCAGCGCCCCGGAGACCCCGGCCAACGCCTTCTACGCCTTCGGAAATCTCGACGCTCTGGGCTTCTCGCCCTTCGCCATCGAGAGCGTCAACGCCGACGAGCAGAAGGCCATCGCCGACGCCTACGCCGTCCTGCGCCAGCTGACGCCGGCCCTGCTGGCCGCCCAGGGCAAGGGCGCCATGGCTGGCTTCAAGCCGCGCGTGCTGGAGGACGGGACGGTGCAGGACGCCCCGGTGGCCAAGGTGATGGGCGACTATCGCTTCGAGGTCGGCTTCATCGATCCTTGGACGCCCAAGACCGCCCAGAAGCCGGCGACCCACGGCGGCCTGATCATCCAGGTCGGACCCGAGGACTACCTGATCGCCGGCCGGGGCATCGTCGTCACCTTCGCCGGGGCGGGGAAGGGGCCGCCGCTGGCCGGCATCGACCGCGCCGAGGAGGGGGTGTTCGACGACCAGGGCCGCTGGATTCCCGGCCGCCTGCTCAACGGCGACCAGACCCACCAGGGCCGCCACATCCGCCTGTCGCCGGATCAGTTCCAGATCCAGCGGGTGCGGTTTTATCGGTATCGGTAGCTTTTAGCTCGTCATCCCGGGCGGAGGCGCGCAGCGCCGCAGACCCGGGACCCAGGGGACTGGGCGCGGCGGCTGGGTTCGCCGCCTTCGCTGAAGCAACCGCCGTGCGGCGGCCCCTGGGTCCCGGCTCTACGCTTCGCTTCGGCCGGGATGACGAGCTAAGGGGGGGCAAGGCCTCACATCCGCCACCGCAGCCCCACGCGCACCTCCCGCCCCGTGTCGTGCCGGTAGGTCGGGATCAGCGTGCGGTCGCTGAACTGCCGCTGCGGTGCGCCGGCCAGGTTCGAGGCCTCGGCCGTCAGGGTCAGGCTCGGCGACAGCTCCAGCCGCGCGGCGGCGTCCAGGGTGGTCAGCGGATCCACCCCATCGACGTCGCCGCCATTGGGGGCGGGGATGGTGGCCAGGTATCGGCCGCGATGGCTGAGCGCGACCCGCGCCTCCAGGCCAGGCCGCTGGTAGGCCAGCGCCAGGTTGGCCGCCAGGCGTGGCGCGCCCAGGGCGTCCTGCATGTCGACCCAGGCGCCGGTCTGGTCGAGCAGCCGCACCACGGTGCGGGTGTAGGCGCCCGCGCCCTGCAGCGTCCAATGCTCGGCGAGGGCGGCGCGGAACGAGGCCTCGGCCCCGGTCAGATGGCCCGGCCCGGTGTTGATCGGCCGCGAGAACTGCCAGATCGGCAGGGTCGGCGAGCAGTCCAGCGCCGCGCCGCAGGCCGCTGCCGCCACGCTGTCGGGAAGGCCGAACGGATTGGCCGAGAACGGCGCCGGCCGGGTCGTCGTCGACTGCACGGTGCTGGCGATGTTCTTCCGATACACCGCCGCGGTGACTTGCAGGCCGGGTCTCGGCCGCCAGTCCACCGACAGGTCGAAGGCGTCGGCCCGGGTGGGACGCAGGTTCGGATTGCCTGACGAGGCGGTCTTGGCCCCGGTGGTCGACAGTCCCACGCCCGGCCGCAGGCTGATCAGGTCGGGCCGCACCATGACCCGCGCCGCCCCGAACCGCACCACGACGTCGCGGCCGGCGCTCCAGGCCAGGTTCATCGACGGCAGGGCCGACCAGTAGGCGTTCGAGGCCGTCGTCCAGCGCAGGGCGGCGTCGGCCGTCACGTCCAGGCCGCCGGCCTCGATCCCGGTGCGCACCGCCCGCACCCCGGCCTCGCCCCAGACCCTTCGGCCCGCGTCGCGGGGCAGGGCCAGTTGCAGGTAGAGGGCGTCGGCCCGCTCGGTCACCGCGTAGTTCAGCGCCGCCACCGGGCCGGGGCCGGTCTGGTAACAGGCCGCGTCGGGACAGGCCGCCGCCAGCGCCCGCGCCACGTCGAAGGCCAGCCATTGGCCGGGCGCGCCCGCGACGCCGAAATCCACGCCCAGGCCGACCAGCCGCGCGTAGTCCGCGACCGACAGTCCCGAAAGACCGGCCGGGAGCAGGCCGTTGACGTTGCCGATCCCGCCGTCCGAGCGCATCCGCGCCGCCCCGACGGTGCGATAGGTCTTGGCCAGCACGCCCACGCGCCAGTCGATCGGCCCGGTGCGGTCCTCCAGGTCCATGGCCAGCGACCGATAGCTGTTGTCCACCCAGTTGGGATCCGAGCGGAACTCGCTGGCGGTCCAGGCGCCGGGCGTGGCGAGGGCCGCGTCGCCGAAGCTCAGGGCCGGCCGGTCGCCGTCGGAGAAGTCGTAGGCGAAGCCGTCGACATCGAACTGCTCCAGATAGAGCGTCTGCTGCACCGGATTGCTGAAGTCAGAGCGGCTGAAGCCCAGCAGCACCCGACCCTCGACGCCCTCCCGGAACCGATGGCTGGCGGCCAGGGTGGTCTGGCGGAAGATGGTGCTGAGTTCGTCACGCCGGGCTTCCGAGCGCACGTCCACCCCGTCGAAGCGGCCGGCGATCAGCACCGGCCTGCGGCCGCCGAACGTGATGATGTCGCCCTGCGTCACCGTCACCGCGTTCAGCCCGCAGCGTGGATCGGCCGGCGCGCCGCAGACGCCCGGCGTGCGGAAGGTGAAGCTCTCCAGCAGGTTCTCGCGCCGGTTCGAGCGCAGTTCGGCGTAGATCACGTCCAGGGCGATGCGCGTGGCGTCGCCGGGCCGCCACTCCAGCGAACCGGTCAGGCCCAGGCGCTGCTGGTCGATCTCGACCAGCTCCAGGCGCGGGATGCGGGCGTGCAGGGCGGCGTTGACGGCCGTCAGGTTCAGAGGAGCGAGGACGGCGCCGAAGCCCGGCGCGACGGCGTTTCCGGTCTCCCACTGGCCGGCGCTGGCCCCGGCCTCCAGCGTCGAGCGTCCCGAATAGGCGGCCGAAACCAGCACGCCCAGCCGGCCCGCGGCGTCGCGCCCCGACAGCACCGCCGACACCCGTGGCCGCACCCGGTCCGACAGGGTCTGGTAGCCCGCCTCGGCCACCAGCATCGCATGTCGCCTCGGCAGCTCCAGCGGCGAGCGGGTGCGCATGTCGACGGTGGCCCCCAGCGAGCCCTCGTCGAGGTCGGCCGAGGCGGTCTTTTGAAGCCTGACCTGCTTGAAGAGATCGGCGGCGAAGATGTTGTAGTCGAAGGCCCTGCCGCGATTGGTGCCGCCGATGGCGTTGCTGGCCCCGAAGGTCGCCAGGGTCTCCATGCCGTTGACCCGCACGCGGGTGAAGCGGCCGCCGACCCCGCGCACGGCGATCTGGCGGGCCTCGCCGGCCTCCGGTCCCGCCGCCACGCCCGGGATCTGCCGCAGGGCGTCGGCCAGGCCCAGGGCGCCGGCGCCGCGCAGCTGCTCCTCCAGCAGCACATCGACCTGGCCCGGCGCGTCGCGGGCTTCGTCCTGCGCCGGCTCGGCCAGCGGCCGGGCCACCACGCTGATCGCCGCCACGGTGATCAGCTCTTCCGTTTCGGTCGCGAGAGACGGCGCAGGCCGGACGACGGGCGCGGTGACCACGATCTCGCTGCGTCGCCGCAGCGACACGACCCCGCCCGTCGAGATCGCGAAGTCGAGGTCCGAGCCCGTCAGCAGGATCCGCATCGCCTGGTCCAGCGACATTGACCCCGAGAGGCCCGGCGCGCGCCGTCCGGCCGTAAGGGCGGCGGGGGCGGCGATCGGCGCGCCTGTGCGGGCCGACACCGCCAGCAGCGCCGTCGCCAAAGGCTGGGCCGGCTGGTCGAAGGAAAAGCGCCGTTCAGGCGGCGCTGAAAACGCCGGCGAGGCCGTCAGCCAAGCCACCGCCAGCGCGCCGATCGCGGGCGCGATCCTCATTTTGCCGCGTCGATCGTACGGCTTCCGTCGGCCGCGACCCGCACGCCCACCGGCAGGATCTCCGGCAGGCTGGTGAGGAAGCGGTCGGCCTGGTCGAGCTGGAAGCTGGCGGTGATCCGCAAGGCCGCCGCGCGCGGCGTCGCACGCACCTTGTGGCCCCGCGCGGCCAGATCGGCGACCACGTCGCCCAGCGGCGCGTCGGCATAGGCCAGGCGTCCGCTCCGCCAGGCCGCCGCCTCGGCGGGCGCAGCCAGCTTGCCGGTCTGGGCGCGTCCGCCGTCGATCTGCACATAGTCGCCGGCCCCCAGCCGCGCGACCTGTCGGCGCTCGCGGCCCTGGTAGACGGCCACCCGGCCTTCCTCGACCGCCACCCGCACCTGGCCGCCGGCCCCGGCCCGGGTGTCGAAGCGAGTGCCCAGCACCTCGACCTGAGCGCCGCCGACCGCCACCTGGAAGCGCCGGCCGTCGGCCTTGCGCACGGTGAAGAAAGCCTCGCCGCGCTCCAGCACATAGCCGCGATCGTTCCAGCGCGAGGCCTGGGCCAGTCGCGCGCCCGGCGCCAGCACCGCCGTGCTGCCGTCCTTCAGCGCCACCTGCCGGGCGACGGTCCCAGCCTCGAACGGCGCGGGCGGCGGCGTCAGCACCAGGGCCGTGACCAAGCAGGCCGCCAGGGTCGCGCCGGCGGCGATCCAGCCGACCGGAACGCGGCGAGGGGAGGGCCTCTTCAGCGCCTGCACCTGGCCCAAGGCCAGCAGCAGCGCCTCGGCTTCCTCATAGGCGCGGAGATGCTGCGGATCGGCGTCCAGCCAGGCGCGCAGCTGCGCCGAGCGCTCCGGCGGGAACGGCTCGCCCAGCACCGCCAGGACCCAGGCCCGGGCCTCCCGCCCGGTCGGCGAGTCAGGATCGACGGCTGCGTTCACGGGACAGGCCCCTAAAGTCGGTTGTGTAGTCGATGACGCCGCGCGCCAGGGCGCGCTGGCAGACGGCGGCGGCTTCGTCGATGGTCTTGCGGACCAGGGCCTCGGAGACGCTCTCGCGGCGGGCGATCTCGGCGAAGCTCAGGCCCTCGATGCGATTGGCGGCGAGATAGCGGCGATGCCGCTCGGGCAGGCCGGCCACCACCTTTTCCAGCAGCTTCAGGTCGTCGCGGGCGATCAGGGACCGTTCGACGTCCGGCGGCTCGTCCGGCGCCAGGGCCGGGGCCGAGACGTCGAGCAGTCGCGCCGTCCGCCGGCGGCTGCGCCGGCCGTCGAGCGCCAGGTTGATGGCGACGCGGAATACGAAGGCGCGGGGGCTTTCCAGCGCCCGGTCGGACGGCCGCTCGCCCAGCTTCAGGAAGGCCTGCTGCGCCACGTCCTCGGGATCGGGCGGACCGCCGCCGAAGCGCGCGCGCAGGAAGGCGCACAGGTCGCTCCAGTCCTGGGCGTAGGCGCGTCGATAGGCCGACCGGTCTTTCCACAGCTCGGCGCCCCACAGCTCGGATTTGTCGCGAGCCTCTGGCCGTTCCGCCCTCGACACGGGGCCTCCCCAATCACCCGGTTCAGGCCGGTGGGCGGACGATGCTGGCGAATGTCCGCAGGATCAATGCGCCGCAAGAAATATGCACCCGGCGCGATTTTCTTGTGCGGATCGGCAAGGTGGAAACGTCGTTCGTGGTCAGGTGAAAACTTGCTGAAATTTCCCAAAATTATTTAAGTTACCGGTACCTTTTTCGCTTTTCGTCGTGATTGCGACATGCTTATTTCAATCATGACACCGGTGGCTATCCGGGCGAGACGGCCGACAAAGGCCGCGATTGGGAAGGGGAGGCGGCGCCATGAACAGCTCTGCACGCGACTCGCGAGCATCGCCGGACGGCCGCGCCGAGGCCGGCGAGCGACCGGCCGAAGAGCCCGTCTTCGACATCGGCCGCGCCTTCCAGACACCCCTCGAAACCGACGTCGGCGACATGCTGACCCGCTCGCTGTGCCGTCAGATCCGCCAGGCCCTGCTCGAGGGCAAGGCCGTCGAACTGCCGGGCCTGGGTCGCCTGGAGATTCGCGACAAGCGCCGCTACGGCCTCGTGAACCCCTCCAGCGGCGCCCGCGCCGACCTCGGCGGCGAGCGCGCCGTCGTCTGGCGTCCCGACCGCAAGCTGCTGCGCGACCTGAATTCCTCCCGAGGCGATGTCTGATGCGTGTTTCCGTTTCCTGCCGTCGCTTCGGCCTCGTCTCCATGCTCGCCCTGTCGCTGGCCGCCGCGCCCGCCGCCGCGTTCGCCGCCGACGCCTTCCATGACGTGAACCTGTCGCCCGAGGCCCGCGCCGCCGACCTCGTCTCGCGCATGACGCTGGAGGAGAAGGCGGGCCAGCTGAAGCACGCCGCCCCCGCCATCCCGCGCCTGGGCGTTCCCGCCTACAACTGGTGGAGCGAGGGGCTGCACGGCGTCGCCCGGGCAGGCGAGGCCACGGTCTTCCCGCAGGCCATCGGCATGGCCGCGACCTGGGACGTCCCCCTGATCCAAGATGTCGCCGACACCATCGCCACCGAGTTCCGCGCCAAGTATCTCGACAAGCGCGGTCCCGACGGCGCGGTCGCCCAGTATCGCGGCCTGACCGTCTGGTCGCCCAACATCAACATCTTCCGCGACCCGCGCTGGGGCCGGGGGCAGGAGACCTGGGGCGAGGATCCGCACCTGACCGCCGCCTTCGGCGTGGCCTTCGTCGAGGGACTGCAAGGGCCAGACCCTGCTCACTACAAGACCGCCGCGACCGCCAAGCACTTCGCCGTGCACAGCGGCCCCGAGGCCGACCGTCACCACGACGACATCCACCCCAGCAAGCACGATCTGGCCGACACCTACCTGCCGGCCTTCGAGGCCCTGGTGAAGCGCGGCAAGGTTGAGGCGGTGATGTGCGCCTACAACGCCGTCGACGGCGTGCCCGCCTGCGCCAGCGACTTCCTGCTGAAGGACACCCTGCGCGGCAAGTGGGGCTTCAAGGGCCATGTCGTCTCCGACTGCGCGGCCATCGCCGACGTCTTCCTGCCGACCTCGCACAGCTACGTGAAGACGCCGGCCCAGGCGGTGGCCGTCAGCGTCAAGGCCGGGACCGACCTGATCTGCGCCGAGTTCGGGGCCGACAAGAGCGCCGAGATCGGCCCGATCGTCGAGGCGGTGAAGACCGGGCTGATGACACAGGGCGACCTCGACCATGCCGTCCGCCGCCTGTTCGTCGCCCGCATCAAGCTGGGTCTCTTCGATCCGCCGGCCAGCGGTCCCTACGCCAGGATCACGCCTGCCGACAACGACACCCCCGCCAACCGTGCCCTGTCGCTGAAGACGGCCCAGGCCTCGATGGTGCTGCTGAAGAACGACGGCCTCCTGCCGCTGAAGGCCGCCCCGAAGCGGATCGCCGTCATCGGCCCCAACGCCGACAGCCTCGACGCCCTGGTCGGCAACTACAATGGAACGCCGTCGAAGCCGGTCACCGTGCTGGCCGGGATCCGCGCCCGCTATCCGGACGCCCAGGTCACCTATGTCGAGGGGACGGGCCTGGTCGGCGCGCCGATGGCGACCCTGCCCAATGACGCCCTCTGCGCCGACGCCGCCTGCGCGACCAGGGGCGTCAAGGTCGAGACTTTCCAGGGCCTGGACCTCTCCGGCGAGGCCAAGGCCGGCGCCGTCGCCAACGTCCAGGTCGCCTGGGGCCGGCCCCAGCGGGAAAAGCGCCGGACGTCAACGCGTTGGACCGGCTACCTCAAGCCGACCGAGACCGGCGTCCACCGCTTCACCCTGCGCGGCGAGGGTGGCTATCGGGTACTCGTCGACGGCAAGGTCGTGGTCGACGCCTGGAAGCGTCCGGCCGACGCCACGCCGGAGGGCGCCGTCGCCCTGACCGCCGGCCAGGCCCACGCCATCACGGTCGAGGCCTGGCAGGAGGGCGACCGCGGCGACCAGCGCCTGACCTGGAGTCGACCCAGCCAGGGCGGAGAGGCCGCCATTGCCGCGGCCAGAGACGCCGACCTCGTCCTCTTCATCGGCGGCCTGACCGCCAAGCTGGAGGGCGAGGAGATGTCGGTCCGCGCCCCGGGCTTCGCCGGCGGCGACCGCACCCGCATCGACTTGCCCGCCCCGCAGGAGGCGCTGCTGGAAGGCCTGCACGCCACGGGCAAGCCGGTGGTGCTCGTTTTGATGAACGGCTCGGCCATGGCCGTGAACTGGGCGGACGAGAAGCTACCGGCCATCGTCGAGGCCTGGTATCCGGGCGGCGAGGGCGGCCATGCCGTGGCCGGTCTGATCGCCGGCGACTTCAATCCATCGGGCCGCCTGCCGCTGACCTTCTACCGCTCGGCCGATCAACTGCCGCCGTTCAAGGACTACGGCATGGCCGGTCGCACCTATCGCTATTTCGGCGGCGAGGCGCTCTATCCGTTCGGCCATGGCCTGAGCTTCACGACCTTCAAGTACGGCCAGCCCAAGCTCGCCAGGACCGTCAAGGCCGGCGAGGGGCTGAAGGTCTCAGTGGATGTCACCAACGCCGGCCAGCGCGACGGCGACGAGGTGGCCCAACTCTATGTCTCGCGCGGCGCGGCCGGCGCGCCGGTCCGGTCGTTGAAGGGCTTCCAGCGGGTCGCGCTGAAGGCCGGCGAGACGAAGACCCTGACCTTCGAACTCGATCCCGCCGCCCTCAGCGTCGTCGACGCCGCCGGTGTTCGTTCGGTCGAGACCGGTCCGGTCGATCTGTGGATCGGCGGCGGCCAGCCCGTCTCGCGTCCGGGCCTCGCCAAGCCCGCCGGCGTCGCCGTCCGCCTCGACGTCGCCGGCCGCAAGGTGCTGCCGTGAGGCTCGATCGCCGTTCCTTCCTGGCCGCCGGCGGCGCGGGTCTCGCCGCGACCGGCGTCGCCCAGGCCGCGCCCGCGACGGCCGCCGACCTGCTGGCCGTGCCCGACGAGGGCTGGAGCCTGTGGATCGACCAGGCCGCGCCGTGGAAGGACGACGCGCTGCACCTGCCCAGCGCCGTCGATCTGGCGACCCTGCCGGTCAACCCGCCGACCGGCGGCTGG
Organism: Caulobacter sp. GW821-FHT09B11; assembly: GCF_059418205.1. Taxonomy (NCBI): domain Bacteria; kingdom Pseudomonadati; phylum Pseudomonadota; class Alphaproteobacteria; order Caulobacterales; family Caulobacteraceae; genus Caulobacter; species Caulobacter sp. GW821-FHT09B11. The sequence goes on along the minus strand of NZ_JBWKPK010000003.1, from coordinate 45,658 downwards.
ACGGCGCTGAAGGCGACCGACGCCATCACCGTCAGCCTGCCGACCACGGTCGAGGAGCATTTCTGGGGCAGGTTCGCCTCGCGTCCCTACGGCGCCGACGAATACCGCTACGCCGAGGACGACGACGTGCCGCGCTACGGCGCCTACAAGGGCGTCTCCTGGTGGTCGCGGTCGATCGACATTCCCGCCTCGGCCAAGGGCAAGCGCGTCTTGCTGAACCTGCACGGCGCGCGGCTGCGGGCCGAGGTGTTCCTGAACGAGCGTCTGGTCGGCTACTCGATCATGTCGGAGCTGCCGTTCGCCTGCGATCTGACGGCGGCGATGCTGCCGGGCCAGGCCAACCGCTTGTCGATCCGCATCACCAATCCGGGCGGCCGCTTCGACTGGCGCGACAGCACCACCATGGCCTGGGGCAAGGTCAAGCTCTTCGCCTCGCACGGCTTCGGCGGCCTCGACCGCGGCCTGACGCTGAGCGTCCATCCGCTGGCCGCCCGCATCGACGACGCCTGGGTGCTGAACACGCCTCAGCCGCGCACGGTCACGGCCTTCATGGACGTGGTGCTGGAGAAGCCTGTCGCTGATCCGCAGACCCTGCGCGCCAAGGCCTCGGCGATGCTCGTCGACGACAACGGCGCGCCGATTGCGGCCGACATCAAGCTCGAAACCCTGGAGGCCCTCGAAGGCGGCCGCCGCCTGCGGGTCCGCTTCACGGTGACCGCGCCCAAGGCCGACCTCTGGGACCTCGACACGCCGCGCCTGCACCGCCTGCGCCTGTCCTGGGCCGAGACCAGGCGTGACATCGACACCCGCGAGGTTCGCTTCGGCTTCCGCTGGTTCGGCGTCGAGGGCGTCGGGACCAACGCCCTGCTGCGGCTGAACGGTCGCCGCATCCGGCTCTATTCGGCGATCTCCTGGGGCTATTGGGGCTTCAACGGTCTGTGGCCGACCAAGGAGCTCGCCCGCCGCGAAGTGACCTCGGCCCGCACGCTGGGCCTCAACGCGCTGCACTTCCACCGCAACGTCGGCAAGCCCGAGGTCTTCCAGGCCATGGACGAGATGGGCCTCTTGCGGGTGATGGAACCCGGCGGCGGCCGCCACGCCATCGGTCGTGACCTGAAGCCGGGCGAGACCCTGTCGCCCGCCGACGCTTTCAGCCGCCAGTTCATGGTCGAAAAGTGCCAGGCCATGGTGCGGGCCTTCCGCTCACACCCGTCGCTGGCCCATTACACCCTGCAGAACGAGATCGGCGCGAACCTGGCCAATCCCGACGTGCAGCATGTGCTGAAGGCCATGCACGACCTGGATCCCAGCCGGGCGGTCATCCTCAACGACGGCTTCGTCAAGCGCGGCGCGGCCCAGGCCATGTACCTGCCTTACGACGACCACTACTACCACTCGGACGTGGAAGAGTGGGGCGGCTGGTGGGTCGAACACCAGGGCGCCGGCGACCAGTGGTACGACCGCTTCTACGCGGGCAAGGACGACTATATCCACCGCCAGACCGGTAAGCCGTTCATCGTCGAGTTCGGCGAGATGCAGGGCTGCGCCGTCGCCGACAACCATGTGGCCATGGTCGCCGAGATCCTGGCCAAGGGCGGCAAGAGCTACGACCTGGAGGACCACAAGGCGATCGTCGGGGCGACCAGCGCCTTCCTCGACCGCTGGGGCTTCCGCAAGGCCTTCCCGACCACCGAGGCCCTGTTCCTGTCGGTCGGCGCCAAGGCCTACGAGGCCTGGCGCAACTACCTGGAGAACATCCGTCTGGGCGAGAGCGTGGACGTCGCCGCCATCTCCGGCTGGGAAAGCACGGCGATCGAGAACCATTCGGGCATTGTCGACGTGCTGCGCGGCTTCAAGGCCGACCCGGCCCTGATGAGCCAGAGCCTGCGGCCCGCCCTGGCCGTCGCCAAGCCCCGCAAACTGGCCTACGCCCCGGGCGAGAGCGCCGACCTGGACCTCTGGCTGTTCAACGACACCGGCAAGGCCGTGAGCGGCGAACTCGTGCTCAGCCTCGTTGGGCCGGACGGCGCGGCGCGGGAGGCGGGCCGCTGGCCCGTGCCCGCCCATGAGCCTGACCGCCTCTCGTGGCTGGTCGCCGAAAGCGTCCGCACCCCGGCCTTCGAGCGGGAAGGGCGGCATGTCATCCGCCTGGTCCTGGCCGGCTCGGGCGAGGTGGTCTCCGATCGCGAAGTCTGGGTCGCCGCGTCCCATGGCGCGCCTCGCCGCAAGCTGAAGCTCGCCGTTTCCGGTGTCGCCAAGAGCCTGCGCACCCAGTTGGAAAAGCAGCCCGGAGTCACGGTCGAGGACTTCAAGCCCGGCGCCCGCTACGACGGGATCGTCGCCTCGGGCCTGAAGGCCGACGAGATCATCCGCCGCCAGGTCGGCGAGCAGACCGGCCTCGAGGCCCAGCCGAAGAAGGGCGAGAAGGTCGAGTTGATGCTCGGCGAACTGCCCGCCGACGTGCTGGCCGCCGTCGCCGCCGGAACCCCGCTGCTGGCCATGGTGCAGGAAGACGGCCTGGCCGAAGGCGTCGCCCGGCAGCTCGCGAGCCTTGGCCTCTTCACCTACGCCGGCCAGGTCGGGGGCCTGCGCGCGCCGTGGATGGGCAACTGGAACTATGTCCGGTCCCACCCGACCTTCGCCGGCATTCCCTCCGACCGCGCCATGAGCGTGCTGCACCAGGTCGAGGGCCAGCCGTCGAACGGCCTGGTCGTGGACGGGGAGGGCGTCGAGGTGATCGCCGCCTACAGCCGCGACCACGACCGCCGCAACGGAGCGGCCAGCCTTATCGCCCGCAAGGGGGCGATGCGCGTGCTGGTCCACCGGCTTCCCGACATGGCCCCGCCGCTCCAGGCCCGCTGGCTCAGTAACGCCCTGGACTGGCTGGCCGCCGATCCGATCACGAGCCCAGGAGGGTGAGCGACGATGTCCAGCGCCTAGAGCCATGACCTGACGGCCCCCGGCCGTCGCAGACGACACCAAGAGATCAGCAACGGCCTTCCCGCCGCCACGCCCCCTGGCGCGGCGCACGGGAGCGCTCGCGCCAAATCCGACGCGTCCGAGAGGCGCGATCCATATTGGGAGGGAAACCAAGATGAATATCCGGAACGGGGCCAAGGCCCCTAGAACGCGGCTTCTGGCCGGCGTCTCGCTGGCGGTGCTGTTGAGCCCCGCGCTGGCCCTGGCCCAGGCGCCCGCCAAGCCCGCGGCCGACGCGCCGATCACCGACAACCAGGTCAGCGAGGTGGTCGTCACCGGCTATCGCGCCGCCCTGCGCAGCGCCATCGACACCAAGAAGAACTCGGACGTCATGCTCGACGCCATCAACGCCGAGGACATCGCCGACTTCCCCGACTCCAACCTCGCGGAGTCCCTCCAGCGCCTGCCGGGCATCTCGATCGACCGCGACAACGGCGAGGGCCGCACGATCAGCGTGCGCGGCCTGTCGGGCGACTTCAGCCGTGTACGGATCAACAACATGGAGGCCCTGTCGACGGGCGCGGCCAACGACTCCGGCGCCAGCCCCAACCGCTCGCGCGCCTTCGACTTCAACGCCTTCGCGTCGGAGCTGTTCAGCTCGGTGCGGGTGCGCAAGTCCTCGTCCGCCGAGGCCGACGAAGGCTCGCTGGGGGCTACGGTCGACCTGATCACCGGCCGCCCCTTCGACTACAAGAAGAGCGCCTTCGCCCTGTCGGCCGAGGACAGCTATTACCAGAACGGCAAGAAGCACAGCCCGCGCATCACGGGCCTGGTGTCCAACCGCTGGTTCGACGGACGGATGGGCCTGCTGCTCTCGGCCGCCTACGCCAAGCGCACGTCCGAGGACGACACCTACGCCCGCGGCGGCGGCTCGTCGGACTACACCTATCGCGGCTCGACCTGGACCGGCGACGAGCTGCCCGGCCGCGCCGGCTTCGCCGCCCCCACCGGCACGGTGTTCACCGCCCTGATCCCGACCACGCTGACGGGCGCGGCGCTCGACGCCTACAAGGCCAATCCGGCCAACTACTACAACCCGCTGGCCAATCCGGCCGCCTATGCCGAGATGACCGGCTCGGATCCGGCCGCCTACGCCAAGCTCTATCCCAACTGCGCGGCGACCGCGGCCCAGTCGGTGGCGACCCTGACGCCGACCTCGCCGGGCTGCAACGACAGCCTGATCCGCTTCCCCGCCTTGCCCTCGATCGCCCAGCGCGACGTCGAGACCGAGCGCCTTGGCCTGACCGGCTCGTTCCAGTTCGAGATCGGCCCGCGCACCAAGCTGTCGGTCGACGGCCTCTATTCGCGGTTCGAGAGCGTCAGCACCAACTACCAGCTCTCGCCGGTCGGCCTGAACCGCAACAACACCAACGCCAGCTACCAGTACGGGGCCAACGTCCCCACCGCCACGGCCCGGGCCGGCAGCGCCATGACCGACGCCCAGCGCCGCGCCCTCTATCCCGGCGGCTGCACCTTCACCGCCGAGACCGACCTCAACCCCGGCCAGGACTGCGGCCAGCAGATGTTCGGCCAGACGCCGGTCAGCGGCTACACCTACAGCTACAATCCCAACAATCTTGATCCCTACGAGTACTACACCAACCCGTCCTCGCCCGGTTACGTCGGCTCGGCCACATCCCTGCCGTTCCGCGGCGACCTGATCGGCCGTCCGTCGGTCAAGCTGCTCGACGCCGAGGTGGTCGGCCAGAACGCCGAATATCTGAAGCTCGGAAATGTCGACTGGCGCTCGGGCGCCGATCGCGGCGCCTACACCACCGACTTCCGCCAGGTCTCGGCCGAGCTGACCCACGAGTTCAGCGACAAGCTCAAGGCCGTGGTCGCCTACGGCGCCTCGCGCTCGGAGAACAAGAACCAGGGCACCCTGGTCGAGTTCAACTACATGGACGCCCAGGAGGCCTTCATCTTCGACGAGCGGGGCGCCAAGGGCATGCCGCGTTTCGACGTCGGCTTCGACGCCGCCGACCCCACCAAGTGGGGCATCGTCAAGGGCTTCTCAGGCATGCGCAACTACACGCGCAACACCCTGAACACCTACAACGGGATCAAGGGCGACGTGACCTACGAGGTCGACGACCACTGGACCCTGAAGTTCGGGATCACCGGCCGCAAGTACGAGTTCTCGACCGACCAGTACGAGCGCAACAACGACCTCTTGAACCCGACCGAAAGGGAGGCCGGCGTCAGCGTCGCCTCGCTGGGCCAGGTCATCGAGTTCGGCCAGGGCCTCGACGTGCCGGCCGGCTCGACGACCCGCTTCTTCGCCCCCAGCCTGGAAGCCTTCGACAAGGTCTTCGGCTTCACCTGCAACTGCATCAACAAGTACGGCGACTTCCGCATCACCCGGAAGCGCAACCGCTCGGCCTCGTTCGAGGTGGCCGAGAAGAACCTGGCCTACTACGCCCAGTTCGGCTTCAACTACGAGGTCTGGGGCGGTCGTCGCCTGTTCGGCAACATCGGCGTGCGCCAGGCCGAGACCGAGGTCGAGTCGGCCGGCGAGACCACGGCCGGCCGCCGCATCACCGGCGAGAACAAGTACAGCGACACCCTGCCGTCCGGGAACCTGACCTGGGAGGCGTGGGACAATCTCTACATCCGCTTCGCCGCCGCCAAGGTCATGGCCCGTCCGCTGCTGGGCAACCTGTCGCCGGCCATCACCGGGGTCAGCGTCCCGGGCGACGGCTCGGTCACCGGCGGCACGCTCACCGTCGGCAACCCCAAGCTCTCGCCGTTCCGCGGCAAGGCCTTCGACGTGGCGGCCGAGTGGTACTTCGCCAAGGGCGGCCTGATCAGCCTGGGCTACTTCCGCAAGGACATCGACTCCTACCCGCAGACCGTCTTCTACGAGGCCCCGCTGTCGGCCTTCCTCGACGCCGACGCCATCGCCCAGCTGCGGGCCCAGTTCCCCGGCGAGACCGGCGGCGACGTCTTCCGCCGAGCCTATATCGACGCTGACAACGTCATGCTGGCCCGGCAGGTCCGCGACGCGCCGGGCGGGGTGCTGCAGGGCTTCGAGTTCAGCTACCAGCAGGATTTCACCTTCCTGCCCTGGTACTTCAAGAACCTCGGCGTCCAGTTCAACGTCACCAAGCTCGACACCGAGCTGAAGTACATCCTGGATCCCGGCGCGGTGAACGCCACCACCGGCGCGGTGACCAAGGCCCCGGTCTACGGCACGGGCCCGTGGCTCGGGGCCTCGCCCAAGGGGGTCAACTTCACGGTCTATTACGAGACCAAGAAGTTCAACGCCCGCGTCTCGATGGCCCAGCGCGACGAGTACTACACCAAGTACCCGATCGCCTCGGGCAACTGCGACCCGGGCCTGCAGGCCAACGGCTCGGCCTGCGACGGCCCGCTGATCAACGAGTTCGACGGGGCGAAATCGACGATGAACGTCGACTTCTCGATGCGCTACCAGCCGCTCAAGCAGGTCGCCATCACCTTCGAGGCGCTGAACATCACCGACGAGAAGTCCGAGCGCTTCACCTACACCGACCCGGTGATCCTCTCCTACGGCGGCAGCGGCCCCAACTATCGGATCGGGGTGCGGTACAAGTACTAGGGACCTTCTTTCCAGATCCGCCCTCTCGAATTTCGTCATCCCTGGCGAAGGCGCGTCGCGCCGCAGACCCGGGACCCAGGGGCCGGCGCACTGCTGTCGCCCTTGGGTCCCGGCTCTGCGCTTCGCTACGGCCGGGATGACGACGAGGGGAGCGGTTGGGTTGGAGATTTCCCCTCCAAAGACTGGCCGTCCGCGCCCCTCCGCGCGGCGGCCGTCCCCTTCGGCTGTCCCCCAGGGCTCGAAGGCGGCCTGGGCGGAGGACCCTTGCGGTCCTCCGCCGCTTCTTTTTCAGTGCGAGCCAGAGGGGCTGACGATGAAAGACCTCATGCCGATCGACCGGCGCGCCGTCCTGGCCGGAGCCGGCCTGCTGCTGCCCGCCGCGGCCTGGGCCAAGGCGCCCGACCTCGCGTCCGCGGGCTGGGCCAGCGCGAGGGGCGGGGAGGGCGGCCGCGTCATCCGCGTCACCACCCTGGCGCCCGACGGCCCAGGCTCGTTCCGCGCCGCGGTCGAGGCGGCCGGCCCGCGCAAGGTGGTGTTCGACGTCGCCGGGGTGATCGACCTTGGCCGCAAGAGCATCCGCATCCGCGAGCCCTTCCTCACCGTCGCCGGCGAGACCGCGCCGTCGCCTGGCGTCACCTTCATCCGCGGCGGCATCCAGGTGGAAAGCCACGACGTCGTCCTGCGCCACCTGCGGGTCCGCGCCGGCCGCGACGGCGCCCCCGACCGCAGCGGCTGGGAGGTCGACGGGATCACCTGCTGGAAGGCCCATGACGTGGTCGTCGACCACTGCTCGATCGCCTGGGCCACCGACGAAAACCTCTCGGCCTCCGGCCCGCGCTTCGACGGCGGCGACACGGTGGAGGCCTGGCGCAACGGAACCTCCCGCCGCATCACCTTCAGCAATAACATCGTCGCCGAGGGCCTGTCCCACGCCAGCCACGTCAAGGGCGAGCACTCCAAGGGCACGCTGATCCACGACAACGCCACGCAGGTTCTGATCGTCGGCAACCTCTACGCCCACAATCTGGAGCGCAACCAGCTGTTCAAGGGTGCGGTCCACGCGGTGTCGGCCAACAACCTGGTCTACGACCCAGGGACACGGGCCATGCACTACGCGCTGAACGCCCCCGAATGGGAGGGCCGCGCCTGGCAGGTCGGCCAGTTGGCCCTGGTCGGCAATGTCGTCAAGGGCGGCGCCTCGACCCGGCCCGACCTGCCGTTCCTGATCGTCGAAGGCCAGGGCGACCTCGACCTTTACGTCTGGGACAACCGGGCGACCTACGGGGATGGAAGGCCGATGCCTGACCTGCGGATCCTGCCTACGACGCCCTTGCCGAAGGTGCGTCGGCTGGCGCGCGCGCCGCTGTGGCCAAGGGGATTCAAGCCTCTGCCGGCCGCCAAGGTCGAAGCGACGGTCCTGGCCACGGCCGGCGCCAGACCCTGGGATCGCGACACGATCGACCTACGCATCCTGCGCCAGGTGAAGGATGGGACAGGCCGCGTGATCGACGACGAACAGGAGGTCGGCGGCTATCCCCATTGAGCCGCTGATCTGAAGCTTCCGCGCTGACCCCCTCCGGCCCTCCTGGCCACCTCCCCCATAGGGGGAGGATTACGCCGCGTAGATGCTCCCCCTCTGGGGGAGCTGTCGCGGAGCGACTGAGGGGGCCGCGTAGCGGAACCTCCCCCCGTGGGGGAGGCGGCCGAAGGCCGGTGGGGGGACGGTTTCAGCTTTCCAGGCGCTGGCCGTCCTTGCAAACACCCCCACCGATCGCTGCGCGATCGCCTCCCCCAGAGGGGGAGGTTCCTTGACCCGCCAAGGATCGCTCCGGCTTCGAAACGCGTTTGACCCCCGACCAGTAACCAAGGCGGGCGTCATGACCAGCTTCTCCTCCCTTCGCCGGGATCTCCTCACCCGGCCGATCTTCCAGTGGGCGCAAGGCGTGATGCCGGCCCTGTCGCAGACCGAGCGCGACGCCATCGACGCCGGCGACACCTGGTGGGACGCGGCGCTGTTCACCGGCGATCCGGACTGGAACGAACTGCTGTCGTTCCCCAAGCCCCAGCTGCGCCCCGACGAGCAGGCCTTCATGGACGGCCCGGTCGAGCAGCTCTGCGCCATGCTCGACGACTGGACCATGACCTGGAAGACCCGTGACCTGCCGCCGCAGGTCTGGACCTTCCTGAAGGAGCAGAAGTTCTTCGGGATGATCATCCCGAAAGAATACGGCGGCCTCGGCTTCTCGGCCTTCGGCCACGCCGAGATCGTCCGCCGCATCGCCACCCGCTCGGTGTCGGCGGCGGTGACGACCATGGTGCCCAACTCGCTCGGCCCCGGCGAGCTGATCCTGCGCTTCGGGACCAAGGCCCAGCAGGACCACTGGCTGCCCCGCCTGGCCGACGGCCGCGAGGTGCCCGCCTTCGGCCTGACCAGCCCCGAGGCCGGTTCCGACGCCGGGGCGATGATCGACGAGGGCGTGGTCTGCCGCGGAACCTGGGAAGGCCGCGAGGTGCTGGGCGTCCGCCTGAACTGGCACAAGCGCTACATCACCCTTGGCCCCGTCTGCACGGTGCTGGGCCTGGCCTTCAAGTTGCGCGACCCCGACGGCTATCTGGGCGGCGAGGAAGACGTCGGCATCACCTGCGCGCTGGTGCCGACCACCACGCCCGGCGTCGAGATCGGCCGCCGCCACCTGCCGGCCTTCCAGACCTTCCAGAACGGCCCCAACTGGGGCAAGGACGTCTTCATCCCCATGGACCTTCTGATCGGCGGCGCCGAGCGGGCCGGGCAGGGGTGGAAGATGCTGATGACGGCGCTGGCGGCCGGGCGCGGCATCTCGCTGCCGGCCCTGTCGGGCGCGGCGGCCGCCTTCAGCGCCCTGACCACCGGCGCCTACGCCCGGGTGCGCAGCCAGTTCAACGTGCCGATCGGCAAGTTCGAGGGCGTGCAGGAGCGTCTGGCCCGCATCGCCGGCAACGCCTACCTCGTCGATGGCGCGCGCCGCCTGACCTGCACGGGCCTGGATCTGGGCCACCACCCGTCGGTGATCTCGGCCCTGCTGAAGTCTGGCGCCACCGAGCGGATGCGGATCGTCGTCAACGACGCCATGGACGTCCACGGCGGCAAGGCGATCATCGAGGGGCCGCGCAACTACATGGGCGCCCAGTACCGCGCCGTGCCGGTCGGCATCACCGTCGAGGGCGCCAACATCCTGACCCGCAGCCTGATGGTGTTCGGCCAGGGCGCGATCCGCGCGCATCCCTTCATGCTGGAAGAGATCCTGGCGATCGGCGCGCAGGACCTCGACCGGTTCGACGAAGCCTTCTGGAAGCACGTCGCCCACAGCCTTCGCAACGGCCTGCGCACCGTGGCCCGCAGCTGGAGCGGGGGCGCGGTCTCGCCGGTTCCGGACGCCGGTCGGGCCACCCGCTTCTACCGCCAGATGGGCCGCTACTCGGCCGCTTTCGCCCTGGCCTCCGACATCGCCCTGCTGACCCTGGGCGGCGACCTGAAACGCAAGGAGATGCTGTCGGCGCGGCTGGGCGACATCCTGTCGGAGCTCTATTTCCTGTCCGGCGCGCTGAAGCGCTGGGAGGACGAGGGCCGCCAGGACGCCGACTTCCCGCTGCTGCACTGGTGCGCCGACACCGCGTTCGCCACCATCGAGCAGCGCTTCGACGAGCTGTTCGCTAACCTGCCCAACCGCCTGGCCGGGTGGATGCTGCGCGCGGCCATCCTGCCGTTCGGCGCCCGTCGTCGCGGGCCGTCGGACAACCTCACCCGCGCCTGCGCCGAGCTGCTGATCCAGCCGTCCGAAACCCGCGACCGCCTGGTCGAGAACGTCTATGTCGGCGGCAAGGACGAGGCGGTCGGCCAGCTGATCGACGCCTTCGAGCGCGTGGTCGCCACCCAGCCGATCCACGATCGCCTGAAGGCCGCCAAGATCCGCGACCGCCGGGTCGCTTGGGAGCAGGGACTGATCACCGCCGACGAGGCCGCCGCCCTCGACGCCGCCGATAAGGCCGTGGCCGAGGTCATCGCCGTCGACGACTTCGCCCACGACGGCCTGGCCGCGCCGGCGCCTGTCCACAGCGACGCCGCCCCGCGTTCGCCGAGCCCGATCGACCGGGGAGAGCCGCGCAGCTTCGAAGGGGCCCAGCCCAACATCTGAGCCCAGCGCCTAAACCACTGTATGGGTGTCGCGGTCGAAGGCGGGGGGCTAAGGCTTCCCCGTCAGCGTCCAAGTTCCGGGCGTGCTTAGAGAAACGCCATGTCCCCCCGGCGCGCCATCGCCGTCATCGACGACGACGCCCTCGTCCGTTCCGGCCTGGCGCGGTTGATCCGCTCCTTCGGGCTGGAGGTCGGCGTCTTCGGCTCGGCGGCGAGCTTCCTGGCCTCCGGTCCGGAGACCTGGGCCGTGGTCGTCACCGACATCCACATGCCCGAGATCTCGGGCCTCGATTTGCTGCGCCGCCTGCGGGGCAGCCATCCGGACCTGCCGGTGGTCGTGGTCACGGCCTTTCCGGACATGCGCGACCAGGCCCTGGCGGCCGGCGCCCGGGACTTTCTCGAAAAGCCCTGCGCGCCCGACCGGATCGAGGCCAGCTTGAAGACGATGCTGGGCGAGGCCTGAGGCGGCGCTTGTCAGAAACGGGGCGGGGGCCCCAAGGTTAGCTTGGTGGAGGCGGGGATGGCCAAGGCGGAACGGCAGGCGGACGAGGCGGTGCAGACCGTGCTGATCGTCGACGACAACGAGCTGTTCCGCGGCTCGATGGACAAGCTGTTCCGGTCGGTCGGCCTGCAGACGGCGCTCTACGCCTCGGCCCAGGCCCTGCTGGACGCGCCGCTGCCGAACAGCGCCTGCTGCATCCTCGTCGACGTGCGGATGCCCAAGATGAGCGGCCTCGACCTCCAGGAAGCCCTGGCCGCCCGCCGGGTGCGCGCGCCCGTCATCGTCATGACCGGCCACGCCGATGTGCCGATGACCGTCCGGGCCATGAAGGCCGGGGCCGTCGATTTCCTCGCCAAGCCCTTCCGCGACCAGGACGTCATCGACGCCGTCACCGCCGCCCTGGCCAAGGACGGAAAGCGCCGCGAACTGGCCCGCGACGTCGCCGAGGTGAAGGCCCGCTTCGACGCCCTGACCCCGCGCGAACAGCAGGTCATGACCCTGGTCACCACCGGTCTGCTCAACAAGCAGGTCGCCGGCGAACTGGGCCTCCAGGAAATCACCGTCAAGCTCCACCGCGGCAGCCTGATGAAGAAGATGCAGGCCGGCTCCTTCGCGGAACTGGTCCGCATGGCCGAGGCGCTGGAGCGCGAGCGGGCGGCGGGGTAGAGCGAGCCCCCATCCTCCCGTCATTCCCGCCCTTGTGGCGGGAACCCCTGTGTCCGCCCGCACGTGAAGCGCCAGCGGCGTGCTCGGCACGCCGCCCCCTCCGCTCTTGCGGCTGAAAGAGGGTTTCCCGCCACAAGGGCGGGAATGACGGGAGGAAAGAAAGCCGTGACGGGCTAATCCACAGCCGGCAACCGGATCTCGATCCGCGCCCCGGCGTCGCTCGGCAGAATCGCGATCCGGCCGTCGTGCGCCGCGACCGCCGAGTGGCAAATCGCCAGGCCCAGGCCCATGCCGCCGGACTTGGTCGTGTAGAAGGCGTCGAAGGCCCGCTCGGCTGCTTCGGGCGCGAAGCCCGGGCCGGTGTCGGCGATCTCGATCACCGCCTCGTCGCCTTCGCGGGTCGAGCGCACCGAAAGCCGCCGCACGCCGCCGCCGGCCATGGCCTGAACGCCGTTGAGCATCAGGTTGACCAGGGCCTGTTGCAGCACCACCCGGTCGCCGTGGACCACCGTCTCGCCGGCCTGAGTCTCAAGGACAAGTTCGACCTCATGCTCGGCGACCTCGCGGGCCACGAACCGGGCCGAGGCGGCCAGCAGGCCGTCCACCGCCAGCGGCTCGCGCTCGGCCGGGGCGTGGGCGATCAGGCCGCGGATGCCGCGCACCACCTCGGCGGCGTGGTGGGCGGCGGTCACCACGTCGGCGACGGCCTCCTTGGCCTCGTCGAGGTCGGGCTTGTCGCGGTCGAGCCAGCGCTGGGCGGCGCCGGCGGCGTTGGAGATCGCCGCCAGCGGCTGGTTGACCTCGTGGGCGATCGAGGCCGACAGCACGCCCAGGGTCGCCGCCCGCAGGGCGTGTTCCAGCTCGGCGCGGGCGCGGTCCAGCCGCTCCTGCATCCGCCGGCGTTCGGTCAGGTTGATGATCGAGGCCTGCACCCGGTCCAGCCCCCGGGCGTCAGGTGGGAAGTTCAGGGCCACGATCACCGGGATCAGCTCGCCGGTGCGGCTGCGCACCACGGTCTCGGTCTCGAAGCTGCCCCGGCCCGCGTCGAAGGCGACCAGGAACTGGGCGAAGGTCTCGTCGGTCTCGGGCAGCAGCTCGTCCAGGCGACCGAAGAAGTCGGCCTTGTCGGTCACGCCCATCATGGTCAGGGCCGTGGCGTTGACGTCGGTGATGCGCACGCTCGCCTTGATCTGGCGCACCAGCTCGGGATGCCGCGCCAGGTGGTCGGCGAGGTCGGTCACGCCCTGGGCGCGGATGGCGTCGAGCGCGGCCTTCGCCGGCCGAAAGTCGTGCTCCCAGATCGACACCGCCAGGGTGTTGAAGATCGTCCGGTAGCGGGCCTCGCTGAGGCTGAGGGTCTGGCGGGCCTGCTGGTTGCGCCCGGTGAGGAAGGCCGCCACGCCCAGCGCCGCCAGGCTGACCAGCAGCCGCAGGGAGGGGCCAAGCTGCGGCGCGTGGCCGTGGGCGACGGCGAAGCTGATCGTGGCCAGGGCGGCGCAGGCCAGGGTCACCGCCCATAGCCGCCGGCCCGGCAGGTCCTCGCCGACCAGCAGCAGGACCAGCACGTAGAGCACCGCCACCGCGCTCGACAGCGGCGTGAAGGTGTCGACCACGAAGACGGCGGCGGCGATCGCGGCCGCGCCGCCCAGCCGCAGGCGGCGTCCGAGCGGCGAACTGTTGGGCGAAGGAAAGGGCTGGGCGAGCATGGGAAACTTCATAGCCCGGCTTCCGCCGTCACCGGGACCCCATACGAAGGTCTGGGGCGGGCCAACCAAGTCGGTACGCCCGGCCTACGTCCGTTCGGTGTCCCGATGTCATGGGGCTTCTCTAGGGTTGCGGTCATCAGAGGCGGCAGGAGGCCGGACCCATGTTGCGCACCATAGAGACCCAAGCTGTCGCCCCGCCCGCGTCCGGCGCGCCCCAGGCGATCTGGCTGCTGGAACAGGCGCGGGCCGCCCTGGAGGACGACATCGGTTCGGCGCGGGCGATGCTCGATCGCCTGGCCGCGGTGCTGACCGGTCCCCGCGAGGAGCGCAGCTTCCGGCCCAATTCGCCGGCCCGGGCCAGCGGTCCGGCCCGCGGCGGCCTCGCCGGCTGGCAGATCCGCGCCGTCGCCGCCCATGTCGAGGCCAATCTCGACGGCAGCCTGCACGTCGAGACCCTGGCGGCCCTGGTCGGGCTCAGCGCCAGCTACTTCTGCCGGGCCTTCAAGGTCAGCACCGACGAGACCCCGCACGCCTGGATCATGCGTTGCCGGCTGGAGCACGCCCAGTCCCTGATGCTGGAGACCGACGAGAGCCTGGCCCACATCGCCGCCGTCTGCGGCCTGGCCGACCAGGCCCATCTGACGCGGCTCTTCCGCCGGCACACGGGCTGCACCCCTCACGCCTGGCGACGCGAGAACCGCCCTTGGGGCCGCGTGCTGGTCATGGGCTCGCTGAAGCGGGCCTGAGCCGAGGGGGGGAGCGTTCGGCGAGGGTGGTTCGTGGCGCATGCGCCCTGCGTGAACACGCCGCCGCGGGACGTCTTGTCGAAACCCAGCATCGCGGCGCCGTCCCGGCCCTGCCGTCCGAAAGAGCGCGGCCGTACAAGCCGGCGCCGCGCATCGCCAAGAGATCCTTCCCATCCGGCGTCAGGATGACGCCGACGATCCTTCCAGGAGACAGAACATGGACATCGAAACCGCCCGCTCGCGCCGCCTGGCCCCGCTGACCACGCCCACGGGCCTGGGCGAGGCCGCCGCCAAGGACATCTCGGCCGCCCTGACCGCGCTGCTGGCCGACGTGTTTGCGCTCTACATCAAGACCAAGAACTTCCACTGGCACGTCTCGGGCCCGCACTTCCGCGACTACCACCTGATGTTCGACGAGCAGGGCGACGAGCTCTACGCCATGACCGACCCGATCGCCGAGCGCGTGCGCAAGCTGGGCGGCACGACCCTGCGCTCGATCGGCCACATCGCCCGCAGCCAGCGCGTGCTCGACAACGACGCCGACTATGTCGAGCCGAACGACATGCTGGCCGAGCTGCGCGACGACAACGGCGCCCTGGCCGCCGCCATGCGCGCCGTCCACTCGGCCTGCGACGAGCACGGCGACATCGCCACCGCCAGCCTGCTGGAGAACTGGATCGACGAGACCGAAAAGCGCGTCTGGTTCCTGTTCGAGGCCGGGCGCCGCGACCGCGCCTGATCCCGCCGCGACGCTCCCCGGTCGCCCGGGGAGCGTCCAGGCCCTCGTTCGAGAGCTTCCGCCATGACCGGCATCCAGAAACTGGCCGTCAGTACGGCCGCCGCCGCGCTTTTCGCCCTTGCGGCTTTCGTCGCGGTGCTGCCGCATGGCCATGCGGACGGTTTCGTCCAAGACTCCGCCGCGCCGCGTTCCTCGCACTAGAGCCGCCCCCTGGAGTCCTGGCCATGAACAAGCCGCTCGCCGCCGACGATCCCTACGCTCGCACCGCCCAGATCTTCCCGGTGCTGACGCCGGAGCAGGCGGGGCGGCTTTCCACCTACGGCGCCGAGGAGGTGGTCGTTCCCGGACAGGTGCTGTTCCGGCGCGGCGACCGGCGGGCCGACTTCTTCCTGGTGCTCGAAGGCAAGGTCGGGATCACCCGCACCGGCGAGGTTGGCGACGACGAGATCATCACCGTCCATGGTCCCGGCCAGTTCAGCGGCGAGCTCGACCAGGTCAGCGCCCGCGCCCTGCTGGTCGGGGCGGTGGTGGTGGCGCCCGGCCGTGTGGTGCGCGTCGCCCACAAGGACGTCGCCCACATGATGGCCGCCGAGCCCGACATCGGCGAGATCATCATGCGGGCCTTCATCCTGCGGCGGATGGGCTTCCTGCATCACGGCCAGGTCGGCATCGTGCTGATCGGCCGGCCCGACGATCCCGACACCCTGCGCATCGAGCGCTTCGCCGTGCGCAACGGCTATCCCCTGCGGCTGGTCGATGTCGACAACGACCCCGACGCCTCCAGCTGCCTTGGCCGGCACGGCCTGACCCTGGGCGACCTGCCGGCGGTGGTCACGCCCGACCGGGTGGTGATGCTCAATCCCGAGACCACCGTCCTGGCCGACCGCCTGGGCATGACCGAGCGCTTCGACCCCGACCAGGTGTTCGACGTCGCCGTGGTGGGGGCCGGTCCGGCGGGACTGTCGGCGGCGACCTATGCGGCCTCCGAAGGCCTTTCGACGGTGATCCTCGAGGGGCTGGCCCCCGGCGGCCAGGCCGGGGCCAGTTCCAAGATCGAGAACTATCTGGGCTTTCCCACGGGGATTTCCGGCCAGGCCCTGGCCGGCCGCGCCCAGGTCCAGGCCCAGAAGTTCGGCGCCCGGCTGGCGGTGTCGCGCGCCGTGGTCGGCGTCGATTGCGAGCGCCGGCCGTTCCGCCTGAAGCTGGAGGACGGCCAGACCCTGCAGGCCCTGGCGGTGGTGATCGCCTCGGGCGCCCGCTATCGCAAGCTCGACGTGCCGGACTACGACCGCTTCGACGGCCAGGCGATCCACTATGCGGCCACGGCCATGGAGTCCGACCTCTGCCGAGGCCAGTCGGTCGTCGTTGTCGGCGGCGGCAATTCGGCCGGCCAGGCGGCGATGTTCCTGTCCCGCACCGTCGGCCACGTGCACATGCTGGTGCGCGGCGAGGGTCTGGCGGCGACGATGTCGGACTATCTGGTCCAGCGCATCGAAAGCTCGGCCCGCATCACCCTGCATCCGTTCAGCGAGGTCACCCGCCTGGAGGGCGACCGCACCTTGCGCCGCATCGGCTGGACCGACCGCAAGACGGGCGAGGAGACGGTCGTCGACGCCGGCGCCCTGTTCGTGATGATCGGCGCCGAACCCAACACCGACTGGCTGCGCGGCTGTCTCGACCTCGACCAGCAGGGCTTCGTGCTGACCGGCGAGAGCGGCGTCGCCGCCGCCCGCTCGGCCTACGAGACCGAGCGCCACGGCATCTACGCCGTCGGCGACGTGCGCTCGGGCTCGATCAAGCGCGTGGCGGCCGGGGTGGGCGAGGGCTCGGTCGTGGTCTCGGCCATCCACCGGCACCTGGAGGAGGCGCGGGCGCGGTAGGGGGCTCCCTATCTCCCGTCATTCCCGCCCTTGTGGCGGGAACCCCTCTGTCCGCCGCAAGGGCGGAGTGGGCGGACCGCCGGCGGTCCGCTTGCTTCTCACGTGTCAGCTGAACCAGGGGTTCCCGCCACAAGGGCGGGAATGACGGGAGGAAAAGGAGACGCTCGTCGTCACCCCTCCACCCACCGCTTGATCGGCCGGGGATGCGGCGTCTTGTACTCGCTCAGATCGAACGACACCTCGTCGACATAGCACCAGCCCCAGCCCTCGGGCGGGTCGTAGCCTTCGATGATCGGGTGGCCGGTCGCCTTGAAGTGGCCGGTGGCGTGCTTGCCGGGCGACTGGTCGCAGCAGCCGACGTGTCCGCAGGCCCGGCACAGGCGCAGGTGCACCCACCAGCCGCCGGTCTTGAGGCAGTCCTCGCAGCCGTCGGCGCTGGGCGTGACGACGACGATGGTCGAAAGGTGCGAGCAGCTCATCGGACCGGCCTTCCTGGTGCGGGCGTCGAGCCCACCATGCACCCAAGTCCGCCGCCGTGCTTGCGCGATCTCGCCCCGGCTTGCTCCGGACGATCCCGCCCCGGACGCAAGCCGCGTCCGGGGCGGGGCCGACGTCAGAAGTCGTAGGTGACGCGGGCGTAGTAGTAGCCGCCGTTGATCCCGAACGGCGAGAAGCTGGGATACTTCGCCACCCCCGGATTGCCGGCCGCGACCGAGGCGGCCGTGCCGGCGATGTTCAGCTCCTCGGGATAGACGTCGAACAGGTTGTTGGCCCCCAGCGCCACCTTCAGCCCGTCGGTGACGCGATAGGACAGCTCCAGGTCGGTGATCAGGTGCGACTTGATCTCGTCCTTGAAGTAGGTCCCGTTGACGTTGGTGTAGGCCCAGGCCTTGCCGTACAGGGTGTTGACGAGATTCACCGTCCAGCGGTCGTTCGTGTAGACCGCCGACAGGTTGGCCTTGTAGCGCGGCGAGGCGTGCTCGAGGAACGCGATCGCCGCCTTGTCGTAGAGCACCGAACCGCCCAGGCCCGAGGGCGGGGAGGCGATGCGGGTGACCTTGGTCTGGTTGACGTTGACGCCCAGGGTCCAGTCGATCTTCCCGAACGCGCCCAGGTCGGTCCAGGTCGCAGCCAGGGCCTCGACGCCGCGGGTGCGGGTGTCCAGGCCGTTCGAGAACAGGTTGATGCCGGTGGTGCCGACCGACGGATCCAGCGTGTTGCCGTTGGCGGCGATGGCATTGGTGATGGCCGCGTTGACCACCGTCCCGCCGATCTTGCCGTAGAGCGCGCCGCTGCCGACGATGCGGTCCTCGATTTCGATCTGGTAGGCGTCGATGGTCAGGGACACGCGGGGCAGGGGCTCGGCGACGATGCCGACGCTGAGGTTGGTCGACTTCTCCGGATCCAGGCCGTCGACGCCCAGCAGCTTGGCCCCGGCCGAGCCCGGCGCCAGCTGCACGAAGGCGGTGGTCGGCGAGACGTTGGTGGCCGAGTAGTAGAGCTCGGCCAGGGTCGGCGCCCGGAAGCCCGTGCTGACCGTGCCGCGCACCGCGAAGGCCGGGGTGAAGTCGTAGCGGCCGGTCAGCTTGGCGATGTCGGCCGAGCCGAAGTCGCTGAACTTCTCGTGGCGCACGGCGAAGTCGAGCTTCAGGTTCTCGACCGGCGAGACGGCCACGTCGGCATAGGCCGCCCAGCTGTCGCGATCGTGCTCGCCGGCGTCGGTCAGGGCGAAGCCCGGATAGGACTGCGAGCCGGACTTGTAGCGCGAGGCGTAGTCGCCGGCCTTGATCTCGTAGGTCTCGTTGCGCTGTTCCAGCCCCAGGGCCAGCGTCAGCGGCGAGGCCCAGCCGACCTCGAACTCGCGGCTGAGATCCAGGTTGTTGGTCCACTGGCTGAAGATGAAGTCGCCGGCGTGGAAGTCGATCGGGGTCGCGCCGGCGTCGCTATAGAGCTGGATGTTGGCCGAGTTGCGCACCCGCACCTCGTGGTCGTCGCGGCCGTAGGTGCTGGAGAGGTCATAGCGCCAGCCGCCGAACACCTCGCCCTTGATCCCGCCGGTCAGGGCGGCGTCCTTCTCCAGCGTCTCCAGCCGCGGGCTGAAGCCCTTCGGATAGACGGCCGGCAGGCGGTTGGGCAGGCGATAGTTCTCGTAGGCCGTGGCCTTCTTCACGCCGTACGTGCCGAAGGCGTAGACCTCGATCGCCTCGCTGGCCTTCCACCCGGCCGAGGCCGTGCCGACGTTCAGCTGGTAGCGGGCGTCGCCGGCGATCTGGTTCACATACGGATAGCCGGCCAGGGCCGAGGGCCAGGTGGGATTGGCGGTCACCGCCGAGGTGGAGATCACGCGCGCGTCGGGATTGCCGCTGAAGCTGAAGTCGTGGAAGCGGTTCTCCAGCGTCACGTTGACATAGGCGCCGGGCGCCGGGGCGAAGCCGGCGTTGGCCGACAGGCTGTAGGTCTCGCCGTCGTTCTTGTAGTAGGCGCCGCCGCTGGCCGAGGCGCTGCCGCCGTGGTCGGCGTCCTTGAGGATGATGTTGATCACCCCGGCGATGGCGTCGGTGCCGTACTGGGCCGCCGCGCCGTCGGTCAGCACCTCGATGCGCTCGATCGAGGCGGTCGGGATGAAGTTGAGGTCGGCCCCCGCCGAGCCCTGATAGGCGCCCGCCAGCACGGCGAGGTTGGCGGTGCCGTGGCGGCGCTTGCCGTTGATCAGCACCAGGGTGTGGTTCGCGCTCAGCCCCCGCAGGCGCGCCGACAGGGTCAGGTTGGCCGCGTCGCCGCCGAAGGCCTGGGCGGTGAACGACGGCACCAGGTTGCTGAGCGCCAGGCGCAGATCGAGCTGGCCGGTGCGGGCCAGGGCGTCCTCGGCGATCACCTGCACGGGCGCGGGGCTGTCGACCGCGCGGACGCCGGTCTGGCGGGTGCCGGTGACGATCACGCCTTCGACCGAGGCCGCGTCCGGCGCGGGTTCCGGCGCGACGGGATCGGCGAAGGCCGTTCCCCAGACCGCCAGCGACAAGGCGAGCGCCGACGCGCCCAGAATTTGGGTTTTCATCTTATCCCCCGATGAAAGTTTCAGATTGTTGGGAAGGGTGCGCGATCGGCCGGGAAAGCGGCCCCCGTCGCGCGGCGGGGTCTTGGGCGTCGCGGGTCCCTTAGCGGACCTTGGCGGCGACGAATTCGATCTCGACCAACGCGCCGGGCAGAACGAGCCCCGCCACCTTCACCGTGCTGCGCGCGGGCTTGTTGGGCTGGGCGGCGGTGCCGAAGACCTCGCTCCAGGCCTTGTTGAGGCCGGCGAAATCGATCTCGCCGCCCTTGGCCGGGTCGCCGACCAGGAAGACGGTGGCCTTGACCACGTCGCCGTGGGTGAGGCCCTCGGCCTTCAGCGCGGCTTCCAGCTTGCCCAGCACCGAGCGGGTCTGGGCCTCGGTGTCGCCGGGCTTGGCCTTGTCGGCGATGGTCGGCAGGGCGCCGCTCAGGAAGACGAGTTCGGTCCCGGCCGGCACGGCCACCGACGGGGTGATGGCGATTGCGCCGGACGACGGTGCGCGACGGATCTCAGCGGCCCCGGCGGCGCCCGCCGCGAATGCGGCGGTCAGAACAAGGGCGAAGGCGAGCTTGCGGATCATGGGTGGGTCTCCGTTCGGGAAAGGGTGAGCCCGTCGGCGCGGACGCGCTGGGCGATCAGGCCGACCGTGCGGCGGGCGGCGGCGACGCCGCCCTCCTGCCAGCTGGGCAATTGCGAAAGGTGGGCGCCGGACAGGAAGATCCGTCCCTGGGGCTGGTTGAGCAGGCGATAGGCGGCCGGGTCGTTGCCGTCGCCTTCCCAGTGGATCCACGGGCCGAGGTTGAAGGCCTGGCGGTTCCAGTCGATGACCAGCGGCGCGGTCGGCTCGCGGCCCTTGCCGGGATGCAGCTTGTCGATCGCCGCACGGGTCAGGGCCACCTGCTCGTCGAAGCTGCGGGCCTGGAAGGCGCGGGCGGGCGCGCCGACGGTGTAGGCGCCGACCAGCAGGCCGCGCGGTTGGTGGAAGCCGGCGCTGGGGTACCAGACCAGGGTCGTCTCGCCGCCGACGAACGACAGCCCGCCATAGATCTGCTCGGCCTCCCAGAAGCGCGGGGCGTCGAAGGCCACCTTGGTGGCGTTGTCGTACTTGGCGCCGGCGATGGCGGTTGTGACCTCGGCCGGCAGGTCGTTGGCGATCCTGGCCAGGATCGGCAGCGGCACGGTGACCACCAGATAGTCGGCGGTCAGCTTGCGGGCCGCGCCGCTCTTGCGGTCGCGGATCGCCACCTCGGCGATCTTCGGCGTCTGGCGGAAGGCTGTGACCTCGGCGCCCAGCAGCACCGGTCCTTTCAGCGCCTTGTGCAAAGCCTTGGGGATGGCGTCCATGCCGCCCGTGGGCTCCAGCATGGTCGCCTGCATGAGGATGTTCTCCTCGAACAGGGCGTAGGGCAGGGCCTCGTCGGACAGGAGGTCGCGCAGCGGCAGGGGCGGGCGCGCCACGCCCCGCTGGTCGGCCGCGCCGGGCGTGGTGACGTAGCCCGAGCGTTCCGAGCCCCTGTAGGCGCCGCCGGCGTCGAGGTCGCCGTAGGTCTTCAGGAAGGCCAGCAGCCGTTCCTTGTCCGGACCGGTCAGTTCCTGGTCGAGGCCGCCGCCGCGCGTGGCCTTGGCCAGCAGTTCCGACAGGCCGCCGCGCAGGTCGTTGATCGCCTGGCGCTGCTGCACCGGCTTGCCGCCGAAGGCGCCGTCGGATTGCAGCAGGCTGCTGCGGCTGGAATTGACCTCCACCTCCAGCGGCACGCCCAGGGCCTTGGCGTAGGACAGCACGCCCTGGTGATGGCTGGGCAGGCGGGCAGGGCCGGCGTTGAAATAGAGGCCGGGCGAGAAGCCGGCGGTCTGGCTGGGGCGATCCAGCGTCTCGACGCGGTCGCCGCCGCGGATCGTCCAGTTGCGGCCGCCGACCCGTTCGCGGGCCTCGACCACCGTCACCGAGAAGCCGGCGCGCTCCAGCTCATAGGCCGCGACGAGGCCAGCGATCCCGGCCCCGAGCACGACGACCGAGCGGCCCTTGCCGAAGTCGCGCGGCAGGTCCGGCGCCGCCTGGGCGAAGGCGCTGGACGTAAGGCCAAGGCCTTGGAGCGCCGCATAGCCGGCGGCGAAACCGCCCAGGGAGAACGCGCGGGTGATGAACGAACGACGACTGACCAAGACCGGAAACGCCCCTGAATGAACCTCCCCCTAAAAGCGGCCGCCGCCGAAGCGGCGGCCATGAGTGAACGCGGGGAAGTCGCCAAAGAAGGAAGCGTCGGCTTGCGTCGCTCCCAAGGCCATTGCTGGGCGCCGGCTACCGCTCTCGGTATTCAGAAAAACTACAGCGGCTTGTCGTTGTTCTCCCGGCCAATCTTCACAAGTCTGCTTCGCTGTTGATTTTTATGACTTATCGAATTGTCTCGATGATAAGTTTTCGTCACGTTCAGGCTTATGAGTAATTGCGTTCGTTCTATTGCGATCGGTGATGTTTGGCGGGGCTCATTCGGCGTGTTGAGCACGGCTTGAGCATCAGGGCGTGTTCGGCGCGGCCGCAACCTTCGGTGAGAGTTTTTCTGCCCGGGCGGCGAGATTATCGGCCGTGCGGATGGCGCGGCGGCGGGCTTAGGTTTTCGGCATCGCCGTTTTCGCTATCGACGTGAAAAAGCTTCAGGAGAAGCCGATGTCCGACCGCAAGCCGCACCCCGAAACCCTGGCCCTGCACGCGGGCTGGCGGGCCGACCCGACCACCGGCGCGGTGGCCCCGCCGATCTACCAGACCACGTCCTACCAGTTCCAGAGCGCCGACCACGCGGCCGACCTCTTCGCCCTGCGCCAGCTGGGCAATATCTATACCCGCATCGGCAACCCGACGATCGACATCCTCGAGCAGCGCCTGGCCGCCCTCGAAGGCGGAGCCGCCGCCCTGGCCGTGGCTTCGGGGCAGGCGGCTTCCGCCTTCGCCATCCAGAACCTGGCCCGGGCCGGCGACAACATCGTCAGCTCGACCGACCTCTACGGCGGCACCTGGAACCTGTTCGCCAACACCCTGCGCGACCAGGGGATCGAGGTCCGCTTCGTCGATCCGGAGGATCCCGAGGCCTTCGCCCGCGCCACCGACGCGCGCACCCGCGCCTACTACGCCGAGACCCTGCCCAATCCGAAGCTGACGGTCTTCCCGATCGCCGAGGTCGCCGCCATCGGCCGCAAGCTGGGCGTGCCGCTGATCGTCGACAACACCGCCGCCCCCCTGCTGGCCCGGCCGCTGGAGCACGGCGCGGCGATCGTCGTCTATTCGACCACCAAGTACATCGGCGGCCACGGCACCTCGATCGGCGGCGTCATCATCGACGGCGGCAATTTCGACTGGGAGGCCCATCCCGAGCGCCAGCCGTCGCTGAACACCCCCGACCCCAGCTATCACGGCGCGGTCTGGAGCCAGGCGGCCAAGCCGCTGGGGCCGATCGCCTACATCCTGCGGGCCCGCACCGTGCTGCTGCGCGACCTGGGCTCGGCCCTGTCGCCGTTCAACGCCTTCCAGATTCTGCAGGGGCTGGAGACCCTGCCGCTGCGCATCGCCCGCCATTCGCAGAACGCCCAGGCCGTGGCCGACCATCTGGCCAACCACCCCGACGTGATCCGGGTGATCCACCCCTCGGCCCAGGACGGCCTGCGCCGTCAGCGCGCCGACCGCTATCTGTCGGGCGGATATGGCGGCCTGGTCGGCTTCGAGCTGGCCGGCGGGCGCGAGGCCGGGCGGCGGTTCATCGACGGCCTGAAGCTGTTCTACCACGTGGCCAATATCGGCGACGCGCGCAGCCTGGCCATCCACCCGGCCTCGACCACCCACTCCCAGCTCAGCGCCGAGGACCAGGCGGCCACCGGCGTCTCCGACGGCTATGTGCGCCTGTCGGTGGGACTGGAGCACATCGACGACATCCTCGCCGACCTCGACCAGGCCCTGGCCTCGGCGCGGGAGCTGCCCGCCGCGGCGGAGTGATCCGCTACGCATGAAGAAAAGCCCCGCCAGGCGGATCGCCTGGCGGGGATTTTTTGCATTTAGAACAAAACTCTAGCCTAAAAACTTCGCCATCCCGGCCGTAGCGAAGCGAAGAGCCGGGACCCATGGGCGACCGCACTGCGACTGCCGCCGCCTGCGCGGACAACCCCGCCGCAGCGCCCAGTCCCCTGGGTCCCGGATAGCCTCTTCGAGGCTTCCGGGATGACGGTCTATTGAGGGGTGGTGTCAGCGCGCCCCAACCCCGCCAGCCCCCGGTTCCACGCCACGAGGGGCGCGGCCGGGGTGAAGGCGAAGCGTTCGGCTTCGACGATGAAGACCGAGTGGCTGCCGGTGTCGATCACCGCGTCGACGAAGCATTCGGCCCGCGCGATTCCGCCCCGGAAGGCCGGCGGCGCGCCGGGGTGCAGCCGCCAGCGTTCGGGCGCGAACCGTTCGGCCGCCCGCGACCCGCTGGCGAAACGCAGGGCTTCCTCCTTGTCGTCGGCCGCCAGCAGCGACACCGACAGGGAAGGGCGGCGGAGGAGAGCGTCGTGACATCCCGCCTCCTTGCGCACGCAGAACAGGAAGCGCGGCGGCTCTACCGACAGCCCTGTGATCGAGCTGACCAGCAGGCCGCGCGGCGCCTCGCCGTCCCAGCAGGAAACGATGGCGACGCCGCTCGCGAGGTGCGCGAGCACGTCGGTAAAGGTGGCGGGCGGGGCTTCTCCCGCCGCCGCGGCGTCGTAGCGGGCCATCAGCCGGCCGCCGCCGCCGGTTGGGCCTCGAGCTGGGCTTCGCGCTCGGCCACCAGCTTGCGCACCAGCGGCAGCAGGTCGCGGCCGTAGGCGATGGCGTCCTCGACCGGATCGAAGCCGCGGATCAGGAAGGTGGTGACGCCCAGGTCGTAATAGTCGAGCAGGGCCTCGGCCACCTGCTGCGGCGTGCCCACCAGGCCCGTGGAGTTGCCGGCCGCGCCGGTGACGGCGGCGACGCCGGTCCACAGGCGCTTGTCGAGGCGCGAGCCTTCGGCGGCGGCGTCCAGCAGGCGCTGCGAGCCGGCGTTGGGCGGGCGGTGGCCGCTGGTCGGCAGGCCGGCGGCCTCGCGCAGGGCCTTGGTCTTGGCCACGATCTCGTCGGCGCGCGCCCAGGCGGCTTCTTCGGTGTCGGCGATGATCGGGCGCAGCGACAGCGAGAACTTCACCTGGCGGCCGTGCTTGGCGGCGGCGTGGCGGACGCGGGCGATGGTCTCGGCGACCTGGGCCTGGGTCTCGCCCCACAGGGCGAAGATGTCGGCGTGCTTGCCGGCCACCGGGATCGCCGCGTCCGACGAGCCGCCGAAATAGACCGGGATCTGGGGCGCGCGCAGCGGCTTCACGGCGCCGAAGCCCTGGTCGACCTGGTAGTATTCGCCCTTGTAGTCGAACGGCTTTTCGCTGGTCCACTCGGCGCGGACGATGTCGAGATACTCGCTGGTGCGGGCGTAGCGCTCGTCCTTGGTCAGGTGGTCGCCGTCCTTGGCCAGTTCCTCGTCCGAGCCGCCGGTGATGATGTGCACGGCCACGCGGCCGCCGGTGAAGTGGTCCAGCGTCGCCAGCTGCCGCGCCGCCAGGGTCGGGGCGGTGAAGCCCGGCCGGTGGGCGATCATGAACTTCAGGTTCTTGGTCACCGAGGCCGCGTGCGCCACCACCAGCTGGCTTTCCGGGCCGGTCGAGTGGAAGGCGACGAGGGCGCGGTCGAAGCCGCCTTCGTCATGGGCGCGGGCGATCTTCTCGACATAGTCGACGTCGATGACCGGGCCGGCCGGCGGATGGATCTCGGAAACGTTCTGGGTGTGGATGATACCGATGAATTCGACGCTCATGGGGAAAGCTCCTGAGGGTTCGAGAATGGGAAAACGAAAGAGAGATCAGTGGGCGTGGGTGGTCGCCTGGGCCGTCTCCTTGCGCAGGGCGCGGACGACGGACGGGCGGGCGAAGGCGCGGGCGGCCTTGGCGCTCCAGGCGGGATAGGCGGAAAGGTCGATCTGCCGGCGCTCGCCCCAGCGCCAGATCACCAGGGCGTAGGCGTCGACGACGCTGAAGGTCTCGCCCAGCAGCCACGGGCCGGGGCCTTGGGCCAGGCGCTCGATGTCGGCCAGGGTGCGGGCGAAGCGGGCCTCGCCCGGCGTGGCCAGGGCGGCCTTCACCGCCTCGTCGTCGGCGTAGCGCTCGGGCCGGGCGATCTGGGCGAAGGCAACGTGCACGGTGCTGGCGAACCAGCTCATCACCTCGTAGGCGTGGGCCAGCTTCAGCGGCTCCAGCAGCGGCAGCAGTTCGCTGTGCGGGTAGCGGTGGGCCAGGTAGGTCAGGATCGCGAGGACTTCGGTGACGGGCTCGCCGTCGACCGCCAGGGTCGGCACCCGGCCCTTGGGATTGACCTTCAGATAGTCGGGCTTGCGCTGGTCGCCGGCGGCGAGATCCAGGCGGTGAACGTCATAGGCGACGCCGATCTCCTCCAGGGCCACGAGCGGGGCCAGGGACGAGCTGCCGGGAGCGATGTAGAGGGTCAGGGGCATGGCGGGGCCTCAGATCACGAAGAAGCCGTGCGACCCGTCGCGGGCCAGCTGGTCGACCAAGCCGAACTCCCAGTCCAGATAGGCCTGCATGGCTTCGGCGGCGTTGTCGGTGCCCTCGTAGGGGCGCTTGTAGACGTCGGTCGGGTCGCTGGCGGCGTGGGTCAGGCCGGTCTCCAGGGCGCGGCCGGCCGCGACCCAGGCGGCGGTGCCGCCGTCGAGCACGCGGACGGGCTGGTCGGCGATGTCCTCCAGCTCCGGCGCGGCCAGGCGGGCCAGCACGCCGTCGGGCGAGGTCAGGACGATCGGCTTACCTTCCGGCACGCGCTCCAGGGCCTCGGCCAGCTGGGCGCGGATGGCGAACCAGGCGCCGGGCACGTGGCCCTTGCGGTGGGCGGGACTGGGCGCGAGGTCCAGCACCACGACGCTGTCTTCGGCCAAGGCCTCGGAGAGGGCGCGGGGCAGGATGGTCTCGACCACCGGCAGGTGCGGCGGTTCCGACGGTTTCCAGGCCCCGCTTGCCAGATCACCCTCGAAACCGTCTTCCAGCACGTAGACCTCCCAGCCCAGCTGGGCCAGCCACGAGGCGGTCATGTCTGCGCGGGGGCCCAGGTCGTCGGCCAGCACGATGCGGCCGCCGCGGACGGGGGCGAAGACGTCGGTCTCCTGCACCAGCTGGCCGCCGGGCGCGCTGCGGAAACCGGGCAGGTGGCCCTTGGCGTATTCGTCGGGCGTGCGCACGTCGAAGCGGTAGAGGGTGCGCTTGCGGTCGGTGGCGAGGTCCGCCAAGCCCTCGGCGTCGATCCGGCGCACGCCGGCGCGGTAGGCCACGTCGCGGGCCTTGGCGCGGGCCTCTTCAAGGGTCTGTGTCGAGACGTCGGGGAACTTGCGGCCCTGGCCGTGCTCGAGGGTCTGCTGGGCCAGGGTCCAGCCGATCGTGCCGTTGCGCAGGGCGAAGACCGGGTTGGGCACGCCGGCGTTGACCAGCGACTGGGCGCCGATCAGGCTGCGGGTGCGGCCCGCGCAGTTGACGATGATGGTGGTCGCGGGATCCGGCGCCAGCTCCCTGGCGCGCAGCACCAGCTCGGCGCCCGGCGTGCTGACGCCGCCCGGGATGCTCATCACCGCGTATTCCTCGAACCGGCGGGCGTCGAGGATCACCTGGTCGGCCTTGGCGTCGATGCGGGCCTGCACCTCCTGGGCGGGTAGGGACGGCGTGTGCCGCCGCGCCTCGACCAGCTCGCCGAACGCCTTGCTGTAGGAATTGACGTCCTGGAACAGCTCGTAGCCGGCGTCGGTCCAACCCTGCAGTCCGCCAGCCAGCGCCCGGACGTTGGTGTAGCCCAGCGCCGCCAGCCGCTTGCCGGCCGGCGAGACCAGGCCCTCGCCGTTGTCGTAGAGCACGATCCGCGTCTCCTTGCGGGGTACGCGATCGAGGATCTCGACTTCCAGACGGCTCAGCGGCAGCTGCGAGGCGAACAGCGGGTGGGCCTTGGCGAAGGGGTCTTCCTCGCGCAGGTCGAGCAGGGCGATCTCGCGGCGGGCGATCAGGTCCTGGCGGACCTCGCGGGGCGTGACGACGGGCAGGGTCATGGCGCGGCCTCGGCGGGGACGGGCTTGGAGCGGTCCCACAGGTTTGGAAGGGTGTCGTTGGAGTAGCCGGAGACGAAGAGCTTGCTCCGTCCCTCGGCGTCGTAGGTCGAGCGGCGCACCGCCCCGATATTGGCCCCGTAGACGTGGATGCTGATCGAGGCCTGGTCGTCGAAGGCGTTGGTGACCTGGTGCACGTCGCCGACGGTGGGAGAGACCGCCTCGACCTGGCCGCGCTCCAGCCGGTGGATCGGCCCGTGCGGGACGAGCGCTTCGCCGTCGCGCCTGTACGGTTGCGACAGCTCGGCCCCGCGCAGCACGCCCACCAGGCCCCAGACCGTGTGGTCGTGGACCGGCGTGGCCTGGCCCGGCCCCCAGACGAAGCTGACCACGCTGAACCGCTCGCGGCTGTCGCAATGCAGCAGGTACTGCTGGTAGCGGGCCGGGTTCGGCACGGCGTAGGCCTCGGGCAGCCAGTCGTCGGTGGCGATCAGCGCGGCCAGCAGGCCGCCCCCCTCGCGCAGGATCTCCGCCTCGTCGCCCGTGCGGTCGAGCAGCGCGCCGAGGTCTCCGACGAAGCTGGCCAGGCGGGTGAGGTTGGGCGCGCCGGTCATCGGATCACAGCGCGTACTTCAGCGTGACCAGCCAGGTCCGCGGATCGGGATAGTTCTTGTAGTAGACCCCCGTGGCCGGCGTGTAGGTCGAGGTCACCGGCTTGTCGCTGTCCAGCAGGTTGCGGCCCGACAGCTGCACGGCCCAGTGCGGGTCCGGCGCGGTCCAGGTGATTGTGCCGTTTAGGAAGCCCTGGGCGGGCGCCTCGTCCTGCGGCCGTTGCAGGGCGCTGAAATAGGTCTTGGTCTGCCACTGGGCGTTCAGGTTGGCGCGGATCGCGCCCGGGACCTGGACGGGAACATCCCAGGTCACCCCGCCCGACACGCTCCAGCGCGGCGAGTTCAGCAGGCGGTGGCCGTCGGCGTTCACGCCCACCCCGCCGGCGTTCTTGTAGGTGTCGTAGACGGCGTACAGCCAGCCGACCGAGCCTTGCAGGCTCAGGCGCTCGGTGGCGCGCACGTCGGTCTCCAGCTCGACGCCGTAGGTGTGGGCCTCGCCGGCGTTGCCGCGGATCGAATTGCCCGGATAGGCCGGGTCGCTGTAGCTGACCTGCAGGTCCTCGTATTCGTTGTAGAACGCCGCCAGGTTCACCCGCGCCCGGCGCTCGAACAGCTCGGTCTTCAGGCCGGTCTCATAGGTGTTGACGTTCTCCGGCGCGAAGGGGCGGGTGGCCAGGTCCAGGCGCGTGGCCCGGTTGTCGAAGCCGCCCGACTTGAAGCCCTTGGAATAGGTCGCGTACTGCAGGACGGCCGGCGTCCACTGGTACTGCACCGACAGCTTGGGCGTGATCGCCGAGAAGGTCTTGTCGGCCGTGCCGGCGATCGACTGGCCGACCACCTGGCCGGCCAGGTTCAGCACCTTGTTGTCGAAGGTGAATTCCTTCTCCTCGTTGGTCCAGCGCAGGCCGCCGGTGACGCTGAGGCGGTCGGTCACCGCATAGGTCGCCTCGCCGAACAGGGCGTAGGCGTCGGTGTTGGTGATGTTGTGGGCGCGGGCGAAGCCGTAGTTGCTGGGCGTCGTCACCGGATCGGTGGCCGTCGCGCTCCTGCGGCTGTAGCCGTCGCGCTGCACGAAGAACCGCTCATGCAGGTAAAACAGTCCGCTGGTGAAGGTCAGCTTGCCGAAGTCGCCGTTCAGCTGGATTTCCTGGGTGGCGTACTGGTCGTTGTAGTGGATCAGGTTCTTCTGGATCAGCGCCGCCTGGCCGTCGTTGTCGTAATAGACCGGGTTCAGGTTGAAGCCGCCGTAGGCCGTGATCGACTTCAGCTTCAGATGGTCGCTGAGAGCGTACTGGACGCGGATCGAGCCGCTGATCTGGTCGAGGTCCTGCTTGGGTTCGACCTCCGAGTAGGAGTAGCGGTTGTTGAATTCGCCGTTCGGCTGGGTGACCGGCACGTAGCTGCGGCTGTCGCTGCGGTCGCGCAGCGCGTTCAGCGTGAACAGCACGTCCAGCTTCTCGGTCGGCGTCCAGCGCAGCTTGGCGCGGTAGGCGTCCAGGTCGATGCGGTTGACGTCGTGGTTCAGCGTCGGGTCGAAGGTCACCCCGTCGCGCTTGTGGTGGATGTAGGAGAAGCTGCCCGACAGCTTGTCGTCGACGATCGGACCCTCGATCAGGGCGCGCACATCGACGGCGCCGTAGCTGCCCAGGCCCACCTCGGCCTTGGCGCGGAATTCCTGGCCCGGATCGCGGGTGATGATGCGCAGGGCGCCGGCGCTGGAGTTGCGGCCGTACAGCGTGCCCTGCGGCCCGCGCAGCACCTCGATGCGCTCAAGGTCGTTGAACTCGACCATCGAGCCGATCTGGCGCGGGATGTAGACGTCGTCGACATAGACGGCCAGCACCGGCTCCTGGATCGGATCGCTCTCGCCGACCCCGCGCAGGGCGTAGGTCTGGGTGGTGTGGCTGATGGTGACGCGGCTGATGCTGAAGTTCGGGATCTGACCCGACAGGTCGCGGATGCTGTCGACCTTGCGGTCGGCCAGGACCTGCGAGCCGAAGGCCGAGATGGCGATGGCGGTCTTCTGCAGGTCGGTGGCGCGGCGTTCGGCGGTGACGATCACCTGTTCGACGGCGGGGGAGGCCGCATCGTCAGCATTGGCGGTCGGCGCCGGCTCGGCGGCCAAGGCCCCGCCGGCGACGGCGAGGCCGGAAGTGAAGGCGAGAAGTTGAAGCTTGAAGGTTCGCACGAAGTTATCCCCGACTTGTTCGGTGGGGATTTGCCGTCGTGCCGCCTCTCATCTCAACGAATATAAAATGATCGAGCGGATAGCTCTGCTCATATCGTCCGAGGTCATCGGATATATTTGCAGAACTCGACATTACTTGAGGAACGATGAGAGCCGGTCATCCCACAGCGGCCGCACGTCGACGGCTCCGGGAATGATCTTGGCGGCGGCGAAGGTGTCGGCCACGGCCTGCTCGGAGGCGATGGCCGCCTCGCTGATCGGCTCGAGGATGTAGGGCGAGGAGCGCTCCTTGAACTCCTGGGCGTAGTAGGCCGCCTTGACCCCCGTCGCCTGTTCCCGCACCCGGGCCCAGCGCTCGCCGTCGGCGTTGATCCAGTCGAAAACCTTTTTGTAGCGGCTGACATAGTCGCCCACGGCCTGGAGCCGCAGCGGATCGTCCAGCGCCTCCTTGGACGCGGTGATCAGGTAGTTGCCCGACAGTATGCCCAGCGCCGTGCGCAGCACCCGCGCCCCGGCCTCGCGCGCCTGGTAGACGATGACGCCGTAGATCACCCAGGCGTCCAGCGCCCCGCTCTGGAAGGCGGCCAGGCCGTCCTGCGGGCTCAGCGCCACCGGTTCGATGTCGCTCCAGGCAAGACCCGCTTCCTGCAGCAGGCGCAGCAGGATGTAGTGCGAGGTCGTGGCCTTCACATAGCCGACGCGCTTGCCCTTCAGATCCTTGAAATCCTTGGCCGGTGAGCCCTTGGGAACCAGCAGCACCTGGTTGTTCACGTCGCCCTTCAGCACGCCGACGATGCGCACCTGGTTGCCCGGCTGGGCCGCGACGAAGATCGGCGGGATCTCGCTCATGCCGCCGAAGTCCAGCGCCCGGGCGTTGATCGCCTCGGCGATCAGGTTGCCGCCGGCGAACTGGGTGCGGGCCAGCTTGTAGGGAGGGTCGGCGATGCCGGCCTCGCCGAAGAAGCTCTCTGGATTGCCGCGATAGGTGGCGACCCTCAGCGTCAGGTCCGCCAGCGAGCCGGCCTTGTCGCCGCCCTTGGGCGAGCAGGCCGCCAGGTTGACGGTGGTCAGGCCGGCCAGCGACAGGCCCGCGATCGAAAGGCCGCCCGACATCAGGTCGCGGCGGGACAGGGAGATGCCGGTCATCAGTCGAACAGGTCCGGCTCTTCTTCGGTGACGATGTCCCAATAGGGCTGGAACGACCACAGGCCGCCCAGTTCGGTGCCGACCTGGCCGGCGGTGTGCCTGGCCACTTCCGGCGGCATCGGCTTGGTCGGGCCGGCGGCCTCGGCCAGCAGCTGGGCCTGGCAGGCGTTCTCGAGCGCCAGATACCGCCAGACGGCGGCTTCCACCGATTGACCGACGGTCAGGATCCCGTGGTTCTGCAGGATCACCGCCTTCTTGGGACCCAGCGCCTTGGCGATCTTCTGGCCCTCGCTGGTGTCGAGCACCACGCCCGAGAATTCCTCGAACAGGGCGTGGTCGTCATAGAAGGCCGCCGAGTCCTGGGTCAGCGGATCCAGCAAGCGTCCCAGGGCCGACCAGGCCTTGCCGTACAGCGAGTGCGAGTGGGCCGCGGCGATCACGTCGGGCCGGGCCTCGTGCAGCTGCGAGTGGATGGCGAAGGCCGCGCGGTTCAGGCGGGCGGGGGCCTTGGCCGGCGGCTGCACGATCTCGCCGGCGTGGCTGACCAGCATCAGGTCCGAAACCTTGATGCGCGAGAAGTGCACGCCCAGCGGATTGACCCAGAAGTGGTCGGTCAGTTCGGGGTCGCGGGCGGTGATGTGGCCCGCGCCGCCCATGTCGAAGCCGTAGCGGCCGAACAGCCGATAGCCGGCGGCCAGACGCTGCTTGCGATAGAGGCGCTCCAGCTCGATCGTCGGCTGTTGCGGGATCTCCTTTGAGCCGAAAGGCGGCAGCACGCTGTCGATTTTTGCGGGGTGCGGGCCGGCGGCGGCGAAACTGCGGGCGGCGGGGATCGCGGTCATCGCGAAGGGTCCTTGTTGTCAGTAGCCGCGCGACAGGTCGACGACGTCGGCCAGGGGCGCGCCGGCGCGGAAGCGGGCGAGGTTCTGGGCGAAGCTGGTCGCCAGGTTGATGCGGGTGTCGGGCGTGTGCACCGAGGTGTGGGGCGAGAGCCGAACCTTCGGATGGCCGTAGAAGGGGTGGCCGTCGGTCAGAGGCTCGGGGAAGGTTACGTCGAGGCTGGCGCGGCCGATGCGACCGTCCTCCAGCGCCGCCAGCAGGGCGTCGTCGTCGATCAGCGCCCCGCGGGCGATGTTGATCAGGTGCAGGCCGGGCTTGGCGGCGGCCAGAACCTCACGACCGATCAGGCGCTCGGTCTCCGGCGTGGCCGGGGCGGCCAGCACCACGTGGTCGCTGCGGGCGAACAGGGTCTTCAGGTCCGCCACGCGCTCGACGCCGGCCACCGGGATCGGCTTGTCCGAGCGGCGGGTGGCGATGACGTTCAGGCCCAGGGCCTGGGCGCGCGGGGCCAGGGCCTCGCCGATGGCGCCGAAGCCGACCAGGCCCAGGGTCGTGCCGGAAATCAGCTTCAGCGGCTGCGGCGCCCAGCGCTCGGCCTTGTCGATCCAGATCTCCGGCAGGCGCTTGGCCTCGGCCAGGATCCCCGCCAGGGCGAACTCGGCCAGGGCGACGGCGGAAGAGCCGCGCGCCGAGGTCACCACCGGACCGTCGAACAGCCAGTCCGGATAGAAGTCGATGCCCACCGACACCAGCTGCACCCAGCGCACGTCGAAGGGCCAGCCCGGCGGGGCCTTGGCCGGCAGCACGCCGCCGGCCTTGCGGAACGGTGCGGCCACCAGGACTTTCGCGTCCTGCGGCAGCGGCGTGGTCAGACCCGGGGGGACGGACACGATCTCCGCGTCCGCCGCATGCTGGGCGAAGACGGTGTTGAACACCTCGGGCAGTTGGCTGGCGACGACCAGACGGCTCATGCCAGGGCCTCCCGGGAAGCGAAGGCGAGTTTGCCCGCGCCGGTCAGCACCACGTCGGCCTGGGGCGTGTGCACCCGGCCGCACAGCACGTCGCGGTGATGGCGCTCCAGCGGGTTGGCGCGGGTCAGGCCCGGGTTGCCGGTCAGCTTCAGGGCCTTCTCGACCACGGTGATGGCGTTCTCTGTGACCAGGTGCTTGACTAGGCCGCTCTCGCTGGCGGTGGTGTCGCCGCGCGCGGCGCTGTCCAGCAGCACGCGGTTGGAAAACAGCAGGGCGTCGATCTCGCCCAGGGCTTCCTGGAAGCGGGGCAGGGTCGAGAGGCTGGCGCCCAGGTTGGCCGGCTTGCGGCTGATCAGGAAGTCGGCCAGCCAGTCGCGGGCGGCGTGGGCCACCGCGTCGTATATCGCCGCCGTCAGCACGGCCGACCAGGTTCCGAACACCGGCGAATAGGGCGGCGGCGCGCCGGGGGGCTGCGGGTCCAGGGCGTGATCCAGCGGGACCAGCACGTCCTCGAAGATCACGTCGTGGCTGGCGCTGGCGCGCAGGCCCAGGTGATCCCAGGTCTCCTCGATGACCACGCCCGGCGTGTCGGCGCGCACCAGCCAGCCGCCGACCAGGGGTCCCCCTTGAGCGGGTTCGTCGTCGCTGCGGGCCCAGACCACGAACCAGGTCAGAGCGCTGGAGCCGGTGGAGTAGATCTTGCGGCCGCTGATCCGCCAGCCTTCCGGCGTGCGGCGGGCGATGGTGGCCGGCAGGCCGCCGCGGGCGGGGGTGCCCAGGTCGGGCTCGACCCGCAGGGCGTTGATCAGCGCGCCGTGTTCGACCGCCTCGCCGATCACCCGTTGCTTGAGATGCTCGGGCCAGCCTGAACGCCCCTCGACCGAGGCGTGGAACAGGTACTGCATGACCAAAACGAGGGCCGTGGCGGGTTCGCCCCGGGCGACAGCCGAAACCACCTTCAGCGCGGTGGGAAGGTCGCTCTCCAGCCCGCCCAGACGCGCCGGCGCGGTCAGGGCCAGCAGGCCTGCCTCGTGCAGGGCCTGGAAATTGGCGAACGGAAAGCTGGCCTCGCGGTCGTGACGGCCGGCGGTGGCGGCGAAGGCCTGCGTCAGGCCCGGCAGCACAGCGTCGAGGTCGGGCAGGCGCGGCGCGGGTTCCAGGCGTCGAGCGACGGCGGTGCTCACTGCACGGCCTCGCCGGTCGGGAAGGCGACCAGGGCGGCTTCGTGAGAAGTCTCTTGGTGGAAGGTCGGGGCCTCGACGCCCAGATGGCCGAGCAGGCGGCGGCGGATGGCCTGGAAGCGGGCGTCCGGCGCGCGCGGGCGCTCCAGGGCGATATGCTCCTCGGCGGCGATCCGGCCCTTGTTGAGCACCAGCACGCGATCGGCCAGCGAGATGGCCTCGTCGACGTCGTGGGTGACCAGCAGGACGGCGGGCCTGTGCTCGTTCCAGAGGTTCAAGACGAGGTCATGCATCTTCAGCCGGGTCAGGGCGTCGAGGGCCGCGAACGGCTCGTCGAGCAGCAGCAGGCCCGGCTCGCGTACCAGGGCGCGGGCCAGGGCCGTGCGCTGGGACTCGCCGCCGGAGAGGGTGGAGGGCCACGCGTCGAGGCGATGGCCGAGGCCGACCTCCTTCAGCGCCGCCTCGGCGCGCGCCCGGACATCCTTGTCCTTGAGGCCCAGCGCCACGTTGCGCCAGACCTTCTTCCACGGCAGCAGGCGGGCGTCCTGGAACACCACGGCGCGGGTGCTCGGCGTCGTCACGTCCTGGTCGCCGACGGGGTCGAGCCCGGCCAGGGTGCGCAGCAGGGTGGTCTTGCCCGAGCCGCTGGCGCCCAGCAGGGCGACGAACTCGCCCGGCGCGATCGAGAGGTCCAGGCCGTCGATGACCCGGTTCTCGCCGAACTGGCGGACGAAGCCGTTCAGTTTCACGGCGGGGGCGACCGATGGCGCCGCCGAGGGGGCGGCGGTCGGGACGGCGGCGGTGTCGAAAGCGCGGCGGCGGATGCGCGGCTGGACCATGGTCATTGCTCCACGAGGCTGGGGCGCCAGGCCAGAGCGCGGCGCTCCAGCGTGCGAACGAGGGCGTCGGCGCCAAGGCCGAGCAGGGCGTAGACGAGCAGGCAGACGACGATGATGTCGGTGCGCATGAAGTCGCGGGCGTTGTTGATCAGGTGGCCAAGGCCCGCCTGGGCGTTGATCTGCTCGGCCACCACCAGCACCAGCACCGAGACGCCCAGGGCGTATCGCAGGCCGACGAAGAACGAGGGCAGGGCGCCGGGCAGGATCACCTCGCGCACCAGGCTCCAGCCCGACAGGCCGAAGCTGCGGGCGGCCTCGACCAGCCGCACGTCGATGCCGCGCACCCCGGCGAAGAGGTTCAGATAGATCGGGAAAGTCGTCGCCACGGCGATCAGGGCGATCTTCGGCGTCTCGCCGATGCCGAACCAGACGATGAACAGCGGGGTCAGGGCCAGGGACGGGATGGTCCGCTTGATCTGCATCAGCGGGTCGACGACGGTCTCGCCCCAGCGCGACAGGCCGGCCACCAGGCCCAGGGTCACGGCGACGGTCAAGGCGATCGCCAGGCCGGCGGCGGCGCGGGCCAGCGACACCAGCAGGTTGGCGGGAAGCTCGCCCGAGACCGTCAGCGCCCAGAAGGTTTCAGCCACCGTCGAGGGCGCGGCCAGCACCCGTTCGGGGATCAGGCCGAAGCGCGAACCCAACTCCCACAAGGCCAGAAGCACGACCGGAGACAGCCAGCGAGCCCGCGAAAGGCGGGGCCATCGCCACCCCTTGGGGGATGGCCTGGCTAGAGAAATTCTATCGGCGGTCGCCAAAGACATCGGGTCGCTTCCATCGCTGTGACCGTTGCGGCGGGGGCGCCGTTGCTTCACAGAGATGGACGCTGAATTCCTACTCGATCAATAGACTTATCCTCAGGGGTCTTATTAGAGTTCCTCAACGGGATCAGACGGGACGCCAGATGCCGACCAACCTTCCGACCGAACTTCTCCGCAGCTTCGTCGCCATCGTCGACAGCGGTTCGATGCTGCGCGCCACCGAGCGGGTCTTCGTCACCCAGTCGGCCCTCAGCCTGCAGATGAAGCGGCTGGAGGAGACGGTTCTGACGCCGCTGTTCCACCGCGAGGGGCGGCGGCTGTCGCTGACCCCGGCCGGCCAGACCCTGCTAGGCCACGCCCGCGACATCCTCGCCCTCAACGACCGCGCCGTGGTCGCCCTGACCGGCGACGCCCTGGCCGGGCCTGCAAGGGTGGGACTGGTGCAGGACTTCGCCGAGACCCTGCTGTCGGGCGTGCTGGCCCGCTTCGCCCAGCTCAATCCCGACACCCAGCTGCAGGTGAGGGTGGCCGGCTCGCCGGAACTGCTGGAACTGCTGCGCAGCGACCGCCTGGACGTCATCCTGTGCATGGGCGCCTATGACGACCCGGCCGCCGCCCGCACGGTGCCGATGGTCTGGCACGGCGAGCCCGACCTCGCCCAACTGCCGGTGCTGCCGCTGGCGATCCTGGAATCCCCGTGCCGGTTCCGCGACGCGGCCCTGGCGGCGCTGGAGCGGGAAGGACGGTCCTACCGCGTGGCGCTGGAGACCCCCAGCCTCTCGGCCCTGCGAGCGGCCGTGCAGTCGGGCCTGGCGGTGACCTGCCGCACCAGCCTGTTCCGCCCGGACGCCCAGCCGATCGCCGAGGGGGCTTTACCCAGCCTGCCGAAGGTGGCCTATGTTCGTCGCACCGGAACCGCGCCGCACCCGTCGATCGCCAAGCTCTCGGAGCTGATCCACACCGCGGCCCTCGAACTATGAGGCGGGAGCTCTGAGCGGCTCCCGGGCGCATTAATCATTTTCAGAAAAGATTAACCGCGAACCTTGGTTCTTCGTTAGCGGCCTCCTGCGAAAACCCTCCCATCAAGTTTTCGCCAGGAGGGATGGGCGGCTATGAAATTCTCGATCGCTTTCGCAGCGGCTATGGCCGGCAGCTTCTTCGTCGCTTCGGCCGCTTCGGCCGCCGGTGGCTTCGAAGACCAGATGGGCCGCTGCCTGCAGCAGTTCGCCAACACCAAGGACGCGGCTCAGGTGATGCTCGAATGCACCGCCGACGCCGGCAAGCTCTCGGGCTGCAAGGTCGTCGACAACAGCGCGGCCGGCAAGGGCTTCGACAAGGCGGCCATGTGCATCGCCGAGAAGCTGCCGATGGGCGCCAAGACCGGCACCGTGAAGGTTCCGTTCCGCTTCCCGGGCGGCGCGTAAGCTTCAGAGCTTACTTGCTGAAAACACCCCCGTCGGTCCGCCGGCGGGGGTTTTTCGTGTCTGGAGTTAGGGCGCATCGAGATCCAGCCTCGGTGCTTGGTCCTCGTCCTTCGACAAGCTCAGGATGAGGACCAATTATAAGCCCGGGCAGCAGAAAAACCTCATCCTGAGCCTGTCGAAGGACGAGGTTTTCGTCTCAGGCGTTGAATGTCGATCCGACCTGGGCGGTCGCCGCCAATACAGCCGTCGCCACCTGCGCCGCCTGGCTCCGGATGTCGGGCACGGCGTTGATCTCCCACCAGGCGCCGCGGGTCACCGGGCCGACCGCGAACAGGCTGGCCGTCGCCGCGCCCGAAATGTCGAGCAGGCGGTTGTCGGCGTCGACGTCTAGGCCCAGCCGCAGCGGATCGGGGCGCGCCAGGCCCCGGCGGATCAGGTCGAGGACCAGCGGATCCCTCGATCGCGTCACGTCGCCGGTCGGTCCGGTGGCGTTGATCACCGCGCTGACGACGAACGGCTGGGCGTCCATCTCGCCGCGCGGCCGCCAGGCGCCATCGACGCGGCCGTCGGCCCGCTCGGACAGTCGCACGATCTTGCCGGCGACCACCTTCAGGCGGCGGGCCTGGCGCAGATTGGCCACCCGGGCCGCCACCTCGGGCGACAGGCGATGGCGGTGCACGTCCCAGAACGGCCGCGCGTGGCGCAGGAAGGCCTGCTTGCGCGCCACGCTCCAGCCGCGCCACAGGTCCTGGGTCGCCGGCCGCAGGGCGTCGACCGCCGTCCGCCAGCCGTGCACGGCCGCTGTCCGCTTCAGCCATTCCAAGGCCGCCTGCGGGCTCAGGTCGGAGGAGGGCGGCCTGGGCGGGTGCTCGGGCGGCTCGCCTTCGTGTTCGCGCGGCGTCAGGCCCCGGCGGGAAAGGGCGATGATCGAGCGGCCGGGCATGGCGTCCTCCAGGCTCAGCGCCACGTCGACCATGGTCAGGCCCGTGCCCAGCAGCAGCACCGGCCCCTGCGGCAGGGCCTTGGCGTCCCAACGCCAGGGATCGGCGACATAGGCGGGCGAGGCGGCCAGGGCCTCGTCGACGCCGGCCGGGCGGCAGGGCGGCGGATTGCCCAAGGCCAGGACCACGGCGTTGGCCAGGATCGGCCGGCCCATGGCCGTCGTCAGTCGCCAGCCGTCGCCGCCCGGCTCCAGCCCCACCACCTCGTCGGGCGCGACGATCAGCCGGCCGGCCGCCTCCGGCCCGGCGACCGCGTCCACCAGCAGGCCCTGCAGGTAGCGGCCATAGTCGCCGCGCGTGGCGAAGTCGCCGGCCCCGACCTCCAGCCCCTGGCCGCGCAGCCACGCCACGAAGTCGCCCGGCGCGTCCGGCCAGGCGCTCATGTTGCCGGCCCGCACGTTCAGGCGGTGGCTGGGATTATGGGTGGCGTAGGCGGCGCCCAGGCCCACGGGGCTGCGCCGCTCCAGCAGGATCACCCGCGGGCCTGCGTCGCTCCGCAGCAGATGCAGGGCGGTCATGACGCCGCTGAAGCCGGCGCCGACCACGGCGATCACGGGGCGCGAGGTCATCGGGATGAAACTCTACAAGATTGATGGGGTTTCTTTCGACGATCCTCAAGCGCCGCGCAAGGGCGCTGTCGAGCCCCGCTGATGGTTTCGTCCGGCGCCGCTGAAACATCGCGACAACGCACGCGACTATGTGTTCCGCAAATGCCGATTATTGCGTATCGCGATATATAAATCTCTGAATTCTTTCGAAGAAATACTCGTTCGCCCGGTTCGGGCGCGCTCGCCATGTTCGCCTCCGCCGACCGCCTCGCGTCGGTGAGATGGAGGTTCCCCCCATGAGCACCGTCCTCAGCGCCGTCCTCGACCAGGTCCGCCAGTCCGTCGGCCTGACCGTCACCCCCGTCAGCCCGACCATCGGCGCCGAAGTCGCCGGGCTCGACCTGCGCCAGACCCTGAGCCGCGAGCAGCGCGACGCGCTGAAGGCCCTGCTGCTCGACCGTAAGGTGCTGTTCTTCCGCGACCAGGACATCAGCCGCGACCAGCAGCTGGCCTTCGCGGCCAATTTCGGCGAGGTCTACGCCCACCCGGTCGGCGGCGTCGAAACCCACCGCGCCGTGCAGCCGATCTCGGCCGAGGCGCTGAAGAAGTACGACATCCGCGAGAACCACTGGCACACCGACACCAGCTGGCGGGTCAATCCGTCGTTCGGCGCGGTGCTGAAGGCGGTGCACATCCCCGAGGTCGGCGGCGACACCATCTGGGCCGACGGCCACGCGATCTGGAAGGGCCTGCCCGACGACCTGAAGGCCGCCGTCGACGAACTCTATGTCATCCACGACTACCAGGACGCCCTGAACAAGTCGGGCGAGCGCTATCCGCTGACCGCCCATCCGGCCATCCGCACCCATCCGGAGACGGGGCAGGAGATCTTCTGGATCAATTTCGGCCTCAAGCCGCGCTTCGTCGACCTCGCGCCGGAAGAGAGCAAGGCCCTGCTGGCCCGTCTCTATGAAGAGGTGAAGAAGCCCGAGCATCACGCCCGCTTCCGCTGGCGGCCCAACTCGGTGGTCCTGTGGGACAACCGCGCGGGCCTGCACTACGCCGTGCGCGACTACGGCGACTTCCCGCGGGTGATGGAGCGCGTGCTGATCGGCTCCGACGACGTGCCGTATCGGGAGCGCAAGCCCGCCTGAACTAACGGCGGCGGGAGGGTCCCGCCGCCTCTCTCTCTCTCTCTCTCTCTTTCTTTCGAAGACCACAAAACGACGCGGGGTCCATGCGCTCCGCGCGGGGGATAGCTTTTTGACTCGTGTTTCGCCGACCAAGACTCTGAAACGCTCGGCCTTCGCCGGCCTGCTGCTGGCCTGCGCCTCGGGCGCGGCCCTGGCCGCCGAGCCCATTCCTGCAGTTGATGCGCCCGACGCGGCCGCCGCTTCCGTGGACGGCGTCGTCGTCACCGGCGTGCGCGGTGTGCGCCGCACGGTCGCCGACAGCCCAGCGCCCATCGACGTCATCTCGTCCGAGCAACTGACCGCCACCGGCAAGACCGGCCTGAAGGAGGTGCTCAACACCCTGATCCCGTCGTTCAACCTGCCGGGCGTCAACGGCGGCGGCACCTCGTGGACGGTGCGGGCCATCACGCTTC
Organism: Caulobacter sp. GW821-FHT09B11; assembly: GCF_059418205.1. Taxonomy (NCBI): domain Bacteria; kingdom Pseudomonadati; phylum Pseudomonadota; class Alphaproteobacteria; order Caulobacterales; family Caulobacteraceae; genus Caulobacter; species Caulobacter sp. GW821-FHT09B11. The sequence goes on along the minus strand of NZ_JBWKPK010000003.1, from coordinate 4,338 downwards.
GCGGCCTCAACGGCGACCAGGCCCTGTTCCTGGTCAACGGCAAGCGCCGCCACACCACCTCGCTGATCAACAACCTGGCCCGCGTCGGTCGCGGCGGCGTGCCGGTCGATCTCGACCTGATCCCGGCCAGCGCCATCGAGCGCATCGAGGTGCTGCGCGACGGCGCCTCGGCCCAGTACGGCTCGGACGCCATCGCCGGCGTCGTCAACATCATCCTCAAGAAGGGGACCGAAGGCGGCGAGTTCTCCTACACCGGCGGCCAGAACTATCTGGGCGACGGCGACACCCGCGCCGCCAGCCTGACCTTGGCCCGTCCGCTGGGCGAGGACGGCGGCTTTCTCCAGTTGGCCGTCAACTGGAAGAACAACGAGGCCGCCTCGCGCGCCGTCCCGTCCCGCGCCCAGTACCTCTACCAGCCTACCGTCACCACGACTGGCGGGACGACCACCGTCACCCCCGACGCCCGCGACGCCACGGCCGACCGCTACTACTGGGGCGCCAGCTACGGTCCGGGCGAGGAAGACATCATCGCCACGGCCTACAACGCCGAGCTGCCCTGGCGCGACCTGACGCTCTATTCCAGCGGCACGGTCAGCCACCGCGCGTCCAAGAAGGTCACCGGCAGCTTCCTGCCCAACCTCGCCCCCGTCACCGGCGTCACCGCCGGCCGGCCCCTGAACCGCAACTCGCTGCCCGAGGTCTATCCGAACGGCTTCAACGCCCTGCGGCGGATCTTCGAGCTCGACTGGCAGACCAGCTTCGGCGCCCGCGGCGAAAAGGCCGGCTGGTCGTGGGACGCCTCGACCACCTTCGCCCAGGACCACGCCCAGCTCGACGGCGAGAACACCCTCAACGCCACCCTCGGCCCCGACAGCCCGACCTATTTCCACCTGTCGACCCACCAGTTCCAGCAGTGGACCAACAACCTCGACGTCACGCGGGAGTTCGCCAGCGTCCTGCCGCATCCGCTGCAGGTGTCGTGGGGCCTGGAGCACCGCTACGAGCACTTCCTGATCGAGGCCGGCGACGAGGCTTCGTACAAGGTCGGCGACTACGTGATCCCGGCGGGCCAGCCCTTCGCCGGCCTGCGCCCGAACCCCGGCCTGTCGTCCTACGCCGGCACCGCGCCCGAGGACGCCGGCTCGACCTCTCGCCATTCCTACGCCGTCTACGCCGACCTCGGGACCGATCTTACGGAAAACTGGTACGTCGGCGCCGCGCTCCGTCACGAGCGCTACACCGGCGACGTCGGCGAGACGACCAGCGGCAAGCTGACTACCCGCTGGGAGTTCCTGCCCGGCTACGCCCTGCGCGCCACGGTCAGCAACGGCTTCCGCGCCCCCTCGCTGGGCCAGGGCATCTTCGCCACCTCGACCATCTCCGGCAGCCTGTGCCCGGCCTCGCCCAACAACACCTTCCGCGGCGCGGCCTGCACGCCCGGCGAATACCTGACCTATCCGACCAAGGTGCTGCGCACCGACAGCACCGAGGCCAAGGCCCTGGGCGCGACGCCGCTGAAGCCCGAGACCTCGACCAACTACAGCTTCGGGATCACCGCCGAGCCTCTGGCCCGCCTGCGCCTGACGCTCGACGCCTACCAGATCGACATCGACGACCGCATCGTCGACACCAGCAACCTCGACCTGTCGGTCACCCAGTTGGCCTCGCAGGCGGCGCTGGTCGGCCTGCTGGCCCGCTTCCCGCAGGGCCTGACGGCGACCTACTACACCAACGCCGTCTCGACCCGGACGACGGGCGTCGACTTCGTGGCCGAGTACGGCCTCGACCTGGGCTCGGCGGGCAAGCTGAACCTCAACGCCGCCTACGCCTTCAACAAGACCAAGGTGCGGGACGTCATCGAGACGCCGGCCATCCTCAAGGCGGTGAACCCCAGCCTGGTGCTGTTCGACCGCCAGAAGATCTCGGACCTGACCCGCGGCACGCCGCGCGAGAAGATCGTGCTGGGCGCGGTCTGGAGCCGCCAGACGCTCAGCGCCAGCCTCCGCGCCACCCGCTACGGCGAATATACCGAGGCCGGAACCTCGCCGAGCCTCGACCGCACCTTCAGTCCCAAGTGGGTGGCCGATCTCGACATCGCCTGGGACGTGCGCCCGACCACCAGCATCGCCATCGGGGCCAACAACCTGTTCGACCAGCACCCCGACAAGATCGGCATCGTCAACGCCGACCAGGGCACGCTGCAGTTTGGCCTGTTCTCGCCCTTCGGCATCACCGGCGGCTACTACTACGCCCGCCTGACCCAACGCTTCTAAGGGGAGGGCGGCATGCAAAGACGCCAGCTCATCATCGGCCTCGGCGCGCTGGCCGGTCTCGGCGCGGGCCTCTCGGCCTGCGGCAAGGGCGACGCGGCCGCGCCGCTCAAGGTCGGCAGCCAGCGCGGCGGCACCAAGGCGGTGCTGATCGCCTCGGGCGCGCTCGAAGGCGTTCCCTACAAGATCGAGTGGAGCGAGTTCCCCGCCGCCCAGCCGCTGCTCGAGGCCCTCGGCGCGGGGGCGGTGGACCTGGGCGAGGCCGGCGACGCGCCGTTCCTGTTCGCCTACGCCAGCGGGGCCAGGATCAAGGCCGTCCAGGCCGCCCGCAGCGGCGGCGGGGCGACCGCCATCCTGGTGCCCAAGGACTCGGCCATCCGCGCGCCCGCCGACCTGAAGGGCAAGAAGATCGCCACCGGCCGCGGCTCGATCGGCCATTACCTGCTGCTGCGGGTGATCGAGAAGGCGGGGCTGAAGCCGTCCGACATCTCGCTGGTCTTCCTCAGCCCGGGCGACGCCAAGGCGGCCTTCACCGCCGGCTCGATCGACGCCTGGGTGACCTGGGGTTCCTATGTCGCCCTGGCCCGCCTGCACGACAGCGCCCGGATCCTGATCGACGGCGAGGGGATATTGCTCGGCGCCGGCTACGAGGCCGCCAGCCTCAAGGCGATCGAGACCAAGCGGCCGCAGATCGACGACTTCCTGCGCCGCCTGGCCAGGGCCCGGCGCTGGGCGGTCCAGAACCCGGACGCCTTCGCCGCCGTGCTGTCGAAGGAGACCGGCCTGTCGCTCGACGTGGCGCAGTACACCGTCCGCTACTACCGCTTTCTGCCCGTGCCGATCGACGACAGCTCGGTGACCGAGGCCCGGGCCGTGCTCGACCACTTCCGCGGCGCGGGCGCGATCACCTCGACCCTCGATCCGGCCGCCGCCTTCGACCGCTCGTTCAACGCAACGGTCGCCGGATGAGCCCCACACACCACAAAGGGAGGATTTCATGAGCCATCAGACCCTGCGCGAGCGCCTGGCCGCTCTGCATGCCGAACGCGTCCGCACCTGGGAGCCGGCCGCGCTGAAGATCAACATCGACCAGCGCGCACGGCTGGTCGAGGCGGCCGACCCCGACGCCTGGGTCAAGGTCGGCGACAAGGTCGCCCCCTTCGTGCTCAAGGACGTCGAGGGCGGCGACCTGACCCTGGAGAGCCTGACCGCCAGGGGTCCGGCGGTGCTGATCTTCTTCCGCTTCGCCGGCTGTCCGGCCTGCAACATCGCCTTGCCCTATTACGAAGAGACCCTGGCCCCCGCCCTGAAGGCGATCGGCGCGACCCTGGTCGCCGTCAGCCCGCAGGTGCCCGAGCGCCTGGGCGAGATCCGCACGCGCCACGGCCTCAGCTACAAGGTCGCCGCCGACCTCGGCAACGAGCTGGGTCGCCGCTTCGGCGTCACCTACGTTGCCGACCAGGCCAGCCAGGACGCCCAGCGCGCCAAGGGCAGCTTCATCGGCGACATCACCGGCACGGGCACCTGGGAGCTGCCGCAGCCGGCCGTGGTGGTCATCGACCGCGCCGGCCTCGTCCGCTTCGCCGACGTCAGCCCCGACTGGCTGGCCCGCACCGAAGCCGACCCCATCATCGCCGCCGTCCGCGCCCTGACCCCGGCGCCGGCGGTGGTGTAACGGCAAAGATCCTCCCCCTCTGGGGGAGGCGGCCCGGAGGGCCGGAGGGGGGGGGGCGTTCTCAGCTTCCGCAGCGGCGGACGTCTCCGCCCCCAGCAACAAACCTCCGCCTCCCTCGCCCCTGTGGCGAGGGCCCATGCCGGCGACCGCTCAAACCTCGGCCGTCCTGCAAAGACCTGAGCAGCTGAACGATGGATCCTGGGCACAAGGCCCAGGAAGGCGGTGTTGGGGTTGGGCGAGGGAGGTTACGAGAGGAGAGCCTGCCTCTCCTCCCGTAAAATCCCCGCGAAAGCGGGGACCTAGGCTTTTTCTGTCTTCCCTCTCCCCTTGCGGGAGAGGGTGGCCTCGCGGAGCGAGGTCGGGTGAGGGGTCTCTCAGAACTCAACACCGCGT